>JAJPJW010000022.1 GCA_021324075.1 Pseudomonadota bacterium | reverse complement strand
GCCCTTTTCGGTGGCCTATTGGGCGCTGGCGGGTTTCGCCTTTTTCCTCTGCAGCGGCTATTTTTTGAGCGCGTCGAAGCTGGCCCTCTGGATGGTCCCGTTCTTCCATGGGGTCTTCCTCGTGGATATTTTCCTGAGCGAAAACGCGTGGAGGCGGCTGCTTCAGGACGACCCGATGGCCGCCGCCGGGATTTTCCATTTCCTCCGGTCCGAGCCCTTTCCTTTGCTGAATTTATTCGTGCTTTGGAGCCTGTTCGTCATTGGTACGCTGCTTTTTTCCCGCAAGCACCTCGTGAATTAATTAAAGAATGGAAACCTGACTTTTAACTTATAATCACCTTTCTTTTCAACATCCCAGGAAGGCCCTATGGAAGCCTACAACTTCACCGACATCGAACAACGCTGGAAAAAACACTTCAAGGAAAAGGGTGTTTACGGCTGCGACCTTTCCAAGACGCATAAGAAATACTACACGCTGGTCATGTTCCCCTATCCTTCGGGGGACTTCCTGCACGCCGGCCACGGGCGCAATTACATCATCGGTGACGCTGTTTTCAGGTATTTCCGGGCCCTGGGCCACCATGTCCTGAATCCCATGGGTTTTGACGCCTTCGGACTGCCGGCGGAAAACGCCGCCATCCACAAGGGCATCCACCCGGAGGATTGGACCCTCAAGAACATCGAACGGATGAAGGGACAGTTTTATGATTGGGGCATGGGCTATGACTGGGACAAGGAAGTGGTTTCCTGCCTGCCGGATTATTACCGTTGGACCCAGTGGATCTTCCTGAAGCTCTACGAAAAGGGCCTGGCCTACCGAAAAAAGGCCTATGTGAACTGGTGCCCCAAGGACATGACCGTGCTGGCCAATGAGCAGGTCGTGGACGGCGGCTGTGAGCGCTGCGGAACGCCTGTGGAACAGAAGGACCTGGAGCAGTGGTTCTTTAAGATCACCGCTTATGCCGACCGCCTGCTGGCCGATATCGCCGGCTTGGACAATTGGCCCGACCGGGTCAAGACCATGCAGAAAAACTGGATCGGGAAGAGCGAAGGGGCGGAAGTCCAATTCAAGGTGGAGGGAAGCGGCCAGACCATCACCGTCTTTACCACCCGGCCCGACACCCTTTTTGGGGCCACCTACATGGTGTTGGCCCCCGAGCACCCCTTGGTAACGGAGATGGTGAAGGGGACGGCCAAAGAAGCCGAGGTGAAAGCTTTCGTCGAGAAAATAAAAAAACAAAGCGCCATGGACCGCACGGGCGAGAACGCCGAGAAACTGGGCCTGGATACGGGTGTGAAGGCCGTCAACCCGGTGAACGGCAAATCCATCCAGGTGTATATCGCCAATTACGTGCTCATGGAATATGGGACGGGGGCCATCATGGCCGTCCCGGCCCACGACACCCGGGACTTTGATTTCGCCCAAAAATACAAAATCCACATCGTGCAGGTCATCGATCCTACCGACGAAGTCAAGCACGCCTGGAAAACCTCCGGCCACCTTTACGACCCACAGCAAGAAGCCTATACGGACGACGGTAAACTGATCAACTCGGACTTCCTCAACGGCCTCCCGGTGGATGCAGCCAAGAAAAAAATGGCCGAATGGCTCGACGAAAAGAAATGGGGCCGGGGCGCGGTGACCTACCGCCTGAGGGACTGGCTGATTTCCCGCCAGCGGTATTGGGGCGCGCCCATTCCCATGGTCCATTGCCCGAAGTGCGGCTGGGTGCCGGTGCCGGAAAAGGACCTGCCGGTGAGGCTACCCCGGGCTGTGGAATTCAAACCGACCGGCGAATCCCCCCTGAAAAGCGTCCCCTCTTTCGTCAATACCTCCTGCCCTAAGTGCGGCGGGGAAGCGCGCCGGGAGACGGACACCATGGATACTTTCGTGGATTCCAGCTGGTATTTCCTGCGCTATGTCTCCGCGAAAGACTCCCAGCAGGCCTTCGATACCAAGACCGCCAACCAGTGGCTGCCGGTGGACCAATATATCGGGGGCGTCGAGCACGCCATCCTGCACCTGCTTTATTCGCGGTTTATCACCAAGGTCCTCAAGGACCTGGGCCTCATCAGCTTTGATGAGCCTTTCCGGCGCCTTTTCACCCAGGGCATGATCACCAAGGGCGGGGTCAAGATGTCCAAGAGCAAGGGCAACTCGGTCCAGCCGGACGAACTCATCCAGAAATACGGCGCCGATACCTTCCGGCTTTACACGCTTTTCATCGGCCCGCCCGAACGCGACGCCGAATGGGACGACCGGGCTGTGGAAGGCGGCTTCCGGTTCCTCAACCGCGTGTGGAAGCTTTTCCAAGAGCTCCTGGAAAGGCCCGACTTCAAAACCGGGGGCGCCCCGGAGGCCGCGACCGAAGCCGACAAGGAAGCGCGCCGGAAGACCCACCAGACCATCCACAAAGTCACCAGGACATGAACGGGGGGTTCAAATTCAACACGGCCATCAGTGCTATGATGGAACTTATCAACCACCTTTACGATTACAAGGGGGACGCTGCGGCCAAGACCCCCATCCTCCGCGAGGGGGTGGAGGCGCTGGTGAAGCTTTTGGGGCCCTTTGCCCCCCACGTGGCCGCGGAGATGTGGTCCCGGTTCGGGGAGGGGGAATTGCTCGACGCGGGATGGCCGAAGCACGACCCCGCCCTCATGAAAGCCGATGCGGTTGAAATCGCCATCCAGGTCAACGGCAAGCTCCGGGGCCGGGTGAACGTGCCGGTAGGCCTGGAGGAAGCGGCCATTAGGGAATTACCCAAAACGGACGAAAAAATCGGAAAAATGGTTTCACCCGAAAGCATCCTGAAGGTGGTTTGGGTGAAGGACAAACTGGCCAATTTCATCGTCAAAACTTCCTAGGATTCCGGAAAAGAGAAAAGTGAAAAAACCCGAACTCAAAATCTTCCCCTGGGCCCCCCTTGCGGTTCTGTTGGTTTCCATGCTGGGCTGCCATCCGGCGGCCCTGATCGTGCCTTCCTACCTGCAGAACGTCGGGGTTTCCCTTTTCGAGAACAAAACCAGTTATTTCGGCTTGGATACGCTTTTCACCAAGGCCACCATCCGGCAATTCCAGCAGGACGGGCGCCTTCCCCTGGTGGATTCGGACAAGGCCGACCTGGTCGTCAAGGCGGTTATCCGGGAATATATCCAGGAGCCCCAAATGTACGACCCCAAGACCAATTACGTGCTGCAATACCGGCTTTCGGTGGTTTATGACCTGGCGGCGGTGGATGAGCAGGAAAAGAAAAGCTTCGTCGAGGACACGGGAAGGGTCCACAGCATCTACTTCTATACGCCCCAGTATACCGGGGCCCCCTCGGAAACCATGGACCAGGCCGTTTCCCAGCTGGCCGACGACACGGCTTACACCATCGTGAGAAAAGTGTTGGAAGGCTACTGATCCTCAAGTGAAAAGGGTGAAAGTGAAAAGGGACAAAAGGCAGTTTAAACTTCCAGGCTTAAAACCCGGGATATGGGCCGGGGTCCTCCTGATCCTGGCTTCCACGGCCGCCAAGGCGGATTTGGAATGGATCACGGGCGGGGTGCCCAAGAACCCCGTCGGCAACGCTCCCACCGTCAAGGATGCGCCCACCGGGCTTTCTTCCAACGCGGCCCCCAACCAGGATGTAATCGTCAGCCATATGATCACCACCACCCGCATCCTCAACGAATACCCGGTGGACAGCGTGAACTACTTCTACCTGGACAAGAACAACCAGGTGAGTTACTTCGCCTATTTCCTCATCAAGCCCTCCAGCCGCATCCACACGGCCACGGTGGAATGCTTTTCCCCGTCCAACCTGCGCATCGCGAAGTTCGACCAGGAATTCCAGGTGGGGTTCACCGACCGGCTTTTGACCCTTCAAAACGAGACCTACCAGTGGTTCCTGGTGACCACGACCTTCGGCATGGACCACCTGCACTCGGAGTACGGACAGACCGGCCTGCCCCGGGACATCGGGCTTTACACCATCCACTTAACCGTTGACGGCCAGTTGGTGGGGATCACCTTCTTTTACGTGAAGAACCAGGAACCTAAGACGCCCACCGCGGTTTCCACCATCCCCCCGGTCGAGAAGCCCGCTCCTTTTCCCCTGGCCACGCCCCTTTCCAATATGGCCATCCCCAAGGGCATCCAGTAAATGTACTTTGACGATTTCCTGGGCCGGCTCAAAGGCGACCTTCCGGGCTTGGTGCTCCTTTTCGGGGACTCGGACGGCGTCATCGCCGAGGGTGCCAGGGCCCTGAAGGAAAAATTCCGCAAAACGGCCAAGGACGGCACGATCCAGGCCTTCGACGGCGGCCAGGACGGTTTGAACGAAGTGCTCACCGCGGCCCAAACCATCTCGCTTTTCGCCTCGTCCCAGTTATTAGTGGTGCAGCACGCGGAGAAAATGCTGGGAGGGCATTCGGAAGCGGCGCTCCAACAATTGAAGGACTATTTCACCAACCCCAATTCGGCCTCCACGCTGGTTTTCCTGGCGCCGGGGCTTCGCAAGACCACCAAAGCGGTGGCCGCCGCCGAACGCATGGGCTGGGCGGTGCAATGCTCCGACATTCCGGATTGGAAACTCTCGGGTTGGCTCAAACAACAGGCGCAGGGAAGGGGATTGAGCCTTCCGGAAGAGGGCGCCCAACTGTTGGTCCAAAAGATAGGCCCGGACATCGCCTACCTCCAAAGGGCCCTGGAACAACTAGCCGACTATGCCTATCCCCAAAAGACGGTCACGGTGGAGATGGTGAAGGAACTCCCGGTACCG
>JAJPJW010000119.1 GCA_021324075.1 Pseudomonadota bacterium | reverse complement strand
AGGTACCGGGCCGCCGCGTAGCGGGCCGAGAGGTTGGCCGAGAGATCGGAGGACTTCATCGCCTTGGCCGCGTCCTGCGCGCCCTTGAGCAGCTTGGCGATGTCGAACCCCGCCGCCGCGATGGGCAGAAGCCCCACGGGCGTGAGCACCGAATAGCGTCCGCCCACGTCGTCGGGGATGACGAAGGTGGCGTAGCCTTCGGCGTCCGCCATGCCCTTGAGGGCCCCCTTGGCCTGGTCGGTCACGGCCGCGATGCGGGCCTTGGCTTTCTTTTTCCCCACCGCCTTTTCCACCCAGGTCTTGAGGATGCGGAAGGCCACCGCCGGTTCGGTGGTGGTGCCCGACTTGGAGATGACGATGATCCCCGTCTTCTTGGGGTTGAGCTGCTTCAGGAGCTTGTTGAAGGAAGTGGGGGAAAGGTGGTTGCCCGCGTAGTGGATCTTGTCGGACCCGCCCAGGGCCTCGATGGTGGACTTGATGCCCAGGTAGGACCCGCCGATGCCGATGGACACCACGGACTCGCACTTGTCGAAGGCCTTGGCGGCTTTTTTGAGGGCGGGCAGCTGCTTTTGCGCGTCGAAGGGAAGGTCGATCCAGCCCAGGTAGTCCGACCCCCGGCCGGTCTTTTCCAGGAGCGACTTCAAGGCCGATTCCACCTGGGGGGCCAGGGCGGAAACTTCCTGTTCGGAGACGACGTCGGAAATGTAGGACAGGTCCAGCGAAAGGGGTGAGGCCATGGGGCAACTCCTCAAAAAGATTGAACCGCCGAAGGCACAGAGTACACAGAGTGAAAAAATAAAACAAACCTGAAAATCAAAATTCTCGGAAGTTTTACCCGGCGGTGAAAGAGGTGTGGGAGTCTATGATTTTAGACTTCCCGGCTCATCCCCCGCCCAGGATCACCTCATAGGCGGCCCGGTTCTTTTTCCTCAACCGGGGGATGACACCCTCTGCTAAAAACCAGGCGAGGGGGACCAGGGAAAGAGCCAGGATCCCCAGGCTGCATTCCCAAAGGTCATAACTGTCTTGGGCCAATGCCTTCTTGGGATTCCGCGGATCGTAAAAAACCCGGACCTGCCCCCCGGGAAGAGCGGGGACGTTTGTCCCAAAGAAGTCCGCGCGGGTGAGAAACTCGTGTTTGAGGCCCTGGCCGTCGGTGAAGGCAACCACGCTGAAATAAAGGCAGGACCAACGCAGGCGCCAGCGTACGTTTTTTTCAACGGTCCCCCGGGTTTCCACGCCTTTCGTCGCCAGCCGGTAGGAATCGGCCAGGTCCAGGACCGACCTCGAGCATTCGTAAAGGCAAAACAAGAGGAACAAGCCCAGGAAGAGCCGGTTCATGAACCGATTTGTCTGCTTGGAGAACTTCACGGTCGGTGTCGGTTCGTCTTTCCACGAGGCCTTGATCAGGCGGAAAATCCCGTAAACCGCGAGAGGTGAGAGCAGGAGCAGGACCCAAGGAATGAAAAGTCCTTCGTTTTCGATTTCGGCCGTCGGGGGCGCCAGGGGATCATAAAGCACCCGGACTTCCACGCCCGGAGCGTAGTAGCCCCAAAACCGGCGGGCCGTGGTCCGTAGCAAACCCCCGCCCGGGGCCTGGTATTCCACCTGGGGGTCGTATATGGGGGTGCCGCCGTACTCGCCGTAGCCCGGAAGGACGACCCCTGGAACCGCCAATCCCTTGGACACCAGGACATAGCTTTGGCCGGCCCAATGCCAAAGGCGCGGAAGCCCGAAAAAGAAAAACACGCCTAAAAAAACCACCAGCGCAATCCCCGTCACCCGGGAAACACGGGGAGGAGGGTGTTGGGCGTATTGCCAGAAAGGGATTTTGTCGCTCATCGGAAGAAACCCCCGGATTCCGGGAAGGGTCTACTTGATCTTGAACTTCTCGACCATGGACCTCAGTTCGATGGACATGGCCGCCAGCTCGCGGCAGGTGGCGGACACCTGCTCCATGCTGGCCGACTGTTCCTCGGTGGAGGCCGAAACCTCCTGGGTGGAGGCGGCGGACTGCTCGGACACCGCGTTGATGTCCTGGATGCTGTGCAGGATCCGGGTGTAGCGCTGGGCCTGGGCGTTGATGGTCTCGGTGATGCTCTTGGTGTGTACCACCACCCCCTCGATGACCGCCGCGATCTCATCCAGGGAGGATTCCATCTCGCGGACGGTCTCCTTGCCGCCCTGGGCTTCGGCGGCGCTCTTTTCCATGGACTGCACCACCCCCGTGGTCTCATCCTGCATTTCAGAGACCAGGGTCGTGATTTCCTGCACCGCCTTGGAGGAACCGTCGGCCAGGGCCCGGATTTCCTCGGCCACCACCGCGAAGCCCCGGCCCTGCTCCCCGGCCCGGGCCGCCTCGATGGCGGCATTGAGGGAAAGCAGGTTGGTTTGTTCCGCGATGCCGGAGATGAGTTCCACCACCCGGCCCACTTCCTGGCTCTTGGTGCCCAGCCTGCCCACCATGTCCGAGTTCTTCAGGATGGATTCGCTCAACTGCACCATCTTGTCGATGGCGCTGCGGGCCATCTTGCCGCCGATCTTCGCCGTATGGCTGGCCTTGTCCACCGCGCCCGAGGTCTCATGGGCCTTGCGCTCCACGGTCTTCATGGTCTCCTGCACTTCCTGCATGAGCTGGTTGACCTCGGCGATCTTGACGGCCTGTTCCTCCGCGCCCTTGGCGATCTGCTGGACGGTGGTGGTCACGTCGCCGCTCATGGCCGAGACCTCGGCGGTGGAATGGGTCAGGGTCTCCACCTGCTGGGTCAACTGGCGCGAGTGCTCCAGCACCCTGAGGACCATGGCCCGGATGCGGCCGATGAAGGAGTTGAACCAGTGGCCCATCTCCCCGATCTCATCGCTGGTCTTGATCTGGATCTGGAAGGTCAGGTCCGCCTCGCCCTTGGAGAGGCTTTCCAGTTACCGCTTCATGGTGTTGATGGGGGCCACCACGAAATGGGTGGAAACCAGCAAGAGGACGAAGGCCACGAAAAGCGCCACCGCGGTCGCGATGCCCAGGATCTGCAGGGCGGCCTTCTCCTGGAGGGCCTTCACCGAGGAATCCACGGCCGTCATGGGCGTTTCGATGGCCAGCCCGCCCATCAGGTCGCCGTCATCGGTATAAAAGGGGACGAGGTACCTCAAGATCACCCCGTTCGACCCCTTGAACTCCTGCACCGGGAGCGCCTTCTCATCCGCCACCAGGGGAAGCCTTTGCACCAGGTCCCCCGTATGGGGCTGGTAGCCATCCAACAGCTGTTCCTGGATGACGGTCTTTCCCTTCGTGTCGAAGAGGTCGTAGGAATAGGCGCTATAACCCCGGGCCAGGTCGGAAATGATTTGGGAAAGCTCGTGCATGCGGTCGTGCTGGATGGACTTGCGGATTTCCACCTCGAGCAGGCCCATGGAAAACTTGAGGGAGTCCAGGCGCTTGTCCAGGACCGACTGTTTCTGGTAGGAAAGGCCGATGAGGCCGAAGATCATTTCAATGAGGAAGATGGAGCCGACCACCGTCAGCACCACGCGGAACCCCAGCTTGCTTCGGAACACGGTCGGGCCTTTCTAGAAGGATGCGGATGGGCGGACTAAAACGCGGGTATTTTAACCTGATTTCCCGGCCCACCTTCCAATAAATAGCCCCGGAAGGCTTTCGAAAAGACCCTATTTTCTTGCCAAATGGGCCTTTTGTCCCTTGGTCGGAGCTTTCCTCCGGCCCCGCGGCCCCAGGTCGTCAACATCCTCAAGAACCCTATCAGGTATAATTCAGCCTAATATTCGTATTTGCTCCGCCGTTTTCCGTTTTTTTATTCAATCCAAGAAAGAGGCCGCCAAATGGGGGAAAAATTATTTGGAATGATCCGTTGGGGCTTGATCCTTTGCCTGGGCCTTTCCGTTCTTCCCGTCCAAGCGGACACCAATGAAGGGGCTTCGGATAACAGCTCCAAATCCCTGGCCGAAAGGGTGAAGGACCTGGAGGACCAACTGGCCTCCTACCAGTCCACCACCGACCAGAAGTTCAAGCAGATCCACGAGGACCAGCTGCGCCTGCACTTCAACCTCTACGGCGACGCCGAATACCGGGTGTCCGGCCCCTCGGCTTCCTTCCCCCAGCAGAACGCCTTTTACATCGGCCAGACCGACCTGCACATCATGGCCCAGTACGGCCCCCATTTAGGCGCCATGGTGGAGAACGTCGTGGAGTTCGACGGCCAGAACCCCTCCATCGACCTGGAGCGCGTGATCGCCTATTACACCTTCAGCGACGAACTTCGCGTGGCCGCCGGCCGGGACCACACGGCCTTCGGTTATTGGAACCGCACCTTCCACCACGGCGACCAGTTCCAGACCACCATCGACAGGCCCTTCTTCCTTGCCTTCGAGGACGGCGGCGGCAGCGACCAGGCCTACAAGCACGGCGGCGTGGTGCCCAACCACATCGTGGGCCTCTTCGCCTATGGCAAGTTCGGCCTGGGTTCCTCATCCCTGGGATACGAGCTCAACGTGGGCAACAACGGCAATATTGGCCTCAATGTGGATAACAACGGCAACGTCACGGATGCAGCCATCAACTTCAACCCCTCGGGGGGCGACAATTTCAACAGCAAGCGTTTCGCCGGACGCCTGGTCTTCAAGCCCGAGGCCAACGGCGGGCTGGCCATCGGCGTGGCCTCGGTCCTGAGTCATTACAGCGTAGTACCTTCCGGACCGGTCAGCGACGGTACCCCCGTTTTCAACGACCTGGCCCAGTTGCTGCTGGAAGGGGAAGTGATTTACACCGACGACAACTTCGAGTTCCTGAGCGAGTTCTATAACTTCAACAATGACATCGGATTGGGCTCCTCGGTTAACGGCAGCGCCAACAACACCGCTTACTACGTCCAGCTCGCCTACCAAGCCACGCCGGACCTGAAGCCCTATGTGCGGGTGGAAAACCTGAACGTGGACAGTTCCGACCCCTTCTTCCTGGCCACCCTCTCCTCCAACCAGACCGTCTACCTGGCGGGGGTCAGGTATGACTTCGTGCCGGCTTCCTCCTCCCTCAAACTGGAGCTACACCTGATCAACGCCAACGGCGCCAACGCCACCGAGTTGGCCACCGCCTGGGGATGGGGTTTTTAGGGGCGTTTCCACCGGCCTATCAATTCCGTTATGATGTGAAGGAGGACTATCAATGAAAAACTTCAAGGGATGGAAAACCGGCCTATTGTTGGCGGCGTGGATGCTGGTGGCGGCCCTGCCGGCGGCCTCTTCCAAGGCCCCGAAATCGGGCAAGCTGGTGGTCATCGTGAAAAGCGGCGGTGCCCTGTCGGGCATCGATTCCAAGGATATTCCCGCCATCTACCTGGGGGACAAACAGTTCGAGAACGGCGACAAGATCGAACCCCTGGTCAACGGCGACGAAACCCTCTCCGCCCTTTTCCTGAAAAAGGTGTTGGAAAAGACCAAGGCCCAATACAAGAAAATCTGGAGCGGCAAGGCCTTCATCGACGGCCTGTCGGCGCCTTCCGTCCTGCCCGACTCGGGCGACATCATCCGGGAAGTGGAGAAAAACGGGGATGCCATCGGCTTCGTGGCGGAGAAGGACATCCCGGACGGCAAGGATTTGAAGGTCGTCTACTCGGTGGATGCTTCGGAAAAGTAACCCCGCCACAAAACCCCAAAGCCAGATCTTTAACCACAGAGGTCACAGAGGGCACAGAGTAAAGACTCCGCAAATTCTTACTCTGTGTACTCCGTGACCTCTGTGGTTCGACTCTTTATTTTTTAACGGGTTCGTCGTCGTCCAGGAAGGACGACATCACCTTCAGGTTGGCCGCGATATTCGGCAAGGCCGCCACCAACTGCTTGACCTGATCGCCGTTGTTGGAATGTCCGAAGGAGAACCGCAGGCCCTGTTTGGCTTCCTTGGCGGAGCGGCCCATGGCCACCAGCACGTGGGAAGGCGGCGCCGAGCCGGCCGCGCAGGCCGCGCCCGAGGAGGCGGCAAAACCCGCCGCGTCCAGGCTGTGCACCAGGGTCTCGCCTTCCAGGCCCGGCAGGGTGATGTTGAGCAGTCCCGGCACCCGGTCCTCGGCCTTTTCGGGCCCGTTCACCTTGAGGTCCTTGAATTGCTTCCTCAAGTCTTCCAAGAAAAGGTCGGCCATCACCCTCAGCCGCCCGCCCTCGTTGGTTTCACCGCAGATTTTCTTCGACGCCGCGCCCAGTCCCACGATGCCCGCCACGTTTTCCGTGCCGCCCCGCCGGTCCCGCTCCTGGCCGCCGCCGTGCACCAGGGGCACCAGTTCCACGCCCTTGCGCTGGTAGAAGAAGCCGCTTCCCTTGGGGCCGTAGATCTTGTGGCCCGAAACCGAAAGGAAGTCGATATGGTCCCGCTCCACGTTCAGGGGGATCTTGCCGTAGGCCTGCACCGCGTCCGTATGGAAGAGGATGCCCATCTCCCGGGCCATGGCCCCGATCTCGCGGAAGGGCTGGAGCGTGCCCACCTCGTTGTTGGCCGCCATGATGGAGATGAGCCCCGTCTCGCCGGGGCGGACGGCCTTCTTGACGTCCTGGGGATTGACCCGTCCCTGGGAATCCACGGGCACTTCGGTCACCGCGAAGCCGTGGTTGGTCAGCCACTCACAGCATTCCAGCACGCAGGCGTGCTCGATGGAGGAGATGATGATATGCCGGTTCCTCCCGTGGAAGGCCCAGGCCACGCCCTTGTGCACGGCGTTGACGGATTCGGTCCCGCCGCTGGTAAAGACGATTTCCCGGGGGTCGGCGTTGAGGGTGTCGGCGATTTCCTCGCGGGCGCGCTCGATGGCGTTCTTGGCGTCCCGGCCGTAGCCGTGGACGCTGGAGGGGTTGCCGAAATTTTCCCTCAGGAAGGGCGTCATGGCTTCGAGGACTTTGTCGTCCAGGGGAGTTGAGGCGGCGTGGTCGAAGTAGATCATTCAAATTCCTTTCAAGGGATAAGGAGGGATAGTTTAGCATTTTCCCTCCCCTGCCCAGGCGTGCGGAGGGGCTCGAGCGGCCCCTTTCGGGAC
This sequence comes from Pseudomonadota bacterium, assembly GCA_021324075.1. Taxonomy (GTDB): domain Bacteria; phylum Oederibacteriota; class Muellerivitia; order Muellerivitales; family Muellerivitaceae; genus JAJPJW01. Next base: position 2,609 of record JAJPJW010000119.1, on the reverse strand, counting down.
CTAAAACCCCTCTTTTTCGGCCAAAACAGACTTTCCCCCGCACTGGCCAAAAACGATATTTTCATTAATAATCCATGGAATAAAGCGGTACCTATTTCAACTGGTATGTATATGGAGGATGTCCCATGAAAAGCTTTTATGAGAGTTTTTTACCAACGAAGTCCCTGGCCCGGTTTACCGCCCTGGCCTTCGGCTGTTTTTTCCTGGCCTCTTGTACCACCACCACTTCGCTCCCGCCTTTGACGCCGAGCACTCCCACCGGCTCCACCTCCATTTCCTACGGCACCCCTGAAATCCTGGCCGCCATCGCCGTGCAGGGCGGCTTCGTGCAGCCTGTTCAAGTGGAGATCATGACGACCAGCCAGGCGGTCTCCACCGCCACCATCACCTTGACCGGCCCTTCGGTCAATCTTCCCGTCACCTTCAACTACAGCATTTCCTCCGGAACAACCCTGATCGGCTATTACAATTCCACCAGCGGCTGGGCCTACCAGGGAAACCAGAATTACACCCTCTCGGTCAATTACAGCGGTTACAGCGGCCAAGGTACAGTGCATTCGGTGGGGAATGTCAGTTTCACCCCCACCGGTTCGGGCATCAACATTTCCTGGCTGGGAGGAGGCAATGAGAACACGGCCTCGGCTTATTGCATTACCCCTTCCTACCAAAGCTATGTCTATGGGCCGAACATCACTTCGGCTTACAACATCCCCCAATCCGGCTTGGCCGGCTACAGCGGGGGGAATTACACCATCGGCATGAACTGCAACGAGACGGTGATTTCCGCCTTTTCGGGGGGCGCCTTCATCGGGTCGTCCTTCACGGCTAGCGACCAGGAATCCACCACTTATTGACCGGCCCCTTATTCCAAACAAAAAAGACCCGGGGAAAACCCCGGGTCTTTTTTGTTTCCAGCCGGCTCAGGGTGTCAACAGGACCTTTCCGGTATTCCGCCTTTCTTCAATATACCGGTGGGCCTCCCCAGATTGTGCGAAGGGAAAGCTTTTATCCACGCGGGGCTTGAGCCAACCTTCCTTCACGCCCGCGAGGATCGCCGCCATCCACCCGGCGATCTTTTCGCCCTCACCCCACATATGCCCCAGGTTCACGCCGAAAACACCGTGGTTGCCGTTCATGAGGGAAATCATGTTGAACCAGGGTGTCGAGAGTCCGATTTTCAATAGGGACAAGAGCCGGGGTCCCCGGGATTCGGTGGCGCTGGAAACGCCGAAGGCCCCCAGCCGTCCCGTAGGCCTCAGCAATCGGTAGTTCTTGCGCCACATCGGGCCGCCGATTGGGTCCAGGATAAGGTCCACGCCCCGGCCCTGGGTGGCGGCCATGACCTGCCCAAACCAATCCTTCCGGCGGTAGTCGATGGCGTGGTCCAGACCCTGCCCTTTCAAAAAGGCATGTTTGGACGGGCTGGCCGTGCCCAGGGTGACGGCCCCGATATGCCGGGCCAGTTGCAGGGCGGCCAGGCCCACGCCCCCGCCCGCGTTGTGGATGAGCACCGACTCACCGGCCCTCAAGCCGCCCATGACCACGACCAGCTGGTAAGCGGTCAGGTAATTCACCGGTATGGCCGCCGCTTCCTGGAAAGTCAGCCGGGAGGGCATTTCAAAAAGCTGGTTCGCGGGCAAATTCACTTTATCCGAATAGCCCCCGAAACGGGTGAGGGCGAAGACTTCCTTGTCCCGCCAACGGGGTTCCACGCCCGGCCCCAGGGCTTCCACCTTGCCCGCCACCTCGTAGCCCACCACACAGGGCGGTTTGGGCGCATCCGGGTAGAGGCCCTTGCGGGCCATCAAGTCGGCGAAATTGATTCCGACGGCCTTGACAGCCACGGTGACTTCCCCGGCGGCGGGCGGAGCCAGGGCGGCCTCCCGTAATTCAAGCGTCTCCGGCCCGCCGTAGCGGGTAATCCAGATTTGTTTCATTTAAACCTCGATCACAAAGAGAGGATGTACTCCGCCAAGCCCTTCCACTCGATCTCTTGAAGCGCCGCCAGGACCTTATAAGCCGGTTCTTGGGGCTCCTTTTTCCGGAACTCCTCGCACAAATCTACGAAAACTTCCGGTTCCCAGGCTTTTGATTTTTCCACCTTTCGGGTTAGGGATTCCAGCCCCGGAGCCGGTATTTTTTTCAACAGGGCTAGGGCTTCCCGGCCGATCCCTTCCGAAACCTTGGCGGGCGATTTCACCCGCGCGTACCAATATTTGGAGTTGCCCGCGTCCGGTTCCCGGCGGTGGAGGATGGCGTGGATCCAATTCCCCGCCACCGTCCCTTCGTGGTCATTGGCCGCGTTATGCGCCTCCTCAAAGCAATCAAAGGTCAGGTAGAGGGCGCCTTGGATAAGAGGAAGGTTCGGGGGATGGGCCGTGCCCCTTTCTTTTTCCGCGAGGGCCGCCACCGCCTTTCGGCCTTCGGCGACGGGTTTGCCCCGCTCCAGCCGCTCGAAAGGGCGGGGGGATTGCTTCAAGGCCAGGTCCATGATTTTCAGGATGGGGGAATTTTGCACGGTGGGTCCCGGGAAATGTCGGTTTTCTTAACCGTTATTTTCCACCGGAGAAGCCATAAAGCAAAGGACTACCCACCGACTGGTTATGATT
>JAJPJW010000015.1 GCA_021324075.1 Pseudomonadota bacterium | reverse complement strand
GGTCGTCCGGATGGAAAAGGGTGGTGAGGGCGAAGGCGCCCCCGGGCGCCAGCCTTGGGGAGAGGCCCTTCAGGGTCCCCAGGGGGTCCGCCAAGTGTTCCAGCACTTCGGTGAGGGTGATGAGGTCGTATTGCCGGGTCAGGTAGGCCTCGTCCTTGTGGAAAAAAAGGTCGTAGCGGTCCACCTCATGCCCCCTTCTTTCCAGCAGCCATGCCAGGACCGGCTCCGGGCCGCAGCCAAAATCCAGCACCCGGCCCGCCTTGGCCACAAAGGGATCCACTCCCGTTTTTAAGAAGGCCTCGAGCATCTCCACATAGCCCGTGTTGTCCGGGGAGTTCTGATGCTGTTTGTACCTTTCCTTTTGTTTTTCCGGCGAAAGGTGATGGACTTCCTCCAGTTGGATGAGCTGGCAGTTGGAACAGGAAAGGTAGGAATGGTTGTCCGCGCCGGGGATGAATCTTTCCCGGGACCCATGGCAGATCGGGCAGGCATCTGGGGGCAGGTTGGGTTCCTTCAGGGGATCTGGTATTCGCTCTGCACCATGCCGCCCGGGAATGTCCGGGTGGCCACATGGCGGAGCTTGACGTCGTGGGGGAGGCTGCCGAAGAGGGGGATACCCTGGCCGATGAGGACCGGAAGCTGGCTGATGATGAGGCGCCGGATGAGCCCCGCGCGCAGGAAGTTTTGGATGGTCTGCCCCCCGTCGATATAGAGGTGCCGGGCGCCGCTGGCTCCCAGTTGGGAGACGATATCCTGCGGCGTGCCGGACCTATGTTCCACCACCGCCCCCCTGGCCCGCGCCGGGCCTAGGTCCAGGGGCTGGTGGCTCAAGACCACCACCCGCTTTTTCCCGTGGTACCACTTGTCGAAGGCCATGACCTTTTCGAAGGTTTTCCGGCCCCAGACCAAGGTGTCAATGCCGGCGATGAAGGCCTCATAACCATGGTCCCCGGCGCCCCCGGCCGCTTCGTCCATCCAATTGAGGTCGCCGTCGGGCTTGGCCAGGAAACCGTCCAGGCTGACGCCGACGAAAACGGAACATTCGGGAAGGTTTGGTTGGGGTCGGCTGTCGTTGGGTTTTTCGGTCATTGAAGGCCTTGGTCCAAAAAGATGAGGGGAATCATCCCGCGTCAAAGGGTCATTCTGGAACATCCGCCTCGAAAAAACCACTATTCCCAAGCGTCAAAGCCGGGAGGAGACATAAAAAAGCCGGGCCACCTTGACGGTGGTCCGGCCCCCCTGCCACGACACCTCGAAGGGCGTCTATTTTGCCCGTCCTGCATCGAGCCAACGTGGCGAGATGCAAGCTTTGGTCGCTCCCGTTCCAAAAGAACGGGAGCAAGCCGAGTGGCGAGCTTCGAATGTGCCGGTCCACGGCCAGAGTTGACGATGGCCAAAAAGGGACCGGCCCCTTATTCGACCTATCAACCTACTACCGTTTTAGTCCCGATCGCGTCTGTCCCGGTCATTGAAACCGAAATGGTGGTGGTGTTCACCCCCATCGAACAGGAAAAACAGGTCCCCCAGGCAACCCTCCAGGGCCCCATCGCAGTCGTCATCCCCCACCACAGGGGTCGCCGTGGCCGTGGGAGTAGGGGTGGACTTTCCACCGCTGCCGGAGCCGGCGCCCGAGGGAGGCGCTTCCGCCCCCTTCACCAAAGCGGGGAGCGTCGCAAACAGGGCCAGGCTCAAAACCAAAAATGAGACCAGTGGTAGTTTCTTCATCGCATCCTCCTCGTGAAACACTCATCCATCGTTGGACTAGGTTTCAGCCTAGGGGGGGGTGATTCCGGGGCCGGCTTCAAAAGCCGTTCCCCGGAGAAAGAAAAGTGGCCTCCTCGTCAGTAGGCCATCATTTCTTCGACGAAACTTAAAAACAGTCCGGGCCTCAAAACCAGGCCGGGGCTGAAAAACCGGGCTTCCCCCTCAAGAGGGCAACTCCTAAGAATAAGGAAGACCGGGATGAATGAAATCTTTGGTGGGCAAACCAATGGAACAGCTGGATGGCAAACCCGGCCGCAAACCGGGCCTGAAAAAACGGAGGAAGAGGACTTCTTTCGGGAAGTCGATCTTCTAGAAGTAGGCTACCACCCTCATGCCGCGGACGCCAAATGCACCCAGTGGCTCTCCCCCGAAATAGGGGCGTCCTGCTTGGGTAAAACCGTTTTCCCTGTTTATTTTCGAAAGAAGGGGACTTGCAATTGGAAGGGGCCAAAGAGAAGGTTTCGGGGCAATACTTCCCCGCTTCAATTCACAGTAAATACAAAGACACCCGTACGGCCCGCGCCGGTGGCGGTCACACCCTGGGAGCCCGTGGTGCCGAAGATCACGGTCCAGGAGGCCTGCCCGCCCGAGTTCGTCAGGATCGGGCCGGCGGATGGGATGAAGCTCGCCGCCCCGTCGCTGGTGGTCAATTGGATCGAATAGCTGCCCGTGACGTTGTTCGAGTTGGCGTCCGCCGCCTGGGCCTGCATGGTAATGCCCGTTCCTGCGGAGACGACCGAGCCGCCCGTCGCCGACATTTTAAATTGGGAGAACGGGCCGGGCACTACACTCACCGTCGTGCTGCCCGTGATCGTGGGGAAATAGGTATCGAAGGCGGTCACCGGCGTGCTGCCCGTGACCACGACGAAGGCCAGGTTGAAAACGCCCACCCCCGCGGTGAGGGTGCCGGCCGGGATGGCGCTCGCGTCCGGTGAACCCACCTGGACCGTGCCGCCATAGGCCGTGTCGGTGGCGTTCCCCGCCGTCAAAGCGGTGACGGTCACCGGAAAAGAGACCCCCGAGGCCGCCGAGCCGGAGGAAGTGACGCTGAAGTGGGTCGTCAGCGGGGTGGTGGGGGTGGGCGTGGCGGTGAAGCTGGCCGTAGAGGTCGCCGTCCGTGTCGCGGTTTGGGTCGGGGTGGCGGTCGGGGTCCAGGTCGTGGTTTGGGTGGGCGTGGAAGTGGGGGTCCACGTCGCGGTTTGGGTGATCGTCTCGGTCGGGGTGTCGGAGGCGGTGGAGGTGGCGGAGGCTGTAGCGCTGGCCGTTGCCGATGGCGTGGGGGTACCACTGGGGGTCGGGCTGGGGGTTGAGGTCCTCGTCACGGTGGGGGTGG
>JAJPJW010000164.1 GCA_021324075.1 Pseudomonadota bacterium | reverse complement strand
GATGAAAGGCTTCGGCTACGCCGACCAGGAGAAAAAAACCAAGGCCGACGCCGACACCCTCTACCACCTGGGGGCGGTCTCAAAGATCTTCACCGCGGCGGAGGTCCTCCACCTGGCGGAAAAAGGGCGGCTGGGCTTGGACCGCCCGGTTGGGAATTACCTCCCCGGGTTTTCCATCAAGAGCCGGTTCCAACATACGAAGGCCATCACCCCGCGTTCCCTTTTGGCCAACCATTCGGGCCTCCCGGGTTTTTACCTGAAGGGTATCTGGGTGGACAAGCCCGAGAGTTTGGAAGAAGCGGTGTCGGACCTGAAGGACGATTACCTGGTTTCCCCGCCCCAGAGCCTCTACAAGTATTCCTACGTGGATTACACGGTGCTGGGCCGGGTGGTGGAGGTCCGGCGAAAGGAAGATTTCGCCACGGCCGTGAAGGAGGACCTTTTTGACCCGTTGGGCATGGATGCCTCCTCCTTTGACGATTCCTCCGATAGCGACCCCCGGCTGGCCCAAGGCTACCGCCACGGCGACCCGGTCGCCCTGATCCACCTGCGCGATGCCCCGGCGGCGGGCATGGTTTCTTCCGCCCGCGACTTGGCCCGATTCCTCCAATTCGCCCTGGGCGGGGAAGTTCCGGGCGAAGCCCAGCCCTTGGACCCTAAAAGCGTGAAAGCCATGTTCACCCCCGCCTATCCCGGCCTTCCCCTGGATTTCGGCCACCAAGTGGGCCTGGGATGGCAGCTTTCGGGCATCAACATTCCCGGGGCCGAAGGGACCGCCTGGCATGACGGGGCCTACCCGCCCTACAACGCCCAGGTGGCGGCCCTCTACGAGCAGGGGCTGGGAATGGCCTTACTTTCCAACAGCGCCGAGGGGGATGAACTGATGGGCGAGGTGACGGTGCGGGCCTTGAAGCTGATGCTGAAGGCCAAATACGGCATCCCGGAAGACTTGAAAAAGAAGGAAATCAAGATGCCACCGACGGTGGCGGTGTCGCCGGAAAGGCTCCAGGGCTATGCCGGTGATTACTCAGCCCTGGGCCAACTGATGAAGATCACCTACAAGGACGGACGGTTAGGGGCGGAATGGGACAAGTACAAGATGGACCTGCTGCCCATCTCTTCGTACACCTTCGTGCCCCATATCACCTTCATTATTTTCCCCATCGACCTGCCCCAGTTTCCACTCACCTTTTCACAGGTGGAGGACAAGCCCATGGCGGTCCTGGGAGGCTTGACCTTCCCGGTGCCACTGGAGTCGATCGAGCCGGTGGAAATTCCGGCCGCCTGGAAGGCCAGGGAAGGGGAGTATGAACTGGAAAACCCGGATGGGGTCTTCACCTTCAGCAGGATCTCGTTGGGGGAAAAGGACGGGTTCCTCACCGTGGACATGACAGTTTCCCTCCCGGCCTTTGGAATGAAGGACAAAGAATTCAAGATCGCCCTCCTGCCCTTGTCGGACCAGGACGCCCTGGTGCCGGGCCTTTTCTATGGGGACGGGGGAACCCTGCACGTCGAAGGGGAAGGGGAGGACGAGAGGACCTTCTATTCGGGTTATTGGTACAAGAAGAAGGTTGGGGAAGGAACCCCGGCGGCGGGACCGGCGGCTTCACCGGCGCCTTCCAGGTAAACCGGCCGGGAAAATCCTAGAAACTGGAAACCAGTTCGCCCACGCGGTTGCGGCCCAGCGCCTTGGCCTGGTAAAGGCTTTCATCCGCCCGCTTCATCAGCTCCCGGTAGTCGCCCATGGATTCGCAGTAGCAGGCGACCCCCATCGTCACCTTGACGCCTTCCCCTTTGGCCCTCATGCTTTCCACGGGCGAGGGCGATTCCACGATGGACTTGAAGAGGCGGCCCGCCACGGTCCTGGCGCCGTCGGGCCCCACCTCGGGCAGGATGACGGCGAATTCGTCGCCGCCCATCCGCACCACCATGTCCACGTTGCGCAGGCCCTGCACCAGGCGGTCGGCCACGTGGCGCAGCACCGCGTCCCCTTCCAGGTGGCCGTAGAGGTCGTTGATGCTCTTGAAATGGTCCAGGTCCACGTAAAGGAGGCTGAGGAAGCGCTTGTAACGCCGGCAGCGCAGAACCTCCCGGGGGATATAGTTGTCGAAGTAACGGCGGTTGAAGACCCCTGTCAGCCCTTCCTTGAGGGTCATTTCGCGGACCTTCTCGTGGACGCGGTAGGATTCGATGGCCAGGCCCGCCTGGGTGGCGAAGCTCAGCAGGGACTGCAGGTCCGACTTTTCCATGCTGCGGTTGGTGAAGAGGTTGTCCACCGTCAGGACGCCGATGATCTCGTTGCCGGCCACCGTGATGGGCACCACGGCGTTGCAGGAAACGCCCGGGTCGATGTTCCGCTCCCACGCCCTCTTATTGACCCGCTTGCGCAGGTTATTGGTGAAGAAGGCCTTGGTGTGGCCGTGCACGATGTCGGAGAACCAGTGGGTGCCCTTGACGGGGGAGAGGGGAAGGTCCTCACAATGGCCCTCCCAGCGGCCGTTGCGGTCCATGCCCATCATCCGCTGGCCCACGCCCCTTTGGGCGTCCACCATGAAGATGCCCGCGCGGTCGTAGCCCAGGCCTTCGGTGACCGCCTTGATGAGGAATTTCAACAGGTCTTCGAAGCTGGTTTCCGTCCGGATGGCTTCCATGAGCCGCTGGTACATCAGGACTTCTTGGGTCAGGACTTTTTTATCGAGGAGGGCCTTTTGCAGAAGGCTCTGCTTTTGAAGGTGGCGGTTGGCCATAAATCCCTCCAGCAGAGGAAATCAGTTAACCTTAATGGTTTAACGAATAAACTATGTCACGGACGTGTTAATTTGTCAAATGGAATTTTAAGGATCGGATAAGGGCAAGAAAAAGCCCCAAATCGGCCTGAAAAAGGGTCAGGCGGAATTGGGGCTTCCGAAAAAAAGAAGGGGCGGCTTTAGTCTTTGTACTTCACACCGCAACCGTAGGGGGGCATGGAAGGGAGGGAAATTTTCTTGCCGTTGACCATGGATTCGGTGAGGGCGCGGTCCACGTAATTCACGAAGGGTTCGCCGTTCCCATTCTTCGCGACATCCCCATCCTCGCGCGGCGCGTTGTCGATGGCGCCGTTGTAGACCAGCACTCCCTTGGGGTCGATGATGAACATATGGGGCGTGGTCTTGGCGCCGTAGAGGTGTCCCAGGGTCCCCTTGGGGTCCAGGAAGACAGCGGTGACGTCGGCCTTCTTGTCCTTCACGTCCTGGTTGGCGGCCGTGGCTTCCACGTAACCTTCCAAGCCGGGGGCGGAGGAAATCACCGTGAACCACTCCACGCCCTTCTTCACCCACTTCGCCTGCAGTTTCTGCATCTTGCCCTTGTACTGGCTCTTCACGAAGGGGCAGTCCTGGTTGTGCCATTCCAAGACCACGTATTTGCCCTTCATGTCCGCCAGCTTGTGGGGTTTCCCGTAACTGTCGGTGGCCGTGAAATCGGGCGCCGGGTCGCCCACCGCCGCCGCCAAGGAAGCCGCCGTGACCGTCAACGACAGGCCCAAGGCCAAACCAAAAATTCCTTTTGCTAATTTCATGTCAGTACTCTCCTTAAATAAAGGTTAGATAGTCCTACTACTCGGCCAAGGGAATAGTTACGTTGTAGCCCTTCGTCCCCTTTTTTTCCTTCACCACCAGGACCCCTTCCAGGGTTTTGACGTCCGGGGCCAGCTGGTCGGACTTTTTCACCGTTAATTGGAAGGAATTGCCGGAAGCGTGGAAAACCTGGGCCGGGGCGCCCTCGATCAGGTTCTGGTGCAAGGGGATGAAAACGGCCGTCGTCGTCTTGGCGACAGGCCCGCCGGTCTCGACGCCGATCCGAAAATCCTTCTTGCCGATGGAGCCGTAGATCTTCCAGTCGTCCGGCAGGTCCTGGGGCTGGCTGTGGCGGGCGATCTGGAAAAGATACTCATTGCGGGTTTTGGAGGTGGATTTGTGCTTGTGGATCTGGAAGCGGAGGTTGAGGGAAGTGTCGCCGGGGATGCAGATCTCGTTGCAGACCAGCCAGCGGATATGGGCGGTCAGGCGTTCCAAATGCCCGGGCTTGACGCCGGGAGGCGCCTGGATGGGCACCATGAGAAGCACTTCATTCGTATATCCATAGTCGGCGAGGGAATTAAGCGGGAGGAGCTGGGGCGTGGGCCAAAGGATGTCCCCGGCCGTGAAGCCTTCCGGAAGGGTCCAGGAGATGGAAGGAGCCTGTCCCGAATCGCCGGGGTTCTGCCAGTAGATATGCCAGCCCCGTTGCATGCGGAAGTGGAAACCTACGGTGACCGAACCGCCGGGGGTGATGGAATTTTGCTCGGGCAGGAGTTCCACCTTGACGTGGGAAAAATCCGCGGAAAAAACGGGGGCGGAAAGGAGAAGGGAGAACAAAGCCGGCAGCAGTCGTTGCAAGACCAGGATCCTTAAGTGCGGAATGGAATCAGAATTTAGACGCCGTTGGGGCCGTTTTCGGGCCTTTCAAAGGGGTTTTCCCAAGGCCGGCGCTATTCTAATCCATCTTGAGCCGGTAACCCACCCCCGATTCGGTCAGTAAGTAACGGGGCCGGTCGGGGTCGGCCTCGATCTTCTGGCGGAGTTGGTAAACGTAAATCCGCAAGTACTGCACCTGGTCGCCGCTGGCCGGACCCCAAACTTCCTGCAAAATTTGTTTCTGGGTAACCACTTTTCCCGCGTGGCGGATCAAAAAGGCCAGGAGGCCGTATTCATTGGGGGTCAGGTGCACTTCCTTGCCCCGCACGGTGACCACCCGGGCCGCCAAGTCCACCTGGAAGTCCTTGGTTTCGAAGAGGGGGTCCTGCTGGCCGCCCTGCTTGAGGCGTTGCGAATGCCTTAGGGCCACCCGGATACGGGCCAAGAGTTCGCCCACGTCGAAGGGCTTGGTCAAATAGTCGTCGGCGCCGGCATCCAACCCCGCGATCTTGTCCTTCTCCTTGCCCCGGGCGGTAATGATGATGATGGGCGTGGCCGCCCATTCCCGCAGGCGCTTGACCACCTCCAGGCCGTCCATATCGGGAAGCCCCAGGTCCAGCAGGATGATATCGGGGTTGTGGGAAGAGGCCAGGGAAAGGCCCTCCTCGCCCTTGACGGCCTCCAGCACCTTGAAACCCTCGCTTTGCAAGGAGGGCTTCAGGAAGCGCCGGATAGGAAGCTCATCCTCGATGACCAAGACCGTGCCCGTATCCGCCATGGCTGACTCCTGTCAATCCTGCCTGGGTTTGCCCAGGGGTATTGTAAACCGAAACACCGCCCCGCCGTCGGGACGGTTCTTCACCTCGAGGGTCCCCCCATGGATATCCACGGTGCCCTTGCATATAGAAAGGCCCAGTCCCGCGCCGCTCTTATGGTGGGTCTGGGGTCCCCGGTAAAACTTGTCGAACAGGCGGGGAAGGTCTTCCGGCGGTATTCCCGGCCCCCGGTCCGCCACCTCTACCGCCCATTGGTTGCCCCGTACTTCCGTGGAAATCTCCAGGGGGGACCCTTCGGGGGTATATTTCAAGGCGTTGTCCAGGAAGTTCACCAGGACCTGCTCCATCAAGAGGGCGTCCATGGGCACCAGGGGAAGGTCGCCGGGAATGTGGGTGGTGAGGGACCGGCCTTTCAACTTGTTTTCCACCCGCGCAATGGCCGAGCCGATGATCTCTACCGGCAGGTGGAGCTCTTTTTTCACCTGGATGGCTCCCGATTCCAGTTTGGTCATCTCCAACAGGTTGTTCACCAGCCGTTCCAGCCGGTCCGCCTCATCGTGAATGTTTTCCAAAAGGTCCTTGCGGGTGGAAAGGGGAAGGGCCTCACCGTTCTTCAAAAGGCTGCTGGCCGAGCCCGTGATGGCCGCCAGGGGCGTCCTGAGGTCGTGGGACACCGAGCTCAAGAGGGAACTCCTCAATTTTTCCGCCTCCACTTCCATCTGGGTCCTCTGTTGCTTCTGCAGCAGCTTGTCCGCCGCCACGGCCAGGGCGGTCTGGTGCGCGAAGGCCTCCAACAGGTGCAATTGCTCGGGGATGAAGAGTTTTTCGGTATTGTGGGGTTTGACGCCCAGGGCGCCCACGGGTTCGCCCGAGGCCAGCAGGGGCAGGTAAAGGGCCTCGGTGCCGGGCAGGGTGTCGGTGCCGCGCCCCGCCACCTGGCCCAGGTCGTAGGCCCAATGGGCCACGCCCATTTCCTTGGCGTCCAGTTTGAAGTCCTCCACGGCGCCGCACTGCACCTGCAGGCGGCCGTTGGCGTCGGGAAGGAAGGCGATGACCGAGCTCTCGAAAACCTCGGCGATGTGCTTGACGGCGATCTCCAAGAGCTGGGCCGTGCCCCAGGTGGAGGCCAGTTCGCGGGAGAGGGAATAGAGGGCGGCGGTGCGGCGCTCCCGCAGGCGCGAAAGCCGCTCCTGCCCCCGGATACGCACAGTCAGGTTGCTGATGGAAAGGCCCACCAGCAGCATGACCAGGAACATGAAGATGTATTGGGTGTCGGCCACCGCGAAGGTGAAGCGGGGAGGCACGAAGAAAAAGTCGAAAGCCAGGACGCTTAAGAAGGAAGCCAGGGTGGAAGGTCCCAGGTTTTGGCGGTAGGAGAACGGCAGGATGCACAAGAGATACACCATGATGAGGTTGGCCAGGTCCACCCACGGAAACAGAAGCCAGGCCACGGCGGAGGAGACGGCAACGGTCAAAAGGGCCCAACTATAGCCCTGCCAGTCGAATTTCTTGAACAATACGCCTGATTGGGTCCTCCGCTTTT
>JAJPJW010000099.1 GCA_021324075.1 Pseudomonadota bacterium | reverse complement strand
CATCGTCTCCTATATCCGCAAGAAAAACCTGAGCAACCTGGTCATTGTCTCCCCCGATGTGGGTGGCATCAAGACGGCCCGGGCTTACGCCAAGGGCCTGGGTGCGGACCTAGCCATCGTAGACAAGCGTCGCAGCGGGCCCAATGAAGTGGAGGCCATGAACCTCATCGGGGAAGTCAAGGGGCGTACCGTCCTCGTTCCCGACGACATGATCGCCACGGGCGGCTCCCTGGTGGAGGCCGTCAACGCCCTGGTGAAGTTCGGGGCGGGGGATATCTACGCCTCCTGTACCCACGCCATCCTGTCGGGAAATGCCGTGGAAAAGCTCCAAAAATCGGTCTTGAAAGAAGTCGTGGTTACGGATACCATTCCTATCCCCCCGGGGAAGCGGATCGATAAAATCACCGTCCTCCCGGTGGCTCCCCTTTTCGGGGAGGCGATCATGCGCATCCACAACGAAGAATCCATCAGCTCGTTGTTCAACGACGTGATCTAACCAACAAAAATCCAAAAGAAACTTGGAATACGTGGCGCTGAGTCTGCGCGGCACGCCCCAGGCGGGAGTCTAAGACATGAAGCAAGTACCTTTAGCCGCAAAAATCCGCACCATCCGTGGCAGCAGCGGCACGCGCCGCCTGCGGGCCTCAGGGTTCGTCCCTGCCGAGGTTTACGGGCACAAGGAAGCCAACCAATCCATCGAAGTAAAGGAAAAGGAACTGGCCCAGATCCTCACCTCGGCCAAGGGCGACAATATCTTCTTCGCCTTGGCCATCGAGGGCGCCAAGAGCGGCGAGCCGGTTTTGGCCGTCATCAAGGAAATCCAGTACCACAAGCTCAACAGCCGGGTGCTCCACGCCGACTTCCATAAAGTGAACATGAACGAGAAGATCCGCATCCGCGTCCCCGTCCGCATACAGAACGCCGACATCTGCGAGGGCGTCAAGGAAGGCGGGACCCTCCAGTCCTTCCTGCGTTCCGTGGAAGTGCATTGCCTGCCGGCCCAGATCCCCGATGCCATCAATGTGGACGCGATCCACCTGGCCATCGGTTCTTCGGTGCACGTCTCCGACCTGAAACTGCCCGAGGGCGTCAAGGCCGTCACCCCCGGCGACAGCGTGGTCATGTCCGTGGCCCAGCAGATGGCGGAAGAAGTCAAGGCCGCCGTTCCGGGCGCGGAAGGTGCGGCTGCCGCCGCCCCCGCCGCCGGCGCCGCCGAGCCGGAAGTCCTCACCGCCAAGAAGAAGGAAGAAGGCGAAGCCGGGGCCAAGCCGGAGGCGGGCAAAGCCGCCCCCGCGGGCAAGGCCGCCGCTCCCGCCGCCAAGGCCGACAAGAAGTAAACCAAGGCTTTCGATTGATTGGGGGCCATCCAGGGTTATCCTTGGGTGGCTTCTTTTTTTTTCGGGGGGATTCATGGCATCCGAGACATGGCTGGTGGTGGGCCTGGGCAACCCGGGCGAGAACTACCGCTTCACCCGCCACAACGTGGGTTTCCGCGTGGTCGAAGCCCTCGTGCTCAAGCACGGCGTCAAACTCAAGGAAAAGGACGGGGCCATCTTCGGGAGCTATCCCCTGGAAGGCCGCGAGGTCTTCCTTTTCTTCCCGCAAACCTTCATGAACGAGTCGGGCCGGGCCGTGGCGCCCTTCGCCCGCTACCGCAATATCCCTCCTGAAAAAATCCTGGTGGTTTCCGACGACCTGGACCTGCCGGCGGGGAAGATCCGCCTGAAACCTTCGGGGGGGTCCGGGGGACACCATGGGCTGGACTCGATCATCGCCCACCTGGGCGGCTCCGGTTTCCCGCGGCTGCGCATCGGCATCAGCAAGCCGCCCTCGCCTGAAGAGGGGGCCCACCACGTCCTGGCCGGCTTCACGCCGGAGGAAAAGCCCAAGGTCGACCAAGCCATCGAACGGTCCCGGGACGGGGTGGAGACCTTCATCCTGAAGGGGCCCGAAGCCGCCATGAATGAACTCAACAAGGACGCCCCATGAAAGGCCCGACCCTGCCGGTTCTGCTCTTCATCGTGCTTTGTACCAACAGCCCGTCCCGGGCCGCCTGGAAAACGGCTTCTTCCGACGCGGGACAATCCAAGGACAGTGGGGCCGGCTCAAAAATGGACGTGGACAAGGAAGTGGATAACGGGGCCGATGACGACAAGAACAACGAAGACACGGTGGCGGGCAGGTTTAAAAAGGATGCGGATGATTCCTATGTGGAACCCTCAACGGGCGGGGATGACTGGCTGAAGTCCCGGTTCAAGGATGGCCAGGACGATGTGGATACCGGCGGGGACGCCCGGGCTTCTAATTGATCCGTTTCCACTCATAGATGCGGTAGCCGTCCTTCTTCCCAACCCCCTCAAATAGGTTTCCTTTTGAGTCCACGAAGACCGTATGCCCGTGGACCATGTCCAATTCTTCCTCGGAACGGAAGAGGTCCACCAGGCCGTAGTTTTTCCGGACGGGATCCTCGACGAAAACCGCGTTGATGAAATCCTGGTTCTTGTCGCAAACCACCTGGTAATAAATGACGCCCTTCCGGATGGCCAGGGGGCCCGTCCCTTCGACCAGGTTTTGTCCCATCAGGCTTGCCGTAGCCCCCGGGACCGGGTGGGTTTGCCCCTTGGTATCGTGGTAAAAGCGGTTTCCCGAGTGGAAGACGGAGAGATGCTTGAGGTGGTCCAGCCAATTCGCCGGGCTGGAAGCGAAGGAAGCGAATTGGGTAAAAGCGCCTTCCTTGGCCGGGCGGCCGTCGAAAGAGTCCAAAACCTTGTAGGAACCGTCGTCCCGCACGCTGTAAGCAACACCGTCCTCGAGGTAATAGCTGGAATGAGGCTGATCGGCGTCCAATTCTTCCTTGTCCTTTTTTACCTGGCCGTCCGGTGAAAGAACGATTAACCGCGCCCCCGGTTTTGAATGCTCCTGGAAGTTGTCTTTTCCCCACTGTTCCTGGGGGGTTTCCAAGCGGGCGAACAGGAGCAGGGAGCCATCCGACGCGGATTCCATGGCCGTAAACCCATAAAAGTTTTTTGATTTATCTATGGGTTGGAGAGTCTGGAGGTATTTTGCCGCGGGGGTGTAAAGGACAAAATCCAGGTTCGATTCGAGGACAAAACGGCTCTGTTTATCCACCATGAGCCATTCGGGCCCGCTGGGGGGGACACCGTGGTTGGAACCGTCCAACCATGGGAGGGTGGCGAGCTTTTCGGGTTTGGAAAAGGAAAGGGTCCCGCCGAGGACGGGGCGTGCCAGTAAGGCCCATCCTCCCCACAAGGCCAGGATGAAGGCCGTTGAAAAAATCCGACCGGTTCTCTTTCTGTTTTTCATGATTTCCCCCCAATTAATGGATGGGTTTCACCCGGCAAGTGGCAGGGAGCCCGATCAAATCAGGATTTATTCCTCGCCGGAGTCGGGGCCGACCCGATTTTCTTGAGGAGTTTCTTGGCTAGGACGATCACGTTGCCCTTGGCGTCCACGTCGAACTGGTAGGGATCGGGCCTTTCCCAACCCGACATGATGCTGTAAGCGCAGGGTACCACGAAGAGGGTCAGCAAGGTAGAGATCAGGATGCCGCCGATGATGGCGACCGCCATGGGCTGGCGCAATTCGGCGCCGGGCCCCAGGGCCATGGCCGCTGGCAGGGCCCCGGCTACGGTGGCGAAAGAAGTCATGAGGATGGGCCGCAGGCGGATGGGGCAGGCTTCCAGGAGGGCGTCGTGAAGATTCAGGCCCCTTCCACGGGCCTGGTTGGTGAAGTCCACCAGCATGATGGAGTTCTTCTTGACCAATCCCAACAGCAGGATGAGCCCGATCATGCTGTACATGTTAAGGGTCTGGTTGAAAAGCCAAAGGCCCCCGAAGGCCCCGGTGATGGAAAAGGGCAGGGCCAGCAAGACGATCCAGGGATGGAGGAAGCTGTTGAACTGGCTGGCCAGGATCATGTAGGCCACCACGATCCCCAGGACCATGGTGATGATCAGCTGGGTGGATGTCTGGGAATTGGACTGCGAGGTGCCCGTCAAGATGGCCTGGTAACCCTCGGGCAGGACTTCGCCCGCGATTTTGATCGATTCATTCAAGGCCTGTTGGGCGGTGGCGCCGGGGGCGGCATTGGCCTGGAAGAAGATGGCCCGCTGGCGGTTGTCCCGGGTGATTTGCTGGAGTGAGGGAAGGACCTTGATGTCGGTCACGTCGGAAATGGGAACCACCTCGCCCCGGTTGTTGCGGGTGTAGATCCTATCCAGGTCCTCCGGCTTCAGGCGTTGTTCCTTGGGCACCCGGATGAAGATGCTGTTTTCGTGGCCATTCTCGTGATAGTAGGCCGTTTGGGAAGTGAAACCACCAATGAGGGTACCCAGTACGCCTCCTAAATCCGCGATATCCACGCCCCGTAAGGCGGCCTTGGCACGGTCGGGAATGACCTGGATTTCGGGCTGGCCCGATAGGTAGTTGTTATTCACGTCCGCCAGCAGGGAATCGGCCCTCATGCGTTTCATGATCTCGGTGGAGTAACCGGCCAGCTTATCCCAATCGGGTCCTGTCACGATGAATTCGGCGGCATAGCCTTTTCCAGTGGAAAGACCGCGCTGGGAAAGGTCCAAAAGGAAGACCTGGAGGTCGGGGGACACGGCTTTCAGGGATTTGCGGCAGACCGCCATGAATTCCGCCTGGGTCAGCCGAGGCGCCTCGAAATGCCGGTACAAACTTATGATGAAGCCCAGCGGCCCCGAGGGCGGGAACTTCTCGTCCCAGGAGGCAACCGGCCTCTCGTTTTCCGGTTTCATGGTGATGAACATGATGGCCGTATTGGAGGCGTTCCCCCCGAAACCGCCCACGGCTACGTAAAGGTTCTTGATTTCGCCGCGCTTGTTCAGGATCGCCTCGCATTGCTTCGTGATGTCATCGGTCCGGAAAATGGAATAATCGACCGGCAATTGCATGTTGAGAAGAAATACGCTTTGGTCCGTGGAAGGAACCATTTCCTTTTTGATGATTTTAGACAAACCTAAAGAGCTAATAAAGATGACCACGGCGCCGAAAACGATCCACCAACGGTGGTCATAGAGGATATGGGCGAAAAGGAAATGACGTTCCTTCCATAGGTGGACCAGGACGACAAGAAGAAACAAACCACCGGTAATCTTCCATATGAGCGGATTCCAGTTGTTGGAATCCACCCACTTGTGAATCCCCCAAAAGGCGCCCAGGCCGCCCAAAAACCAGAAAAGAGGGACCAGAGAGTATTGGGGGTTCTTCGTTTCTTCCTGGACTTCCTCAGCCAGGGCCTTGGGGTCGGTCAGGAAAAACTTGGAAATAAAAGCCTTGAACCAAGGCAAACGGCCGGATTTGGACTGGGCCGCAAGTAGATCAGTGCGGTACCAAAGGCTCCATTCCAGAAGCCGGCTGTAAAAAGCCGAGAGGCGGTGGAACCGGGTCGCGACATAACCGGCGAAGCCCTTGGTTTCGTCGGACATATGGACGAACTGGGAACAACGCATAGGGGTCAGGGTGACGGCTTCCAGGAGGGAAATCAACACCGCCCCCGTGATGGTGACGCCGAATTGGAACATGAATTTTCCGATGATGCCCTGCATGAAGGCCAGGGGAAGGAAGATGGCCACGATGGCGGTCGAGGTGGCCACGGCCGCGAAGGTGATTTCCCGGGCGCCCTTCAGGGCCGCCTCCACCATGTTCTCACCGTGTTCCTGGTGACGGACAATGTTCTCCAACACCATGACGGCGTCGTCCACCACGACCCCGATGGAAAGGGAAAGAGCCAGCAGGGTGAAGGTGTTCAAGGTAAACCCGAAAAAATAGATGATGATGAAGGTTCCGAACAAGGAAGTGGGAATAGCCAGGAAGACGTTGAAAGTGGAGGACCAGCTTCCCAAGAAGAGATAGCAGACCAAGGCTGTCAACAGTGCCGCCAAAAGGATGGTCAATTCCAATTCATGGACATTGTCCTTGATGGAGGTGGTGGTGTCGAAGTTGACGGCCATGTGGTAGCCCTTCGGCATTTCCTTGAGGACTTCCTGCAGGCGGGCCTTGGCGGCGTTGGCCACATCCACGGCGTTATAGCCGTCCTGCATCACCAACCCCAATCCGCAGGAGGGGGTGCCGTTGAAGCGGGAAATCCGGGTGACGGTGGCCAGGCCGTCCTCGATCGTGGCCAGGTCTTTTAACTTGGTCGGGACATAGTTGGGGGATCCGCCCCGGGAGAGGATGGGCAGGTTCTCGAAATCCTTGACCGTATAGGCCTCGCCCATGGACCGGACATCGTACTGGGTTAGGGGGGTTTCCATGAATCCGGCGGGAACTTCGGCGTGCTGGGTGTTGATGGTGTTGACGATATCATCGGCGGTCAGCTGGCGGGCATTGAGCTTGTTGTTGTCCACCCAGATATTGACCTGTCGGTTGATGAACCCGCCGAGAAATACGTTGGCCACACCGGGCAGGCTGGTGAAGCGGTCCTTCAGGTAATCACGTGTGTAAAGCATCAGGTCCCTTAACGTCAGGGGCGGGTCCGCCGTCACGGCGAACCAAATAATGGGGGAACTGTTAGGATTCTGTTTTTTGATGATGGGAGGGTAAATGTTCGTCGGAAGGGATTTTTGCACCTGGAAAACGGCGGTCTGGACATCCTGGACCGCCACATCCACGTTCCGGCTGATGTCCAGGAAGACTGAAATGCTGACGTTCCCCTCAGTGCAGGTGGTCTGCACGTCCTGTACGCCCTCCACGCCCAGGACCGAATCCTCGACCGGGTCGGCCACGTCGGACTCCATGATCTGGGGCGAGGCGTTGGGCAGGGTAATGGAGATGTTCACCACCGGGAAATCCACATCGGGCAGCTGGGACACGCCCATCCTTGAAAAACATACGATCCCGAAAAGGATGAGCCCGAACATGAGCATCCAGGCGAAGACGGGGTTCTTAATGGAGACGTCGGATAAGGTCATGGAGAATCCCTTTATTCTTTACTCGGAAGCTTCGGCAAATCGCCGGTGGCCTCGCCCAGCCAGATCCAATTGATCAGGGTCTGGTAGTGGGATTGGTTGTAGTTGTTTTGGGCGGTCTGGAGCTGGGTGAGGGCCTGGAGCACGTCCAGGTTGGTGTTGAGGGCCAGCCGCCGGTCGTGCTCCACCGCGTCATAGTCCTTCTTGGCCGCGTCCAGGGCCTTGCTGTAGGCGTCCAGTTCCAGCAGGGAGGTGGCCAGGGCGTGGTAAGCCCCCTTGATGTCCTGCAGGGCCTGGCGGTGGATGAGGGAGTACTGCATCTCGGCCTGCCGTTTCTTGGAAGCTTCGAGTCTTTCCTGGGCAAGGATGGCCCCACCCTCGAAAAGGGGAAGGGAAGCCACTAGCTTGATATCCCAATCGGGCGTGGGACTTCCGCCGTCCTGCTGAAGGTAGTAATCGCCCACGAAGGCCAGGGAGGGTAAGTGCCCGCCATGGGCCTGCAGGAGGGACGCGTCGGCCAGGTCCACGGTGGCCTTGGCCGCCAGGACGTCATAGCGGCTTTCCACCTTGGCCGCCGCTTCCTCGAAGGTGTAAGTCGCCGGAACAGCCTGCTCGTCGGATTTCAAGGGTTGATTGGAGTTCCATCCGGCCAATACCACCAGCGCGTCCTTCGCCTGGTTCAACTGCCCCTGGGTGCTTTCCATGTCGCCCTTGATCTGGGCCAGCTGGGCTTCGGTATTCAGCACGTCGCTATCCCGCGAGCGGCCGATGGCCCGCCATTGTTTTTCCTGCTCCAGTATCTGTTCCTCGAGATTTTCGACTTCCTGCTTGGATTCCAGGGTGTCCTGCAGTTCGAGAACGCCGTAATAGGCGCGGGCGACGTTCAAAAGCAGGCTCCGGGCTTCCTGGTCCAAAAGGTACCGGTTCTGGTCCTCCAAGGCCTTTGCCCCCTGCAGGGCGGCCACCTGGGTGAGGCCGGTGAATATGGTTTCGGCCCCGGAAAGATAAACGGTGTTGCCTAACGGCTCAAAGAGGAAATTAGAAGACCCGAAAACGTAGCTGCTCGACTGCCAGTTCCGCGAGTCGTTCAAGTAAACCTGGGGAAGCACGGAGGCCACGGCCTGCTGGCCCTGGGCTTTGGCTTGTTCGATGTCCTCCACCTTGCTGGCCAGGTCCTCAGTACGCTCCACGGCCATGGCATAAACGTCCCAGAGGCCCAGTTCGGTCTTCTGCCCGGCTTTTTGGATGTCGTCGGTGGTGACCCCCGTGACCTGTTCCAAGGGGTTCTCGACGATGTTGTCCCCCACCTTGGCCGGGGCCTCGGCGCAGCCGGAAAGGATGGCCAAGAGAAAGCCGGCGGCAAAAAAAGAATAAAAATTGCGGACCACAGAAACTCTCCTTAATAGTTAACTGCCGGTAAAAACCGCACCCTGGAAACGGTAGGGGGACATTATGTCCATCCATGGCATGGATTCAATCTGGAACGGCGAAAATTTACGGAAACAAAACCGCCTTGGGGTTTGGGGCCCCAAGGCGGGGAGAGAAGCGGTGAAGCGGCGTCGTTACCGGCCGGTGACCGGGTCCGAACATCCGGGCTTGTTGTGCTCGTCCCACTTTGCCGCCATGTCGTCGAATTTCTTGGCCTGGTCCGGGGTAAGCAGGGTGCGCAATTGGGTCCGGAAGGAATCCCGCAGGGCCTGGAATTTCACGTCGCCTTCCTTGCGCAGGGCGTCGGCCTTGGGAAGCTCCTGCTTCAAGAGTTGGGCCACCTTATCCCGCTGGTCAGTAGTGAAATTAAGCTGGGAGTCGAGGCGCTTCAACACGCGGTCAGCGTCGGCGGCCCCGGGGGGATGGTGGGGATGAAAGCAAAGGCGGAAGGCCGCGCTGGTGGCGGCCACGCCCACCAGGAATCCGATCAGGATGAGGATGGAATTTTTAAGCCAGGGTTTCATGTTGCCGCTCCTTTAAGGGACGATGTCTTGGGAAGAATAGGAAGCCAGTACGATCCCGTTGCCCGACGCATTGGAATAGGACGATTCGGAGGGAAAGGCCGCCTCCTCGTTGCCGCCCGAGGAAAAGATGGAAGTGTCGGACAAGACGGAAAAGAAAACCCAGCCCGCCACCACGGCCGAACCCGCCAGGGGCACCAGCCAGCGAAAGAACAAGGTCCCCCAGGATTCCATTTTTTCACCGGCGGCCCGGACCCGGCCCATGACCCGGGCCACAAAGGCATCCTCCGCGGCTTCGGAGAAGGTTTGGGCGGGGAAAAGCCGGGTGGAGATGGCCTTCCATTGGGCGATGGCCTTGCGGCACTCGGCGCATTGGGCCAGGTGGCTTTCCACCAGCTTCCTTTCCTTTTCGGTCAAGGGGCCGTCGTAGAGGGCGAAGAGTTTTTGTTGGATCATTTCGTGGTTCATCTTTTTTACTCCTCTTTATAGACGTCTTTTTCGCGCAGGAAGTGTCGGAGGTTCTCCTGCAACTGCCGGCGGGCCCGGGAAAGGCGTCCCTTGACCGCGTCCAGGGAACAGTCCAAAGTTTGCGCGATTTCCTGGTATTCCAGGCCATCGGCCTCCCTCAAGGTCAGGATCATCCGGTAATCCTCGGGAAGGGTTGAGAGGATTTTACCCGCCAAATCCCGGTTCTCCATCTGGGAAGCGGCCACGGGATCGGAGGAAAAGAGCCGGTGGATCGAATCCCCCTCATCCTCCACCAGGGCGTCCAGGGAATAGGTTTTGCGGCGGTTGCGTTTCCGGAGCACGTCCAGGCAATGGTTGGTGGTGATCCGGTAAAGCCAGGTGGAAAAGGCCGAGTTGCCCTTGAACTTGGGCAGGTTACGGTAGGCCTTCACGAAGATGTCCTGGGAGGCTTCCTCGGCGTCCGTGTGGTTTTGGAGCATGGAGAG
Organism: Pseudomonadota bacterium; assembly: GCA_021324075.1. Classification (GTDB taxonomy): domain Bacteria; phylum Oederibacteriota; class Muellerivitia; order Muellerivitales; family Muellerivitaceae; genus JAJPJW01. The sequence continues at coordinate 14,484 of JAJPJW010000099.1, read as the reverse complement.
GCAATAGCCCACAACCTTCTTGTGGTACTGGCGGATGAGGTCGGCATAAAGCTCTTTTTCGCCGGACTTTATTTTTTCGACAAGTTCTTGGTCGGTAATATGAAACTCCCACTCGCGAGAGACCTATTTTACCCTTATTGGGGCCGAAGGCCCCATGGTGCATTGTTACAACTGTATAGACGCTTCGAACCTTCGCCGAGTGTTTCAAGATGGAAACGCTTATTTCCCTGCGGTTTTGAGACTTGGAGGCCTTCCCAAGCATCTCGCCCGGGAGGATGACCCTCTATATAATGAGCGCTCTTGCGGGACAACCTGTTGAATGGAAGGTTTTCATGCCCCTGGCCCTGACTTCCCAGGAAAAGAAAGTGTTGGGTTTTTTGGCCGTCATGGTCGTTCTGGGGTCCCTCGTTTTGGCCATCCGCAAGTATGAAAAAAAGGACGGCAAGAGCGTTACCGACTTAATTCCCACGCCTAGCGTTGATCAAAATAGTCGTTTCAGCCCTGGCACAACTTGGGGCCAGGTAGTTACACCTCCTGATTTAAACCATTCGAGTGAAGAGGAGATGGCCCAAGTGCCTTCCATCGGTCCCGTGTTTGCCAAATGAATCTGTGATTATCGGAAGAAACATGGGCCTTTGAAGATCGAGGACCTCAAAAAAATTCCTGGGGTAAATGAAACCCGATATTTACAACTAAAAGCTCCTTTTGACCAATCTGTACAAGTGTGGCATTGAGGATGAACACTGAAAGGAAATCGAAATGGCCAAATCCCTCTCCCTGAACGGCCGTTGGAGGTTCAGCAAGCTTTCCGAGTCCACCCTGGACAAGCGGTCCCTCCCCCTCAAAAGGATTTTTACCCGGTTTATCGAAGTGCCGTCCAATTGGTACCTGCGGGGGGAGGAATTCGCGGGGGAAGCCCTTTATGAAAGGGAGTTCAAGGCCCCGGCGCTCAAGAAGGGCCAAGCGGCTTTCCTCCGTTTCAAAGGCGCCGATTATTTCCTCCGGGCCGAATTGAACGGCCATCTTTTGGGAACCCACGAGGGTTATTTCCAGACCTTCGAATTCGCCGCCACCAGCGTGCTGCAGGAATACAACCGCCTGCGGGTTTGGGTGGAGTCCCCTAAGGAAAACCGAAAAGTCTGGCCTCACGACAAGCACCTCATCAAAGGCATCTTCAACCACCATGACGCCCGGCCTGGAAGCTGGGACATCGAGCATGGGCAGGACCATAACACCGGCGGGCTTTGGAACGGGGTCGAACTAGTCGTGGTGGACCACGTTTTATTGAAACGCACCCAGGTGGATTCGGTCCTCCTGAAGAACGGCGAGGCGGTGGTGAACCTGAAACTGGTCCTCATCAACGTGGCCGAATCGGGCACTTACGACATCGAGGTGGATTTCAAGGGCCTGGGGTTTCCAGCGAAGGCCAAAACCAAGAAGAACGTCCATCTCCAGCGCGGACAAACCGAAGTGCACATCAGCCAGACCTTCCAGAAGCCCCGGCTCTGGTGGACCTGGGACCAGGGGGAACCCAACCTTTACCAGGCTTCCATCCTTGTCCGCCATTCGGAAACAGGCCGTGCGGTGGAAAAGGGTGCAGTGAAGTTCGGCATCCGCCAGATCCAGGTCACCCCGGATTGGAAATTCCTCCTCAACGGGCGTCCCTTCTTCCCCCGCGCCACCAACATCATCCCCACCCAATGGCTTTCCGAATACACGGCGGACAAGGCCCGGAAGGATGTCGTCCTGATGAAGGCCGCCAACCTCAACGGGGTGAGGGTGCACGCCCACGTCAACCGGGAGGAATTCTACGCCGCCTGCGACGAGGCGGGCCTCTTCGTCTGGCAGGACTTCGCCCTGCAGTGGAGCTATGAGGCCACCGACGCCTTCACCCGAAACGCCTGCCGCCAGGTCAAGGACATGGTGAAGATGCTTTATAACCATCCTTGCATCATCGTTTGGTGCTGCCACAACGAACCTTCCCACAACCGCGAAGTGCTGGATCCGGTGCTGGCGCGGGCGGTCAAGGAAGAGGATGACAGCCGTTTCGTCGACACCCAAAGCGATTTCCGTTACCACCCCTATCCGGGTTGGTATTGGGAGGAGTCCACGATCAAGGACGCCTTCGGCGCCATCGGTCCCGAAACCACCTTTTTCTCCGAGTTCGGCGCCCAGGCCCTGCCCGACGTGGAAAGTTTAAGGAAGACCTTCTCGAAGAAAGAACTCTGGCCGCCGGATTGGAAGGCCTGGGCCCTGCACGATTTCCAGTACCACCAGACCTTTAACTTCGCCAAGGTGGAGATGGGTAAATCCCTGCGGGAGTTTGTGGCCAATAGCCAAAAGTACCAGGCTTACTTGTTGAAGGAATATATCCAGAGCTTCCGGTTGAAGAAGTACAGGCCCATGAACGGTTATTTCCAGTTCATGTTCGTGGACTGCTGGCCGGCCATCACCTGGAGCGTGGTGGATTATTTCCGCAAGCCCAAACAGGGCTACTTCGCCCTGCAAACCGCCTCCCAGCCCCTGTTGCCGGTCTGGCGCATCCATACCACGCGCTACAACCGGGGGGAGGTGTTGAACTGGGGGTCTTCCTTCTTGACCAGCCTGCAGATGGTCAACGACTACCCCCACCCGGTCAAAGGCTTAAAAGTGGAAGCCCGGGTCGTCAACCCAGGGGGGAAGGTGCTGTTCCGGGAAACCCGAACCTGCAGCGTACCGGCGGATTCGGTGACCCAACCCTTCACCGTTGAGGAACGTTTCAACCACACGAAGGGATTCACCATCCCGGAAAAAGGCCTTTACGGCACCTACCAAGTGCAGTTGCGCGTTTTTGATAAGAAAGGTAAGCTCATCGCACATAATGAGCAGGATTTTGAAGTCGTTCCGAAGAAGCTCAAACCTTGATGGAGTTTTCTTTTGAAAATTAAATTTCATTCCTTGTTGGTGGTGTTTTTTGTTGCGGGCCTTGTGTTTGCTTCGGGGGTGCAGGTCCTCAAGGACGTCCCCTCGACCTTCGTCTATCCCGCCGACGGGTTCCTGCCTTTCAACCTGCACCGCGCCACCCAGACCATCGCCTCCATCTACGCGGGCTGCCGGTTCAACGACCCCCAGGGGGTGGCCTGCGCGCTCTTGAAGACGGACCACGACCCCAAGTCGCCCCAGAACGACGTGGTGGTGACGGTCATCGGGGTCAATTCGGGCGCGGGTGAGCTTCTTTATAATGTGGGGCTCAAGGACATCCGGCGGTTCGGCGCCGTGGGGCATTTGGAGAAGGAGTTTTTCCAACCCACGGGAGCCGCCATCGATTCGGATGGGGATGTGGCCATTGCCGATACGGGTAACAACCGCATTGCGCTGCTGCGCCACGACGGCCTGCGGCTGACCTGGCTCAAGGCCGTCGGGAAGCTGGGAAGCCGCCCGGGGCAGTTCAACGCGCCCCAGGGGGTGGCCTATGATTCCCAAAGGAACCTTTACATCGCCGACACGGGGAACAACCGCATCCAAGTCATGGACCCCAAGGGCCATTTCAGGGTCCTGCCCACCCCGCATCTGCAGGGGCCCTCGGCCATCGCCGCCATCGACGCCCATGAAGCCTGGACCTTCTACCAGCAGGGCCCCTACGCCGACCGCCTGGCGGTGATCGACCAGAAGGGCGCGCGGCTCGTGACCCTGAGCCTGGAGGGGCAGGGCCTGGCGGCCATCTCCAGCGTCGAGCTGCCCGACCCCCCCATGCAGTTGTGCGGCTGCGCCTTCGATTACTACGGCAACGTGGTGGCCACCGATTTCGGCAAATCCTGCCTGCGCAAATTCGACAAGGACCTCAAATATGTGGTGGCTTTCGGGGGGCCGGGGGATGACGACTTCCAATTCACCGAACCCCGGGGCATCGCCATCCACCACCAGTTCGGCCAGATGCTGGTGGCGGAAAAGGACAGCGTCCAATATTTCTGGAACGGGGCCGACGCCGTCAACCTGAAGGTGCAATCCTCCCCGACCGGCATCCAAGTGCCCTTCTTCCTCACCGAGCGGGCCCTGGTGAGCGCCGACATCCTGGATGGCTCCGGGAATCCCGTGACCCACCTGGCGAAAAGCCAGGACCGGGAACAGGGAAACCAGGAGATCGACTGGGCCCCCGCCCCCTCGGTGCGCGGCGGCGCCTATACCCTGCGGCTGCAGGTGATGGCCACTTATTCCTCCCGCGACCGGATCGAGAAGGAAATCAGCCTGCCGGTGACTTACACGAAATAATATGGGCCAACCTTCCGCCATCGGTTCGAAACCCTTGCTTTTGACGGCCCGGATCCTCTTCGCCGCGCTTTTGTCCCCCCTGTTCCTTTCCGGATGCGGGCAACAAGCCGAGGCGCCCCCGCCCCAAATCGACTATGCGAAAGCCAAGGCCGTCAGCGACGGGGCCGTTGACTGCATCCTCCGTAAGGACAGCGACGGTTTGTACCAAAAGCTGGACGTGGGTTTCCACCTGGTGGTCAAAAACCCCGCGGACGTGAGGGCGGTCCTGGAGAAAATGGATACCCTCTACGGACATCCCCTCAAATGTGATTACAAGGCGGCCCAGGCGGGACTCCGAACGGACGAAACCTGGAAAAGGCCCACGCGGACCTTCCTCTATGCCGTTAAAACCTCCAAGTACCCCTTGGGGAAGTACTTCTTAAAAATCGAAGTGGTCCGGGCCTTCAGCAGTGAGAGCCTCGACGTTTCGGGTTTCGGCTTTTTTACTTTTAAGGAAGGCACCGAAGCCCCCAGTTACCTGAAATAAAAAAACACGATCCACAAATTGTTCTTCAGGATGTTGAATGAACCGGTGACTGAAATTATCGGATAAAGAAAAATCAGCTGATGGACTTACAAAATATCTTTTTACTTTTCTTCAACAAGAGTGAGAAAAGTACACAAGCTAACAAGTTGAGTGATTATTTAGAAGATAGCTCTGTTTGATTAAACCAAACCTTCCAATTTTTTGTAGTGCATTAGATCGAGTATTTTCACTAACTGTAAGGCTTCTCGGATCCGAACATTGGCATTTGTCAAAATTGATTCATCGGTAGATTCTGTATCCGGAAATCCATGTGAGCCATGATTAATAAACCTATACATTTCCCGATGGTTAGCGTTGAAAGGGGTTGTCCACTTTTCGGTTATTTTATGTGCTTCAGAATAAGCGAACTCGATGGTCGATTGTAGATCGCCGGAAGTTGAGAATTTAAATTCCAAAAAAGTTTCAAGCCATCTTCTTAACAAATTCACTACAAGATAAGAGTCTTCCAGCGGGCAGGAATCTTTAAATTTATATATCACACTAAATACATAGTAATAATCGGAGCGATGATCCCTAAGCAGGGAATCCATTTCTTGGATGACGCATCCCCCATTTGTTGCCGATAATTTCATAAGTCGGACTTTTTCTTGTTTTATTGCTTTATCAAAGAATTCTTTAAGGTGACCAAGAAAATCAAGGTTGTGAGTAAAGAGAAAATATTGACGATTCAGATTTTCTTTCATTTCATCGACAACAATCGAAAATATTTGAAATATGGACTGTTTATCGAGGCTAGAGACGGGGTCGTCGATCATAACAATGCCGTCATTAGCCAATCTATTTTGGGCATCGTTGATGGAGTAAATGAAATATGCGAGCGCAATAAAATTCTTTTCACCTTCACTGAGGCTAGAGAACGGGCAAAATTCTCCATCTCTTTTCAAGATATAACCTGTTCCCTCGGCATTGTCGGTAATTTCAATTTTTCTATATGGGAAAACAATTTTGAATATTCTGTTCAACGCGGATGCGGACTCATGTGTGTTCTTGGCTTTTTGTTTGAGGATGCGAACTTGTTCGCCCAAATTGGCTATTTCTTTTTGAAGCGAGGTTCTTTTGTCGGTAGCGGTTTTCAATTCTGTACAAGCTTGTTCGTAAGCTTGGTATTGTTCCGCGACAAAATGAGTTTCAATTGCATAAGCCGTGGTAGTTGCGTCCGACTCTGCAACGGTGGTTAGTGGCGCCAAAACTTTAGTATCAATTTCAGGTGAATTTTTTTTATCGGAAATGGAATTACGCTTCTCACGTAGAATAGGGATTATTCCATCAAAAATCGAACGGAGCCTATTGGCATTAGCTGTTTGGGTTGATGTTGGTGATTCGAGTTTGGCTAGATTTGTCGTATGAGCATCGATTTGTTTGATGAACTTGTCGATATCACTGGCAGCACGAACCACATCCTCGGAAAAATGCTTAAGAAGCTCGTCGGAATTCCCGATATTTGAATTACAGAAAAAGCACTTATCGTGTTTCTCGCTTCCGCCAAAATGCAATGAAACGCCCGTCTCTACCCAATCAACCTGTTCTCCCGTTAGAGCACTAATTCTTTTCGATAATTGCTGAATCGGAGTGCTTTGAAGTACAGATTTAATTTCTCCTGCGTTATCGATAAGCCATTGTGCTGCGCTTCCAATATCTTTGCTGTTTTTGGCAATGCGATCACTGTTAACTAGTTGGGTCTTTAGAGCGTTAATATCTGGTTGCACCAAGGCAGTATGGTCTGGAATTTCACCGGTTTTTATTTTCTCGCGAATTTGCTTTATGCGCTTTTCAAAATCGGACTTGTCGTAACTGGAATATGTGCTTCCGCCTGTAAGTTCCTTCTTGTAACTATTGATGCCGGTTACTTGTTTAATTAACTGGGCTGTAGCTCTGGCAATATCATCGTGAGTTGTCGGCAGGGCTACTGTTGGAAGTTCTCTCTTTTTCTCGGCCAATTTATTTTCTTCAGTTGAATAATCAACAGCTTCTTGGCCGGCGAAAAAGATAAATGGAATCTTTACGTCACTTTGTAAGGTTTGTTCAACATAATCCTCATTAAAAACTCTTATTTTGGATTTTAAATCATGTGACCTGCCCCCCAAAAACTGGTCCAAAAATAAAGTCACAGTTGGCTTTAGAATGGGCTGGAAAAGGGGGCCTATATGGCACGCAAAGGACATACAGCTGAGCAGATCATCTCCATCATCAGACAGGTGGAGGTGGAGCAGTCGAAGGGAAAGTCGGTCGAGGAAGCCTGCCGGGAAGCCCAAATTACTCCCCACACCTACTACCGCTGGCGCAAGGAATATGGCGGCCTGAAGATCGACCAGGCCAAGCGTCTCAAAGACCTGGAAAAAGAGAATAACCGCCTGAAGCGCTTGGTGGCCGACATCACCTTGGATAAACAAATGCTCCAGGAGGTGGCCAAGGGAAACTTCTGAGCCCGGCCAAATTGCGCCGGGCGACCTTGTGGCTGATAGAGGCTTTCCGGGTATCCCAGAGAAGGGCCTGCCGGGTACTGGCACAGCCACGCAACACTCACCGCTACGTACCCCACATCAGGCAGGATGAGCCGCCTTTGACGGCCCGGATGATCCAACTGGCCTGTATGTATGGCCGGTACGGGTATAGGCAGATAACCAGGATGCTTCGCTGGGAGGGTTGGCGGGTTAGCTACAAAAGAATCGAACGGCTGTGGCGGGTAGCTGGCTTGAAAGTCCCGCAAAAACAGCCGAAAAGGCGCAGGCTGTGGTTGAACGATGGGTCCTGTATCCGGCTTCGGCCTGAGAAGCCCAACCACGTATGGAGTTACGACTTCGTGGCGGAGAGGACCACCGATACCAGGGCCTTCAGGATTCTGACGGTGATCGACGAGTTCACCCATGAGTGCCTGGCCTTGCCGGTGGCCCGGAAGTTCAGGGCCCACGACATCCAGGGGATCATGTCGGAGTTGTTCCTGGAAAGGGGTGTACCGGACTACATCCGGTCGGACAACGGGCCGGAATTCGTGGCCAAGGAATTGAAAGATTGGCTGCCAAAGGTTGGGGTGAAGACGGCCTACATCGAGCCCGGGAGCCCTTGGGAGAACGGCTACAACGAGAGCTTCAATGGGAAGTTGAGGTTCGAATTGCTGGATGGAGAAATTTTCGATACCCTTTGGGAGGCAAGGGTGATACTGGAAAGGTGGCGGAAGGAGTACAACACCAGGAGGCCGCATAGCTCGCTGGGAGGGCTTCCGCCGGCGCCGGAAGCTTGGATCTTGGAGCCCAAGACCAAGCCTATGCCGTGGCTGGGACTAACAAACCCGGTCTATAGTGTGACTTAATAAGTGGTGCAAACAACGGGGGCAGGTCAATCCTCCAAATCCTATTCAACTAAATGAAGGACAATTCCAGCAGAATGGGCTAGTCAACCATGTCTGGGACTCGAGGCTGATATGACCCACAATAAAAAAAATCGACGAGCTATCCTGATCCTCATTTTTTTCACCTTTTTGACAACCACCTGGGCACAAACCGGCCCTTCCCAATCAGCATCCAATGGAAGTTCGGACAATTCCGCCACTCTAACCCGAGGAGTCCAAGTAATTAAAAATACTGACACGGAATTCATTAAAAATAGTATTAAAAACTCCACCTTGATAGGCCCTATGCCATCAAATGTCTTTTTGTCGGTAACTCTGTTGCTTCAAGTAAAGAATCAAAAAAGTATGACAGAAACGGAAACAAGTATAAATAACCCCAATGATCCTGCTTACCATAAATATTTAAAGCCCGGAGAGGTTGCGGATAATTTTGGTCCAACAATGGAGGACTACCAAAAAGCGATTGATTTTATTCAAAAAAATAAAATTTTAATCAAAAAGAAAACAGGGGATCGTCAAATGCTTCGGATGATGTCTTCGGTGGGCACCTTCGAAAAGGTTTTTCATGTCAATATAAACCTGTACAAATTAGTAGACGGTAGAATTTGTTATGCACCGGACCAAGCCCCGTCAATAGAATTGGACATAAAAATAGCTTCGGTAAGTGGGCTAGATAATTTGAGTAGGTTAGGTACTGAAGGAACTCATTTTATTAGGAGTATTCCTTGAGAAGCTTTTGTGATGAGGACCATTCAAAATCATTGAAGGCCATTAAAAAAGCCATCTGTCATTTGGTTAAAGTTTAAGGCGGTATCTTCAGATATAAATTCTTGATATGGCTCTTTCATAATCTCTTTTCAATTAACGTTTTTCCAACCGGATTACTTTTTATTCGAATGTCCAGCATGATTTAAGTAGGATTTGTTTAAACTAATATGAGGGTGCTTTTTTAATGAGCCGTTGGCTGAAGTCCCCCGCCTTCTATTTTCTCCTCGTCCTCGCCTTGGTCCTGCGGTATTGGCAGGCCGGGCGGTCCTTTGAAATCCAAAGGGAATACTTCGGCCCGGCCCAAAAGGGCCTCTTCACGGTTTGGGTGTCCGAGGAGCCCGAAGTCCTTTTCGACCGCCTCTCGGGAAGCCACGACACCGGAAGGGAAGGGGGGGTTTACCAGCCCTTCGTCAAGGAAGTCCGGGCGGTTTGCACGCTCATCGCGGTGAAAAACGAAAACCTAACCGAGGTTGCTTCGTCGCCAAACGCCCCGATTGGGGCTGCTCTTCGCAATGACAGCTATATAAAGCTTCCGCCGATTAAGGTGCGTTGCGCCTTCCGAATCTCCCCCGGAATTCCCCAGCCGGTCCTTTCCTACGGGGACGAGGTCGTAATCGAGGGGAAAATCCAGGTCCCCGCCCCCGCCATGAATCCCGGACAATTCGATTACGCCGACTACCTTAAAACCAAGGGTGTGGCCGATGTGATGTATGCCTCGCCCGGGAAGTGGAAGAAAGTACCACAATTTCCCCCCAGCCCCCCTTTGTTAAAGGGGGGAGAGAGGGGGGTATTGTGGAATGAAGATACCCATGGCTGGTTTTTCCTGCGCTGGTCCTGCGGTTTGAAGCGATGGGCGGAGGATACCCTTTATCGTTTCCTGCCCTTTCCCGAAAACGCCCTGCTGGACGGCATCTTGTTGGGTGAACGCTCGCCCCTGCCGGACAAGATGGTGGAATCCTTCTTTTTGACCGGCACCATCCATATCCTGGCGGTCTCCGGCATGATTACGGCCTTTATCGCGGGGCTTCTTTTCATGGTGTTCCGCACCCTTCAGTTCGGGCGCAAATGGGCGGCGGGGCTCGGTTTGGTGGGGCTTTTCTTCTTTATCCTCATGACCGGAGCCCATCCGCCCGTTTGCAGGGCCGGTTTATTCTCGGCGCTGGCCCTTTTGGCCGTGATCCTGGAGCGGCGCATCCACGGCGGTGTCCTGCTCATCGCCACGGCGGTCCTGCTGGCCGCCTGGAACCCCTTTGTGCTGGGCGACCTCTCCTTCCAGATTTCGTTTTTGGCCACCGCCGGCCTGATGGTGATGTCGTCCTGGATGATGAAGAAGCTGGCCTTTCTTTGGCGGCCGGCCGCCCTCTTGGTGACCGCCACCACCGCGGCGCAGTTGGCGGTTTGGTGCCTGATCGTGAACGACTTCAACCAGATGTCCCTTTATTCCGTCCTCTCCAACCTTCTCATCGTGCCCCTCGCCCTTTTTGCCACGGCGGGAGGGCTGGTCTTGTTGGCCGGCGCGGCGGTTCATCCGGCCTTGGGGACCCTTTTCGGCGCCGCTTGCGAGGCACCGTTGAAACTGTTGATCCTCCTTTCCAACCGGCTGGCCCAATTGCCCCATGCCGGATGGATCGTCGCTTCCCCGCCCGTTTTTTGGGTGGCCGTCTTCCACACCTTGTTGTTGGTGACTTTCTTCTGGTTTTGGCCCCGCCCCCGGCCGGAAAAGCCGTCGGAAAACTGGAAAGGCCGGGAAGGGAGGATATTGAACGGCCGGCGGTGGACCGCCTGGGCCTGGGTCATCTTTCTTTTGGGGACTGCGGCGGCCTGGGCCTTTTCGGCGCTCAAGGCCCAGCCCTTGAGGCTGGCCTTCCTGGATGTGGGACACGGCAACGCGGTGGTTTTCCGGTCGCCGGACGGCAGGGTATTGGTCATGGACGGGGGAAAGGAGACCCATGGGCCCGACCGCTACAACCTGCTGGTGTCCTACCTGCGGCACGCCGGCATCCAAAAGGTGGACGGCGTTTTGAACACCCATCCGGACGAGGACCATGTGGGCGGGCTGGTCAACTTGTTGGGCGCCTATGCGGTGGGGAGGGTTTATGTGGGGGCCCAGGCCCAGTCCGACAGCGCCATCTACCGGAAATTCCAAGACTCCCTACTCCAGCACCATTTGCCCCTCCAGCAGCTGAAAGAGGGGGACGGAATCCACGACCTCGAGCCGGCCCGGGTGGCGGTGCTGCATCCTCCGGCGGGTTTCAAACCCCGGATCCACGCGGACAACAACTCCTCCTTGGCCTCCCTGGTTTCTTTCGGGGGGATCAACGTCCTGGTGCCGGGTGATTTGGAAAAAGAGGGCCTTTTGAAACTTCTCAAGGACAACCGGCCTTTCCCCCATTTGGATTGGCTCATGGCGCCCCATCACGGGCGCCTGAGCGGGGAACCCCTTCTTTGCGCCAAGGGGTTCAAGCCGCGCTTCGTGGTCTTGAGCGATTGGCGGGATTACCCGGATGACCACGCTGATTTCCAGTCGGTGGTACCGGACGCGGTGGTGATCTCCACGGCCGAGGAAGGCGCCGTTGAAGTGGAGATTTGGCCGGAGGGACAAGGGCGCTACCGCACTTGGAAAGATCCGGAATGGAAAAACTTCAGTTCGCAGTCCGCAGCCCGCGGTTCGCAGTGAGGCTTAAATCTTGCCTGCGAACGGCCAACTGTGAACTGCAAGCTGTCGTCAGCCGTCGGAAGTTTTACAGGGCTGTGTTAATTCGTTTACCGGCCGTTGACTTTATCTTTTAAAAACCCATATAATTCAACACATGAAGGTGGTCCTACAAGATGTTGTGCGAGCGGTTTCAAAGGCCACTAAACTTGCCCTGCCGGACGCGCAAGTGGTTGTCCGTAAGCTGGTTTCCACGCTGGAACAAGGGCTTTTAAGCGGCCAGCGGATCGAAATAAGAGGTTTTGGGGTCTTTCAAACCAAGACCGTTCAGGGTAAAAAGGGCCGCGACATGGCCCGGAACCTTTCCATATCCCTCCCCGCCTACAAAAAGGTTTCCTTCAAAGCCGGCAAGCATTGGAAAAGGCGTTCGAAAGCCTTATTGATGGAGCCGCCGGTTGAGGCGGCGCCCAATGGGCAGCTGGAAATGCCGATGATGATGGAAGTCGTAAACCGCTAAAAGTTTTTGAGGTTTACTCGTCCATAAGGAAGGGAGAGAAGAATGTCCACCACGGTTCATTACTTCGGAAAAATCAAAAGCTCCGAAGCCGTCCGGGAACTCCAGGAAGAATTCCGTGAGATCGCCCAAGTCAGCGGCTGGGCCCATGAGATGGTGGACCATGTCTTCACCCAGGAGGGAGAGCTGCCGGCGACCCGTCTGACCCTGCGCGGCATCCGCATCACCCTGAATAAGACCACCAGCCCCCTGCAATTGACCTTCGACAAGGACGGTTACCTTTCCCACATTTATTATGAAAAGGCCCCGGCGGACCTGATGAACCCGCAAAACAAGGCCACCCGCCAGGTCCTGCACCAGGTCCATACCAGCACGGCGGCCCGGGCGGGCGACGCCGCCACCCACATGACGGTGGTCAAGCTTCTGGACTACCTCAAGAAGCGTTATGTGCCCAACCTGGAAGTCATCGACAACACCGGTTACTGGTACTCCCGGGACGAATCGGTCCTCGCGCCCAAGAAGCTCGAACTGGCCAAGAAGTAAGACTCAAAAACCCAAGCCCCCTTGGCGAAAGCCCCAGGGGGCTTTTTTATTTCCGGGTAAAATTCATTCCGCTCAATTCGATTTGAGGTCCGGGTTTGTTCCTAAATAAAAAAATCATTTTCCTGGTCCTGGCTTCCTATCCCGCAACCATCCATGTTTTCGCCGAGTCCTACCAGCTCAAGGTGGGAAAACTTTTTGCCCAGGGCCAGCCTTCCGAAATCCGGGAGGTCCTCCGCCAGCAGCTGGAGGAAAACCCGCGGGACCCGGACCCCTATCTCGAACTGGCGGACCTGGACAAGAGCGAGGGCGACTATCCGGGCGCCCTGGCCGCCTACCAGGCCTACCTGGCAAGAAAGGACGATTGGACCGTGCGCCGTTCCCTGGCCTTGCTGCGCGAGGAAATGGGGGACTTCACCAATGCGGCTTCGGACCTCAGGGCCCTCGGCCGGGAACATCCCAACGATCCCGACCTGCTTTGGGGCCTCGCCCGCCTCTGCCTTTACCAATCCCAGTGGAAAAGCATCCGTACCCAGGCTTCCGCGCAGGAAGCCCTGAAGGAAGCCCAGGCCTATCTGGTCACCCTGACCGGTTTAAAGCCCCAGTTCGCCTTGGCCACCTGGCAATTGGCGGAGGTTTCCCGGCAATTGGGCGACTCGGGCCCGGCCCTGAAAGCCTATGAGGAGGTCGTGAAGCAGGATGGCAGCTTTAAAAGGGCGCACCGCTATATCGCCCGGCTCCTCGCCCAGCAAAAAAGGTACGCCGAATCCCTGGCCAAATACGACCAGGCCATGGCCGTCGAACCGGATGATTCACAGTTAAAGAAGGAAGCCCAAAAGGTGGCCCTCCAGGCGCCCCAGCAGGCCAAGGCCCGCCAAAGGCAGCGCCTCGAGCAGTGGGAAAGCTGGAATCCCCCGGCGGAAAAGCCCATCACCCCCTCCGCCGTGACCATTCGCGTGGGCATCTTGACGGGCATGGGAAACGTCCTTTTCCGGGGCGTTTCGGACCTCCAAGTCACGACGCCCGCCCAGACCCCCCTCACGGTCCTTAAGGGCGGGGTGGATTACGACGTTGTCTACCACCGGGCCAAGGCCCGCCAGTACCCGAAGGAGGAGTGGCTGCTCTGCGACGCCAAGGGGAAGACCCTGGTGGCCTTCAGCCAGCGGATCTGGATCGCCCCCCAGGACCCGCTGAAGCCCGTGGGCCTGCACGCGGTTCCGTACAATACCGGCTATTTTTTCGCCCGCGAAGAAGACCGGGCCTACCGGGGCTTGATCGAAATTTCGCCCCGTCCGGGCAAGGGGTTCAACGTCATCAACCGCGTATCCTTGGAGGACTATACGGCGGGGGTACTCCCGGCCGAAATGAACACCAGCTGGCCCATCGAGGCGCTCAAGGCCCAGGCGGTGGTGGTGCGGGGCTATGTCCTGACGCGGCTGGGAAGGCATAATGACGAAGGTTTCGACGTCGTGGACAGCGTGCAGGACCAGGTTTACCGCGGCCTGAGGGCCGAGACCGACCGTTCCAATGAGGCGGTGCGGCAAACGGCGGGGCTGGTGGTGAAGCACAACGGCAAGGTGATGGCGGCGGTTTTTTCGGCCCAGTGCGGCGGCCACACGCAGGATTACGAGGAGGCCTGGGGTTACAAATCGCCCGTGGTGGGGGTGCCGGATTTCGACGACCGCTACAACCGGGACATGGAGTTCCCCCTTTCCCCCGCCCGGATGGAAAAATGGATCAAGGAGGACCCGGTCGCCTGGTGCCGTATTTACGGACTCAGGGGCTATGGCAACTACCGCTGGGTCTGGATCGTTTCCGCCGGGGATATT
>JAJPJW010000058.1 GCA_021324075.1 Pseudomonadota bacterium | reverse complement strand
TGACGCCCAAATATGTGCCCCATTCCAAGCCCCGGACAGCCCTGCCGGTCGATTATTTCTGAATTCCTAACTTCCCAGGCCCGGTTCTCTACCCGGGCCCCGCCCGGTACCAAGACCGGGCGCTTTATCCGCGCACGGCCTCCGGGCCGCGGCTTTGGAACCCTGGGAAGCCGGACTTTTACCCGGCTTCCCCCAATTCAGAAAGGAGCAGGTCATGAAAAAATTTACCGGTTCGATTTTGGCGGTGTTGTTTTTGACAGCAGTTGCTGCCCCCGTCTTCGCCGTGGAAACCTCGAAGGAGGCCACACCGACAGCAAAGACGATGAAACATAAGGCGGCCAAGCACGCCAAAAAATCGTCCCACAAGAAGGGAACAATAAAGCCGGAATCCACTCCGGTGCCCAAGAAGTAAGTCCAGGCCCTCCCTTCCCATGGTGGAAGGGAGGGCTTCTTTTATTTATTCCAATTTCGAAAGGAAGAAAGCGATGAAGAATATTAATTGTTTGTTGGCCATGGGTATGGCGGTGGTTTTAGGCGGCTGTGCGACGGCCCCTCAAATGACAAAATCACCGGCGCCATCGTCCAATGCCATGAAGACTCAAATGGCCGAATTTTCCACCTTGGGCGGGGTTTCCATGAGCGATAGCAGCCTCAAACTGGTAGTGCCGGGAGACAGCCTTTTTAAGAAGGGCTCCAGCTCCCTGACGGCCGACGGGATCCGAAAAATCGCGGACCTGGCCGTTGTGCTTTCGAAGCATCCAGATGATTCGGTGACCGTGGCCGTTTATACGGACAGCAGCGGGACCGACGCCAAGAACCTCAAACTGTCCCAGCGCCGGGCGGACCGCATCAAAAAGGAACTGGTGAAACAGGGGCTTTCGGCCGACCGCGTGATGGTGGAAGGCAAAGGGAGTTCGGACCCGGTCGCGGCCAACGATACCGAGGACGGCCGGGCCCGGAACCGTCGTGCCGAATTCGACGTCGTTGCGGCCAAGTCGTAAAAGGCCCGGGCGTTTCCCGAGCCCAATCCGCCCCGTCGGAGGCCAAAACCGCCTTTTAATAGGCCCTGAGCCTTGCGACGGGACGGGTTCTTCTTTAAACTCACGGCGTGAAACCTCGAAAATGGAACCGCCCTTCCATGCGCTTTAACCCCGCCCATCCTTTTCAGGGGTTTTTGACCGTTTTCATTATGGCCGCAATGCCTTTCGCCGCCCTGGCGGCGGGCATTGCGCCCCCTTCACCCACCGACGAAGGCCGCGCCCTCCTGAAGGCCCGGGCCTACCACTTGGCCATGGAAAGCTTCCTCCTGGTCCAGGAAAAGAGTGAAAACCCGGCCGAGCAGGCCATGGCCCTGCGCCTCATCGGCGAGACCCAGTTCCACGAAAAGGATTATGCGGCCGCTTACCAGGCCTACCAACAAACCCTGCGCTTGAACCCCCTTTCCACCGGCGCCTTGGGTTTGGAATTTAAATCCGCAGTGGCCTTGGTCTACCTCAAAAACTACAAATCGGCCATCGGCAAGTTCCAGGAGCTGGAGAAACGGGCCTATGAATCCGACACCCTTTGCGACCTTTATTTCTGGGAAGCCGAGTGTTATTTCCAATTGGAGCAATACACCGAGGCCGCCGACGAATACGGCAAGATCACGGCCCTGAACTCCCATTACCGCTATGCCGACCTGGTCCAATACCTGCAAGCCTGGTGTTTTTACCAGCAGAAGGATTACTCCAAGGCCCTGGAGCAATTTGGGGTGGTTTTGGCCGGAACCAAGGACCAAACCCTCAAAAAGCTGACCCTCTTCCAGGTAGCCGAAACCCAATTCCGCCTGGCCAACTACGACGAGGCCAAGGACCGCTATGGGGAATTCCTCCAAAAATACCCCGGGGATTTCCTCGAAGTTCCCGCCCTTTACGGCCTGGGATGGACCGAGGAAAAACGCAAGGATAACGCCGCGGCTTTAAGGGATTTTGGGAAGATCGTTTCCAATTTTCCCGATCACCCCCTGGCCCCCTGGGCCGCCGTGCGGCAGGGTGTGGAGGACACCGCGTCCGGCAATGCGGAGGCCGCCCGATCCGATTATGCCAAGGGCTTGGACCTCTCAAAGGGCAAAACCCCTTCCGATTTCCTGGACTATGGCCTGGGATGGCTGGATTACTCCGACCAGAAATACGCCGATGCGGCCGGGCATTTCGGGAAGGTGTTCCAATTCACGCCTGAAAGCGACCTCAAATGGGAAGCGGGTTACCTTTTGGCCGGGTGTGACTACTTGCAGGGGAAGTACGACGACGCCAAGGCCCAATATGGGCAGCTCACCAAGGACGCCCCGGACGAACTGGCGCAGGATTCGGCCTATTGGCGCGGCTGGTGCGATTACGCGCTGGCGCATTACGACCAGGCCCTGGGCGAATTCAAGGACCTCTCCGGCGATGCCGAGGGTGATTTGAAGTCCCGGGCCCTCTGGGGCGCCGCCGAATCGGCCTATGCCCTCAAGGACTACCCGGGGGCCGCGGACTATTACCAAAAGGCCTTGGACAGCAAGCCCCCCGACAGTCTGGCCGTCAACTGCAACTCGGGCCTGGGATGGAGCTATTTCCAACAGGACAAATACGAAGAGGCCGCCTCCGCCTTTCAAAAAGCCGCCAAGGCGGGTCTTACCTCGCCTTTGGGTGCCGAGGCCCAGCTTCGCGCGGGGGACTGCTACTACAACCTGCACCGCTACCCCGAAGCCGACGCGGCCTACCGCCCGCTGGTTGAAAAACACGCACCGCCGCCCGGCGTCCTGGACGCCCAGGAACAGATGGGCTGGTGTGCCTACCGGCAAGGCAAGTTTGCCGATGCCGTGAAAACCTGGGGCTCACTGCTGCAAAAACCCGGCACCGACGACCGCCAGTCCCGCCTGATCTACTGGACGGCCTGGGCTTATTTCCGACAGAAGGACTTCGCCAACGCCGCCGACCAGTTCAAGAAGGTCGAAGCCCGTTATCCCGACGACAGCCTGGCCCCCGAATCCCACCTGCGGGAGGCGGATTGTTTCTTCAACCTTCAGAAGTTCCAGGATTCCAAGCAGGCCTACCAAAGTTTCCTCGACACCTATCCCCAAAGCCCGCTCCTGCCCGACGCCCTTTACGGCCTTCAATGGTCCGCGGAGAAACTGGGTGAGAAGAACGTCTCAGCCGACGTGGCCAGGCAATTCATCGGGAAATTCCCCAATAGCCCCTTCGCCTCCACGGTGCAATACCGAATGGCCGAGAACCTCTTCCACGACGGCAAATACCCCCAGGCTGTCGACGCTTATAAGGACCTTTTGGCCAAATATCCGGATAGTGCCGAGGCCCCCCGGGCCCTTTTTTGGATGGGTACCGCCTTCGTCAAACAGGACAAGGGATTGGACGCCATCCCGGCCTTCCAGGAATTAGTGACCAAATACCCCGGTGATCCCCTGGCCCTGGAGGGGGAATTCTCCCTGGGTTCGGTTTATTTCGAGTCCTCCCAATACCAAAAAGCCCTCGATTCCTATACTGACATCTTTACCCGCTATCCCGACCACCGGTTGGCCACCCACGCACTTTTCAACAGCGCGGTTTGCGAAAAACAGCTGAAGCACATGGACAAGGCCCTGGAGTATTACCAAAAGCTCCTGCACGACTACGGGCAGGACCCCCTCGCCCAGGAAGCAGGCCTTCAAGCCGGACTGCTCCTGGAAAAACAAGGGAAGGATGACGAAGCCCTCAAGGCTTACGAGGTCACGATGAAATCCAACGAAGAGGAACTGGCCGTGGAAGCCTCTTATTACCACGCCGACCTTCTGAAACAACAGAAAAAGTACGACGACGCCCGTACAGAGTTTGAACACCTGATAGTCACTTATCCCAAACAGGACCAATGGGTGGTCACGGCCTACGCCAAGGTTGCTGAATCCTATGAAGAACAGCAGCAATATCAAAAAGCGGCGGATGAATATAAAAAAATTCTCAAGTACACCAAGGTCAAGGTCTACCGTGACGCCACCAACAAACGCCTGAAGGCCCTCCAACCATTTTTGAAGAAAAAAGCCCCGGCCACCGGTGAGAAAGGGAAGAACCCGTGAGACCCCTTGCCCTTTTAAAAGCTCTTTTGTTCATCTTCGCGATGAACTCCTTGGCCTGGGCCCAGGACCAGCCGGTGTTCGCCGACGGGGCCGCATCCCAGGATTCCACATCAACGCAGGAAGCCCCGGCCACCCTTTCCAAACCCGAAGCCGTTCCCACTGAATTGGGAACCGAACCCTCCGCCGGGCAGAAACCTTCCCAAGGGGAAGGGGAAAAGGCCCCGGCCACCAGCAAGCCCACCGCTGTGCCCCAATTCTCCCTGCCCGAGGTGGTGATTACAGGCCAAAACGAACTGGTGATCAGCGCCCAGCGGTTGGACCGCCGGGCTGACGACGTCACCCTGGGCAGCCACGACCTGACAGGGGTGGACCGGGCCATCAACGACCTGCCAGGCCTCAACAAGACCTTTACGGCCCTGGCCACCGAGGAAGCGGGTCCACCCGAAGGCACGGCCCTGGTGCTTCATCTGGGCGGGGGAGTGCCGAATACCTACGGGGGCTGGGGCCTCTTCGGCCAGCAGTACAAGGATTTCCAGTACCTGTTTTCGGGATTCGACTCGAATTGGGGTGGGGAAGCCACCGCCGGGGGCTTCGACGGGGACAAACGTTACGGCTTCGGCGGCCGGATCAACCTTTTGCCCCTGGCGCCCCAAAACCTGATGCTTTCGGGCGGCTTCCAAAGGGTGGACGCCGAATTGCCCTACCAAAATTCCATCCGCCAGACCACCGACGGTCTTGAGCTCAACCTCGAAGGGCATTGGAAGTTTTCCGACCTCACTCAGGCCCAACTCAACGTGACCGACCAGCAGTCCTATCTCAACTATTGGGACCTTTCAGCAAAGTCCAACCAAACCCAGGAATGGGAAGGGCATTTCAAGCTGACAGCCGACGACCTGGGGGATTTCCTCAACCGCTTCACCGCGGACGCGGGCCTGCGCCACGCCACCTCGGATTTCGCCGCTTCCGCGGCTGCGGGTTACGACTGGGGCTGGGGTGGGGTGCAAGGTTATTTCAAGCACGGGGAAAGCCTGGGACTGACCCTTAAACTGCAGGCCCAGGGCGGCAGCGGCCCCAACCTGCCCCTCCAGCTTTATCCCGAGGCGGATTTCCTCTGGCGGGTCTTCGGCAACAGCCAATTGAACCTTTATTGGAAATCGGACCGTTATGTGGAAAGTTTCCACAACACCTTCGACGACATGGAGCACGTCAGTCCTGAAACGGGGTTCCCTTCGCCCACCGAGGTCAACTATGAATGGGGCGGCCGCTTCACCCAGAAGCTCACCGAGGCTGTCCTCCTGTCCCTTTCCGCCTCGACCGCCCAAATCCGGGGTTACCACCAGTGGACGGACATCAGCCCCACCAACCCCGTTTTTATCCAGGACTATTCCTCCCTCGCCCAGGTGCAGATCAATAAGGCGGCCGGCAACCTCCAATGGAATTTCCAGAAGGACTGGCAGATAGCGGCCACTTACCAATGGACCCATGGGCTCAACCAGGGGGGGACGGAAAACCTGACCAACCTGCCCATGAACCGTGGCATCCTTTCCCTTTACCATGGGGACGAGAGCCTGGAAACGCGGCTGGAGCTCCAGGCCGCTTCCGAGCGGCAGGCCTTCGCCGCACTGCCCGGCACCTTGCCGGCTTATGCGACCCTGGGCCTTGACGCCACCTACCATTTCAGCAAGACTTTTTCGCTGTGGTTCAACGGGGACAACCTTTGGGGCCAGGCTTTCCAGCTTCAACCGGGATACCTGGAGCCGGAATTTCACGTTAGGGCAGGGATAGAAGTCATTTTTTAAACGGGAGGCTTTTCGATGAGCCAGGACTTTAATTTGCTCAACATCATGATGAAGGGAGGCTGGACCATCGGATTCCTGATCCTCATGTCCGTCGTGGTCTTCGCCGTCCTCTGGGAGCGTTGGAATTATTTCAAGGCCCATTTCAAAAGCCGGGAAGAGGTCATGGCGGGCCTGGATCCCTTCCTCAACCGGCGCAACTACCAGGAATGCATGGAAGCTTGCGACCGCAATGGTTCCTTCCTGGCCCAGATCGTAAGGGCCGGGCTCAAGGCCCGGGCCGACAAAACGGACATCCCCCAAAGCATGGAAAGGGAAGCCAAGATCCAGCTTCTCAAGCTGGAGCACCGCCTGCCCCTTCTGGCCACCATCGGCTCCATTGCGCCCTACGTGGGCCTCTTCGGCACCGTCCTGGGCATCATCCACGCCTTCCGGGACCTAGCCCAGGCCAATGCGGGCGGCGCGGCCGTCGTTTCCCAGGGCATCGCCGAGGCCTTGGTGGCCACCGCTACCGGCCTCTTCGTGGCCATCACCTCGGTTTTCATCTACAACTGGTTCCAGGCCCGGCTCAATGCCATGTCCCAGGAAGCGGAAATCGTCATTTCGGAGATTTCCGAAAGACTCGGAAGCTGAAAGGAATCCCATGCAAAGCCGCCTAAGACCCGCCACCAAACTCATGGCTGAAATCAACATGGTGCCTTTTACCGACGTGGTGCTGGTATTGCTCGTGATTTTCATGGTCACCACGCCTTTCCTCTTCCAGGGGGACTTCCAGGTGAAGCTGCCCAAGGTCGCCGCGCCTTCGCCCAACCTGCCCGAAACCGCGACCCTGACCATCACCCAGGGTGGAAAGGTCTATTTGAACGACAAGGAAACGGCCATGGAGGAGCTTTCGGGCAAGTTGGCGGACATCCTCCACGCCAAGCCCCAGGTCCTGGTCATGATCAACGCGGACAAGAACGTCTCCCACGGCACGGTGGCCGAAGTGATGTCCAAGGCATATCTGGCCGGTGTGACGAAGGTTGGAATCGCCGTGGAACTCGATAGCGGCAACAAAACCAATTAATCACAGGATGATCATGGATCGTGACTTCCGGAAATCCCTCTTCTATTCCACCCTTTTCCACGGGTTGCTGCTTTTCGCCCTCTTCCTCTTCTACAAATCCTTCCTGGTGGTCCATACACCCCTGATGATGGACCTTACCCTCATCGGCGAGATGTCGAAGGGTTACGGTCTGGGTTCCCCCGCGGCCCAAAGCGGGGAAGCGCCCAACCAGCTTCCCATGGCCTCCACCAGCGGCGAATTCGGCTCCACCAGCCAGACCCGGGCAAACCCGCCCCTCCCGAATGTGGAAAGGCCCGAAGTCGCCGTCAAAAAACCCCTGAAAAACAAAAACCAGTCGGGCAACGCTCCCAGTGAGAAGTACTTGGAAAGCCTCACCAAGTTGGCCCCTATCGGCCTGGAAAACAAAAAGGATGTGGCTTCCCAAATCAAAACGACGACAGGCGTGGGTCGCACCGGTGTGGCCGGCTCGCCCGAGGGAAGCCCGACGATTGAGGGGGAATTGGCCTCCCGTGCCATCAAAGTCCAAGTCAACCCGGATTATCCGGACTGGGCCAAGAAACAGGGAATTGAAGCCACGGTAAAATTCCGCATCACCGTACTGCCAAACGGTCTTCTGCGGGAGGATGAGTTGCAGCTTGAACAAACCTGCGGTTATCGGGAATTGGACCGGGATGTTTATAACGCCCTTATCCAATGGCAGTTCCAGCCCTTGGACGCCAATGTGCCCCAGCAGGACCAATCGGGCGTCATCACCTTCTCATTTAATTTGAAAAACTAACCAGCTTCCTTTCGGAACCTTCATCTTCGTAACAAGTTTCAATCATTCCCGAAATCCGGATTATCCATCCGACAAATCTTCCGAATACTACGAAAACGTTGTTTTTGAAATCGGACGATTTCAAGGCAAGATTGTCCCTGTCCAAACAAGCGGCCGTTCAACGCCAAGCACTCAGACAAAAATACGAAGAAACATTTTCGTAATCCTCCAAACCTTTGGTTTAAGGGTACAATCTTTGCAGGTAAACGTATCGAAGGGTGATAGGAATGTCCGTGTTATCAGCGGCCGATTTTAGTGAAGTCGAACTTAAAACGATCCTCGACCGTGAATTGGTCGAAGCCCATTTCCAACCCATCTTTTCCGTCCGTGAGAAGAAAGTCATCGGTTTCGAAGGCCTTTCAAGGGGCATCCATCCCCAATCGGGCAGCCTCATCAGCCCCCTGGCCCTCCTCAAAACCGCCAAAGAAGCCAATCTCACGCTGGAACTGGACCGCCTCTTCCGTAAAAAAGTCCTCGAGGCCTTCAAGGCCTGCTGTCCCGAACCCAACGAACTGCTTTTAAGCATGAATTTCGAGACCTCGATCATCGATTTTCTCGAAGTCGGCACTCTCAACCTCCTGCACATGTGCCGGCAACTGAACATCGATCCTTCCACCGTTGTCATCGAGATACTCGAATCCAAGGTGAAGAATGTAGAGGCGCTGGGACGCTTTGTCCGGATCTACCGCGACCACGGCTTTTTGATCGCCCTGGACGACGTGGGAAAGGGACATTCCAACCTGGACCGCATCCCCTTGATCCAACCCGACATCCTCAAGATCGACCGGAACCTGGTCATGAACCTTCAGGAAGACCACCACCGCCGTGAGGTCTTCAAGTCCCTCGTGAGGCTTTGCCAGAACATCGGGGCCTTGGTGCTGGCCGAGGGTGTGGAAACGGAAGAGGAGACCATGGAATCCATGGAGTTGGGAGCCGACCTCCTTCAAGGCTATTACCTGGGCAAGCCCCAAAAACCAACCCGTGATTTTGTCTCCCAAGGCAGCGGCCCCATCGACTTGGTGGCGGAAAAGTTCCGCAAGCGCATGCTGGACAAGTTCAATATCCGTAAAATGCAGCACGAACGCTACAGCCTCATGGTGGAGGAGATCGCCCGGGAGCTTTCCGCGCTTTCGCTGGCCGAAATGAACGATAAACTGGCAGCGGTCCATTCAGGCCACCCTATCGCCGAGGCGGTCTACATCCTGGATGCGGACGGGCGCCAGGCAACCTCCCTTTCCTGCAAGGACAGCTCCCGGCACCGAAAAGGTATTTTCCGGCTGCCACCGAAAGGAACGGATTATTCCATGCGGGACTATTACTTTCACTTGGCCGAACCCCGCTTCGAGAGAGACTCCTTTACCAGCGAGCCCTATATTTCGCCGGCCACAGGCCTCTTTTGCCTCACCATTTCCAGCCGTTTCAAGGACCGTGATGGCGCCTCGCTTATCTTGTGTGTGGACGTGGTGCCAACTTACCTAAAGAACATGGGGCGTTTGATGACCTTGTTTGGCGGTTAAAGCAACCCTTTGGGGGCCTTCCTGCTAAAATAAACCCATGTCCAAGAAACTCCCCTGGCTTTGGCCTCTAGCCTTGGCGGCCTCTGCGGCATATTTTTTCCTCACTTACGGAAGCCTGCCTGAAAAAGTGGCCACCCACTTCGACGCATCGGGAAATCCCAATGGTTTCCAGACCAAAGACGGCTACCTTTTCTTTTTTATTCAATTCACCCTCATGCTCAACGCCCTTTTGGGGGCCGTGTTTTTCCTCCTGAAAAAAATACCCGTATCCAGGATGAATCTCCCCCGAAAGGACTACTGGACCTCCAGCCCCGAAAGAATGGATGTCCTGCACCAAAAACTGGGGGCCGTTCTGGCCCTCGTTGCCACCTACATGAATTGTGCTTTCATTTTCGCAGTGCAGGCCGTTTACCAGGTGAACACACCCAATGCCG
Organism: Pseudomonadota bacterium; assembly: GCA_021324075.1. Lineage (GTDB taxonomy): Bacteria > Oederibacteriota > Muellerivitia > Muellerivitales > Muellerivitaceae > JAJPJW01. The sequence continues at coordinate 400 of JAJPJW010000058.1, read as the reverse complement.
CACTCCAAATTCCCGTTAACGGCGGAGTCTTTTTCATCCTGCTGGGAGCCCTCTTCATGGTGGTTTTTGCCTTCCTTATTTTACGGCCGCCCCCAGAAACCCTTTCCTGAAGGGAATGTCGCCCAATTGCCTTTTGCCTGTCCGCTCCTTCCTGTTGTATAGTTGAGCCCTATTTTGTCCCGGAGACACCCATGAGCACCCCGCTTTGGAATAAAAAAGTCAAATGCCCCTTCTGCCAGTTTGAATTCGAGACCACCCGCATGCGTTCCTCGGTCATCAAAATTAAGGAAAAAATGACCGATTTCGGAAATATTTACGATGGTGAATGTGCCTATCTTTACGCCGTTACCGTCTGCCCCCAGTGCACCTTCGCGGCTTTGAACAAGGATTTCGACTCCGT
>JAJPJW010000079.1 GCA_021324075.1 Pseudomonadota bacterium | reverse complement strand
GGGCTCTTCGAGGAACATATTTTGGAAGTGGCCAAACTGGTGCACGAGGCCGGCGGCCTTCTTTATTACGACGGCGCCAACATGAACGCCATTGTGGGGATCTGCCGTCCGGCGGATATGGGGTTCGACCTGGTGCACCTGAACCTTCACAAGACCTTTTCCACGCCGCATGGGGGCGGCGGTCCGGGATCGGGGCCGGTGGGCTGCACGAAGGCGCTTACGCCTTACCTGCCCGAGCCGAGGGTTTCTAAGGAAGGGAACCGGTATTACCTTAAGGGGGGATCGCCTCAGTCCATCGGGCGAATGAAGGGGAACGTGGGGAATTTCGGGGTGCTGTTGCGGGCGCTGGCCTATTGCAAGCGCAACGGCAAGGAAGGGTTGGAGAAGGTGGGCCGCATCGCCACCTTGAACGCCAATTACATCCTGGCGCGGGTGAAGAATCACTATCCGGTGGCCTATGACCGCATCTGCAAGCATGAGTTCGTGCTGACCGCTGAGCCTTTGAAGAAAAAATACGGCATCTCGGCGCTGGATATCGCCAAGCGCCTGATCGACTTCAACTACCATCCGCCCACCATCTATTTCCCGTTGGTGGTGCCCGAATCCATCATGGTGGAACCCACCGAGACCGAGACCAAGAAAACCCTGGACGGTTTCGTGGACGTGATGCTCCAGATTCGCACCGAAATGGAAACCAACCCGGACGTCTTCAAGAACGCGCCCTATTCCTCGCCGGTCTCCCGATTGGATGAGGTCAAGGCCGTCAAAGAACCCAAGTTGGTGAAGAAGTAGGCTTTTCCAGCCTCCAGTTGTTTTCCGTCCGCAGGGTTGTTCCCTCCGCCATTCAACAAATCAAAGAAACCCTAAATTGGTTTTTCTCTCAAGAACCTTTGGTTTCGACCGTTAGGGCTTCTGATAGAGCCGTTTATTTAAATTAGGCCTTATTTTTAGCCGGTCTATGACGGAGACGTATATGAAGAAAATTCCAGCGGGCTTGGCTTTATTGACGGCAGTTCTATCCCTTGTCTTTCTTTCAGCGGCCTGTAACCGTGGCGTGACCGTCCCTCCGTCAGCCCCCTCTGGGGGAAACCCCAATGGTTCCACACCCACCGGCACCACTACGAATACCCCGACCTCGACCACAACCTCCACCCCTACGGTGACCGGAACACCTCCCACCGCCACCCCAACTCCCAATTGCAACGCTTACCAGGTGATCAACCTGGTCGGCAACCTTAATACCGGGCTTCAGGTCAACCAACCCGGGGGCGTTGTGATTATTTGTGAAGGTAGCCAGTGGAATCTTCCTTTTGGCACAGGCGAGTTGAACGGTTACGACCTTAATAAATTGACTTATTTGCCGAATCCCAATATGCCAGCCATCTATTTTTTGCAACAAGTGAACCTAACTGTTCCCTTGGATTCTGCCTCCATTGCCCTGCCGAACCACACGATGGTTATTGCCTCGGGGCAGCCCGCTCCCCTTCCCGTACCCTACCCTAATCCCAACGGCTTGGAATTTGCCTGGGACCAGCCGTCGGTTTACCCGGCAGCTTGCACCGTGGTTAAATCCTTCACGGATTCCTCCGGGTCCAGCCGTCAAGTGACTTTCCTTTTCTATCAGGTGAACGATTTGGGGGTCCTGGGGCTTAATAGTCCTCCCAATAACCAGGCGGTTTATGCCTGGTATGCCTTTGATACCTCTTTTGCTAATCCCACTTGTGATCAAACATTGATTGGAGGGACCTTCATCCTGGAATTGTCGCCCTTTGAAAATCCTGGAAGCAATACTTGCGACGACCGGGGTGTCACTGGAGATGTTTATTGGGGAGATTTCCTTTATTTCAACAGCGACGGATCTTTGGCTTCGGAAGGAGCCGTCCGGTCCAGCGGCGGGATAAAAGTCCAAACCAAACCCCATCTTTTGGAAAGCATAGTTGGGGCAGCTGATTCCTTCACTCCTTTGGTTCCACCTTATCTCTGCGTCAACTTCGGCACCGCCGGCATGCTGGGCTACGGCCTGAGGGACGGCGTCACCGGGGATGCGGCCCCTTGCAGCGTCCATTAAAACCAACTCCTCCGGCGCGATGAATAAAGCGAATTCTTCCCATTTCGCTTGGACTAGTGGAAATCCAACCAAATCCAATGAAAGAATAAGCCTGGAAAAGGAACCCTTGTAAGGCCGCGGTTCGTCTAATTAGGGTAGAATCGAAACGACACTCTGGACCTTATCAAAGGGGGCTTTTATGAAACGACTCACCGCCTTTTTGCTGGCCGTCCTTTTCGTACCTGTGCTTCCGGCGCTGGCCAGACCCAACGACGAAAATAACGACAATTCCAAGCCCTCCAGGGGTTCGGCTGCATCCAGTCCGGCCCGCCCCGCGCCGGCTTCCCGTCCTGCCCCGGCCCGGCAACCGGTCATTATTAATATGAGCCGTCCCTCGAGTGGCGGACATAACCAGAATTTTCCTTCCCAGCAGTCGGCCCCCCAACCGGCCGCCCGGCCCCAGCCTCAAACCCATGCCCAACCCTCCTACGGCCGCTTGAATTGGAACGCGCCAGCCCCAAGCCGTCCCCAACCGAAGGCCCAACCCCAGGTCCAGGCGCAAAGCTTCAACCGCACCGAAAGGACGGGTTTTACGATCCAAGCCCGGCCCAGTAATCCCCAGTCCTATGCGGCCCCGGGCCTGAAGGCCGCCGTGGCCGTCCACCACCACCCTTATACGCAGGGCTATGTGCGCAAGAAGCTGCAAAAGATCGGCGTGACCAACGAGCCCGGCCTCATCACCGACCGGTCGGAAATCATCCATACCTCGCGGCAATATTCCACCATCCGCTTTCCCCAGCACGGGCCGGGTAAGGCGCCCCTCGCCGCCACGGCCATCTCCCCCCGGCACTTCAACGACCCCATCGTGCGGGACCATATGGCCCTGGTGGACAGCGCGGATTGGCACGACCGTGTCACCCATTTCAACGCCGCCGAAGTCGAGCGCAACCATTACTATTGGCACGCGGACAACAGCTTCAACTACTGCCATTACATCGACAACCAGGGCTACCACTGGTGGGGATGGTACGTCGGCGACAACTTTTTCTGGAACCGCTATTACGCGGGGCGCTGGTGGTGGTATGACAACGATTTCGACCGCTGGTGCTTCTGGAACGACGGTTTCTGGTGGTGGCAGGACCCCTACCACGTGGGTGACCTTTACTGCTACAACGACGATAATTACGTTCCCTGCAATTCGGCCAACGACCAGGAGGTCGTGACCACCCCGGCCGACCAGACCTACCAGGTCTATAACGCGCCGGACAATTCCTGCCAGATCAAGGTCATGTCCGACACCCAGGACGCCTTCCTCTACGACACCGACGACCCCAACGCCCAGCAGCCGGTTTACCTGGCCTCGGGCGTGGAGCAGGTGATGTTTTCCGACCCCAGCAACGGCAGGCCCCTGGAGATCGTCCTGAAGCTCAACGACGGGACCTTCGACATGTTCGACGACGACGGCAATTCCTACGGCCCGGGCAATTACGACGCCGACCAGGCCGCCCAGGGCGGTAATGGGTCTTACAACCCTCCACCCCCGGGAGACGGGACCTGAAAGGGCAAGGCTTGAACCCCCCGTGGTTTAAGGCGGAAAGCCTGGGCAAGGCCCTGATGGCCGCCTTGCCGATCCTTTTTTTTGCCGCTTCAACGGCCCTGGCGGCAACCTCCTGGGAGTATTACCAGGCCGGCATGCGGCTTTACAACCAGCACGAGTACGGCGACGCCGAGCGTTATTTCCAGGCCGCCGTCCAGCAAGACCCCAATAATTGGCAGGCCTACCAAGGGCTGGGCATGTGCCAATACGCGCAGGGCGACCGTCCGGGGGCCGAGAAGTCCTTCGACCAATCCTTGAGGATCCACCCCGACAACACCCCATTGGCAAAATTCGACGAAAACCTGTTGGCGAATTCACGGGGTTCCTCCGCCCCGGCGGAAAACAGCCCCGCTTCCCCCGTGGTGGGCGGCGGAAATTTCGGTTTGGGCCTGGTGGTCGGGGGACCGGGGGACTGGGGAGCCACCGGAAAATACTGGATGGACGACAAGGATGCTTTCCAAGGCGCCGTCAAACTGGCGGGCGGGGGAACGATCCTCCAGCTTCAATACCTGTGGCATGATTACGACTTGATCCACCCGGCCCAGGGGGCTTTCCCCTTTTACGTGGGAGTCGGGGGGGATTTGGCCCTGGGGGGCGGCGGCGCCGCGGTGGCGGGTTGCGTGCCCGTGGGCATCACTTATCTTTTCCAAAAGAAATCCGCGCCGATCGACCTTTTCGTGGAAGTGGTGCCGACCCTTTGGATCGGCACGGGTGGAGCCAGCCTGCAGATTTACGCGAACCTGGGAAGCCGGTTCTATTTTTGATTTTTCGGAAAAGGCCTGAAAGCCCGTCGCAGGGTTGAAGCGGGGAGGGGCAAGATGACGTCCATTTTGAGTAAGGCCGCCTTCATCCTTTTCATGGCGGCGATCTCACCCCTTTACGCCGACTCCGGCCCTTTCCTGACCGAAGTGGGGCAGTACCATCTTGTTTTCACCATGCCGGATCGGTTCAAAGAAATCCCCGTCACCCCCAACAAAGACCTCAAATATGATTACGCGGTCAAATCCGAATCCCCTTCCTTTGAAATCCGTTACCTGTTGATGCCTGATGGCCATGTAGGGTTGGCGACCTTCGTGCCGGTCATGGGCATGGATATCGCCGGTACGGGAAACCTTGAAAGCGCCAAAAGGTTCGATCCACAGGATGCCGAAACCGAATTTGGGGCCGACGAAGCCCTCTCCGCGACGATCGACGGGATGGACTCGGAATTCGGGAGGGGTTATAAAAACTGCGTCTTCCTGGCGATCCATCGGAAGGACAGCGGACAAGCCTACATCTTTTTTCTTTTCAACGATCCGAAGGGAACGGAAGACCTTCTCAAAGCCACGTTTCATTCCTTGAAATTCGACGAAACGTCCGCATCCCAGTGAAAATCCTATGAGCATGGACCCGGGTTGAAGGGCCCGGCCTAGGCCGTCATCGTGCCTTCGGCCAGGTCCTCAACCTCGTTTTCCAACTGGATCCGCGCCGCTTCCAGACGCTTCTTGCGGTCGGCGGTGATCTTTGGGAATTCCAGGCCGAGGTTGCAGATGGTGCCGGTCAGGATGTCCGCTACCAGGGTGCGGGAAGCCCATTTGTGGTTGGAAGGGATGATGTACCAGGGCGCCCATTCGGTGGAAGTAGCGGTCAGGGCGTCCTCATAAGCCTTCATGTAATCGTCCCAATAGGCCCGCTCGGGCAGGTCCGAATCGGAGAACTTCCAGTGCTTGGCGGGGTTGTTGAGCCGCGCCAGGAGCCTCTTGCGCTGCTCCTCCTTGGACATATGCAGGTAGAACTTCAGCACGATGATGCCGTTGCGCGTCAGGTGCTTCTCGAAATGGTTGATGTCGCTGTAGCGGTGCCGCCAGATGTTCTCGCCCTTGATCCCGGGCGGCAGTTTCTGGGTGTCCAAATACTCCGGATGGACCTTCACCACCAGCACATCCTCGTAGTAGGAACGGTTGAAGATGCCGATGCGCCCCCGCTGGGGGAGGTTCTTCATGTAGCGCCAAAGGAAGTTGTGGTCCAGCTCGTCGTTGGTGGGCTTCTTGAAGTTGTGCACCTGGCAGGCCTGGGGGTTGAGGCCCGACATGACGTGGCGGATGATGCCGTCCTTGCCGGCGGCGTCCATGGCCTGGAGGATCACCAAGACGCCGTAGGTGTCGGAGGCCCACAACAGGTTCTGGGCCTCGGCCAGGTTTTCCAGGTTGCGCTTGAGGATCTTCTTAGCCAGCTTCATGACCCGCTCTTCACCGAATTTGTCCAAGAGGTCCTTATGGGAGGCCCAACCCGGGTCCAGGTCCCGCAGGTGGACTTCCTTGCCGGGCTTCACGACGAACTTGTTCAGGAAACTTTTCTGGATCATTTTCAACTCCTCAGGGGTGGGGGAAATGAGGGGCCTATTATGCTGAAGCGCGGGTGGGAGTGGACGGGGATGTGACTTTTTTACCAGGAAGTAACACAATTTCCCGGTGATATAGTGGATAAGTCGCTGCACCCAACTTGGAGGAGATCTTATGACGACCCTTCTGGAGATCGCGGTCAAAGCCATGAAAGACCGCGGTTTTGAGCCGGACTTTCCGCCTGACGCCCTGGCCCAGTTGGGAGGGATCCGCGGACCGGCGGAAGCGGGACCGCTGAAGGACCTCACCGCGCTCCTTTGGTGCTCCATCGACAACGACGACTCGAGGGATTTGGACCAACTCTCGGTCGGGGAAAAACTGCCCGACGGCCGGGTGAAAGTCTACGTAGCGGTGGCCGACGTGGACGCCTTGGTGGTTCGGGACACGCCCCTGGACCGCCACGCCCAAAAGAACACCACCTCGGTCTATACGGGCATCAAGACCTTTCCCATGCTGCCCGAAAAACTCTCGACCGACCTCACTTCCCTCAATGAAAACCAAAAACGGGCCGCCCTGGTGGTAGAAATGGCGGTGGACGGGCAAGGCAAGGTCGGCGAGTCGGCCGTTTATGGGGCCTGGGTGACGAACAAGGCCCAGCTGACCTACAACGCCGTGGGGGCCTGGCTGGAAGGCAAGGGCCCCCTGCCCCCAGCGGCGGCCCGCGTGCCGGGCATGGACGCCCAGCTCAAACTGCAGGACGGGGCCGCCCAGGCCCTGCGCTGCCTGCGCCACGAGCAAGGGGCGCTGGAATTGGAAACGCTCCAACCCCGCCCCGTCACGAAGGACGGGGAAGTGGTGGACCTGGCCCTGGAGTTCAAGAACCGCGCCGGGGAACTGATCGAGGATTTCATGATCGCCGCCAACGGCGTGACCGCCCGGTTCCTCTCCCAGGCCGGCTTCCCCACCCTGCGCCGGGTGGTGCGCATTCCCAAACGGTGGGACAAGATCGTCTCGGTGGCCGAAGGGCTGGGGGAGAAACTTCCGGCGGAACCCGATTCCAAGGCGCTCAACGATTTCCTGGCGGGCCAGCGAAAAAGGGACCCCTTGAGGTTTCCCGACCTGTCCTTGACCGTGGTCAAGCTGCTGGGACGGGGGGAATACACGCCCGAAGCCCCGGGCGAGAAACCCCTGGGCCATTTCGGCCTGGCCGTGAGGGACTACAACCATTCCACCGCGCCCAACCGCCGCTTCCCGGACCTGATCACCCACCGCCTGCTCAAGGCGGCCCTGGCCAAGGGCCCTGCGCCTTACAGCCGGGGGGAGCTTTCCTCCCTGGCGGCCCATTGCACGGAACAGGAAGACGCGGCGGACAAGGTGGAACGGCAGGTGCGAAAATCCGCCAGCGCCTTGTTCCTTTCCAAACGCATCGGAGACTATTTTGAAGCCATCGTGACCGGCGCTTCGGAGAAAGGCACCTGGGTCCGGGTCCTGAAGCCCGCCGTCGAAGGCAAGGTGGTCCAAGGGGCCCACGGCCTGGATGTAGGCGACCGCCTACGGGTGAAATTGATCGAGGTCAACGTGGAGCAAGGGTGGATCGATTTCGTCAACGCCGGGCGGCACGAGGGGGCATGAAATGAAAAAATGCCATGCCTGCGGGGCGGCTTGGGAAGGAACGCCGGGCAGCCAGCCGGGGCGCGGCGAGGCCTGCACCAAGTGCGGCGCCGACCTTCATTGCTGCCGCAATTGCCGCCACTACGACCCCTCGGCCCATCACGAGTGCCGCAGTTCCACCACCGAATATGTGAAGGACAAGGAGAAACGGAATTTCTGCGACGAGTTCGAGTTTTCGGAAAAGGGCACAGGGGGCGGCGGTGAAAATCGCCCCCCGGACGATATGGACCAAAAATGGAAGAATTTGTTTAAGTAATTTTGAGGAGGCTAAAAATGAAAAACGTCGAAATGAAGGTGGAGGGCAACATCCTGACCATCAAGGTGGACTTGTCGAAGGAATTCGGGCCTTCTTCCTCGGGGAAAACCACGATTGTCGCCTCGACGGAGGGGAATATCTCGGTTCCGGACCGGGATGAAAAGGTGGGATTGAACGTTTATAAAAAGAAATGATCAGTGGGACTGCCGGCGTTCGGCACCCGTGGGGCTTGGACCAGGGGACTTGCGCCGGTCCTTGGAATAAAGCACGAAATTCCCTTTAATCTGCTTATAGACATTCTTGGCTTCGGCGTCCCAAAAAAGGCCCTGGGCAATGGGTTTCAGGTGGATGGGCATGGCGTCAAACTTGTCCCGGCGGTCCTTGGAGACGGGCCGGTGGGAAAACCGGCGGTCATGCCGCACGAAAGAGAAAGCCGAACCCAGTTTCCTCAAAATATGTTTTTTAACGGGATCGAAGTAAAAATTCCCCGTCAGTTTGATGTAATCTTTTTCGGACATGGTGCCCCCAAATTTTTTTGTATTTTAACCCGGAAGCGCTTCGTCACAGGGCGGTAAAAAACGTGTTTTTTGAAAATTTTCCATGCTTTTTTTATTCTTTTACCTAAAATGAAAGGCAATGAAGATGCTTACGGTTGAGCCACAAAAGCCGACGCCTGAAGTCCTCGATGACTCCAAGTACGCCAGGGGCACGGGGATTTTCTCCATCTATGAAAAGGTCGATCTTCCGGTCGAACCCAAGAAGCGCTGCCTGGCCCTCCTGGACCTCGGCAATGAGACCCTTTTAGCCAACGACTTCAACATCCTGGATTTCGTGCCCTATCCGGGCCTGGGCAACGTGAAGCCCGACGAGGTGCTGAAGTATTCCTGGATCCTTTCCGAGTCCCACCGGGTGATGATCTACGACCCGAAGAGCAAGCGCCTCATCGACGAGCTTTATACCTGCAGCCCGGAAAAAGACGGGCAGCTGATGTTCGAGAAGACCAACAAGCTCCTCAAAAAACCCGCCAAGACCGTCACCTTGAACGAGATCGTGGGCAAGGAAATCGCCCTGAAAGAAGAGCCGGACAAGCTGTTCCATTCGGTCAAGAAGGCCGCCAGCAAACTGCGTTTCGCCCCGGATGAGAACTACTGCGTGTCGGCGGTCTTTTTCGACATCCAGGACCGGAAGCTCGACGAGGACAGCCTGGAGCTGATGCTCACCAAGGCGCTCAACAAGGACGACCAGAAGCCCGTCATCGAATCGGCCTGCCGCTACGATCCCCAGGGTTATACCTACATCCACCAGTCCTCCAAGCATTTCGCCGGGCTCCACAGCTATCCGGGAACCCTCAAGTCGGCTCATTTGAGCCTGATCGGCACGGGCAACGCCATCGTGTCGGTGCTGGAAGACACGGAAGAAGTGGTTTACACCCGCAAGAAGACCGAACCCACCATCAGCGTGAAGGTCGTCGCCGAGGATTTTTAAGGCCTCACCGGACGGGTTGATTTTTCAAAGGCGGTCCTCCCATGAAATGGTTCCTTGCCCTCATCGTCCTTTGTGCCGCCGGCCTGGCCGGCTGGTACGGCTATTGTGTGAACCCCTTTCTTGACCAATTCCAGGCGGCGGTGGACGGCGGCAAGCCCGAAGCCCTCCAGCCCTTCATGGATATTCCTTCCCTCAAGAAAAACGTGTCGGATTACGCCAAGCTGCGTTACAACCGCACGGACAATCCTTCCGCCAACCTTTCCCCCGACCAGATCCAGGCCATCGCCGATTCCTTCGTGACGCCCGACACGGTGGTCCTGATGATGAAGGGCGTCCGGATGGAACCGGGGAGTCCCCCGCCGGACAAGGTGCCGGAAGGGCCCTCGCCTTTTCCCATCGACCGGCATTACGAATCGACGGAAGTTTACGCCATCGACATCTACTTGAGCCAGGTCCAGACCCCCGACAATAAAATGTCCCTTTTGTTCCAGAGAAACGGCTGGTTCGACTGGAAGCTGGCGGCGTTCCGTTTTTCCTGGGGCGGGTAGGGCCCGTCCAAAGGCTTAAAAGGGTTAACCCAAAATCCATTCCCCGCCCGGATTCCAGGCCAAGGGTCCCGTTAAAATAGGTTCAAGCCGTCCAGACCAAAGATCAGGGAGGATTTATGGATAAGCTCACAGGTTTCGTGGGGCGGGTGCTTTACGCCTTGCCGTTTCTGGGTTTCGGCCTCGGGCACATGATGAACGCCGGACAAATGGGGGGGATGGTCCCTTCCTATATCCCCGGCGGTGTCTTCTGGATTTACTTCACCGGTGTGGCCATGATCCTGGCGGCCTTGGCCATCATTACGGGCAAACAGGGGCGCAACGCCTGTTTCGGCCTGGCGGTGATGCTGCTCATCTTCATCGTGACCATCCACCTGCCGGGAATGTCGAACCCCCAAATGAAAATGATGGCCATGATGAGCTTTTTCAAGGATACCAGTTTGATGGGCGCGGCCCTGGTGATCGCCGGGACCTTCAAAAAATAAAGGCCGAACCGTCCTCTGCGGGTGGAATCCCGCGGAGGACGAAAGAGGCCCTGCGTGCCTTCCTTTCACCGACATCGATGTTATCCCATCCGGCCCTCCCTCGACCCTCCTTAGCCTTCCAGGGTGAAACCGGTCCAAAAACTCTTCCACGAAAGGTTAATCAGTAAAACTTCTTACGGTTTTTTTACTGAGAGGCCGTAAGAAATCGTTTTTAAACCAAACCTATTCAGCTTTTTCGTCAAAATTCAGGTTTTGAAGACGGATTCGCTCATTTCCGCTTAAGAACGAACTCTTATGGCCCACAACAATGTCGCTTTGACAAAGCAGACACTAATTTAACAAAAACTTTTTTTGTTAAGCCCGACTTTGGGTTATATTGGCCAAAATTCTGAATCGAAATGTCGAAGTTTCCGAAAAGCCGCCTGGCGGGCCATCCTGCAGGCACTCCGCTTTCCACCCCCCGGAAATTTTTTGCCCATTCCAGAGACGCCAGAATTATTTTCGGATCGGATGTATTTATGGATTTTCAAATTTTGCTTTTTGTCTTTTCAACCGCCGCCGCGGTGAGCCTTCTTGCCAAACCTGTGATCGTCCGTTTGGCTTCCCGGTTCGGCCTAGTCGACAAGCCGGGTGGGCGGAAGATCCACAGCACCCCCATCCCGCGCGTGGGAGGCCTCCTTTTCCTTCTTTCCCTATTGGCGGCCGTGGTGGTCGGAATTTTTTTCCCTGCCGGCCATTTCCTGCCCGGCTTTGAGAGCCAGTGGACCAAAGCCTTCATGGTCCTGGCCGGGACCCTTGTGGCGGGGTTCCTGGGACTGGCCGACGACCTTGTGGACTTGAGGCCCTCCTGGAAGTTCGGGCTCCAAGCCATCCTGGCCGGTTCTTTCGCCTTCCTCGGCTACCGGTTCGACTTCCTCCATATCCCCGGTTTCCCGCCCGTTCCCCTCGCTTTTTTCAGCCTGCCTTTCACGGCTTTTTGGATCATGGCCTTGATGAACGGGTTCAATTTCATGGACGGTGTGGACGGACTGGCGGGAACGGTATCGGTCGTCGTTTTCCTTGGGTTGGGAGTGGCGGGCTACCTCCAGTCCGACCCGAGCTTGTGCCTTTTCGCGGCGGCGGCCCTGGGAAGCCTGGTGGTTTTCCTGGCCTACAACCGGCCCCCGGCCAAGATCTACCTGGGCGACGCCGGAGCCAATGCCCTGGGTTTCGGGGCGGCGGCGGGCCTGGTCTCCCTCGGGCAGTCCGGCCCCATGCTTTTCGGGTCGGTGAGCGCCAAGGCGAATCCCATGCCCTTCCATTTCCAAGCCATCCTCGCCACCTTGATCGTGGGTTATCCATTCCTGGAAGTCTTCCTTTCCACCATCCGCCGGGGGATCAAACGGTTCTATTTCGGGCGTTCCATGGAATGGTCGGAAAAGGAGCATATCCACCACCGGCTCCTCAAATTAGGCTGGGGTCCGCTGCGTATTTCGGCGGTGGGGGCTTCCTTCAACCTGCTCCTGACGGCGGCAGCCTTGCTCGCCATGTCCGGGGACAAGGCCCTGGCGGTTTTCTGTTTCCTGCCGGTGGTCGTGATCCTGACCATCCTGATGCCCCGCATGGGCTTCTTCGACTTCGCGGACGCGGGCTCCCTGGCGGGCAAGAGGCCCTACTACCTGATGGCCCACAAGTTCCTGGACATGCAGCGCGCCAAGCTGGACCTGGTGGCGGACCGGGAGGAAGCCCTGGCCCTGGCCAGCCAAACCTGCGCCGAATTCGGCGTGCAGGGTTTTTGGATCAAGGCCGACGCCGACGCCGACGGAAAGGGCGGCCTCCTTTATTTCTGGGAGAGGCCCCACGACATCCAAAGGGAGCACCTGCAATTCATGAAAACCGACATCAACACGGGCAACTTCGAGGTCTTCCGCGAACGCACCGCGCTGGAAGACGAGGGAATCGAAGCCTATTGGATCTTCGAGCCCATCGCGGGGGAAAGCGAACTGGACGTGGAATATAGGGTGCTGGTGAGCAGTTTCATGAAGGACATCCTCCGCCGGCTCCGTGAACTGGACACCCCGGCTTCCGACCCTTCCCACGTGGAAATCAAGAATTTGTCCCATGCCAAGGTCCGGTCCAGCCTTTTAAGGCGCCGTTACGGCAGCAAGGGCGCCAACGGCGTCAATGCCAGCAGCAATTAAGGCAGGCTAAAACCGGTGTTTTCCCGGCCGGTCCCGGGTTCCAGCCCGGCCCATCCCTTTTCCCAGCGCGTCAAAAACATCGGATTCCCATGGGCCCAAGGGGTTGTTATAATCACCGCCTTTCCGTGGGGATGTCCCTCGCCGAGGGAACTTTGGCCACGGCACCTAAGGATTTTGCCCATGACGATGGACCCAGTTAAAAGAAAAACGCCGAAGCGGCCCGGTTTCGCCCGCATGAGCCTGATTTTGGCGGCCTGCCTCACCTTGTCGCCCCTGGCGCCGGCCTTCGCCGCTTCCCACTCGAAAAAAACGAAGGCCCCCGCCGCCTCCGCGCCCGCCGATGCCATCGAGGGGACCCCGGCCCCGGATAAAACGGTCAGCACCTATCCCTCCCTGCTCATCGGCCCGGGGGATGAATTGGAAATTTACGTCGTCAATTTCTCCTCGGGCAACGGCTATACCTCCGGGGCGGCGGGCGAAGGGGGCGGGAAAAGCCAGCTCCCCACCGATTACATGGTGGATTCGGACGGCATGGTCCTCTTTCCCTTCCTGGGCAAGATCCAGTTGAAGGGCCTGACCCAGATCAACGCGGCCGAACTGCTGCGGCTCAAACTGCGGGATTACATCAACAACCCCCAGGTGACCGTCCTGGTGCGGTCGTCGAACTACTACAACGTCTCGGTGCTGGGCGACGTGAGCCATCCGGGCAAGTTCCTTATCCGCGGCGAGCCCTCGATCTTCTCCCTCCTGGCGGATGCCGGAGGAACCATGCCGGACGCCAACCTGGGCGGGGCCATCATCATCCACGGCGACACTTACAAGAAGGACAGCATCAACCTGAACCATTACCTGACGGACAAGGGCTCCCAGGACAAACCGCCCGTCCTTTATCCCGGCGACATCCTCATGATCCCCAAGAGCGAAGGGCTCAGCTCCGGCGATTGGGCCATCATCGCCAGCATCGTCGCCAGCGGCGCCATCATCGCCACCCAGATCAAGTAAGGACGGAAGAAAAGCCATGCCAAACCCGATCAATCCGGCCGAAGAACCCCTGATGGACCTGCGCAAACTCGCTAAGGTGCTCTGGCGCCGCCGCGGCGTCGTCCAAAAGGTCACGCTGGCCTGTGTGGTGGCGGCGGGCCTTTACGGCTTCCTTTGGCCCAAGACCTACCAAACCGTCACTACGGTCAAGGTCCCCGACTCCTCCGCCCAGGCCGGCGCCAACGCGATGCAGAGCATGGCTTTCCTGACCTCCGCGGGCGACCCCATCGAAACCTCCATGCAGATCGCCATGGCCGACAAGGTGGCGGCGGGGGTCATCCAAAAGCTCAACCTGCTGAACAACTCCGAGTACAAGAAGATGGACCAGTTCAAGCTCATCTGGTATCTCCAGCACCAGGTCAAGGTGGACAACGTCAAGCGCTCCAACCTGCTGTCCATCGCGGCCCGCGCCAAGACCGCCCAGGAATCGGCCGACCTGGCCAATGCCTGGGCCCAAAGCTTCATCGAAGTCAACCAGGACTTGAACCAGGAGAGCGAGGAAGCCCGCTACAAATTCCTGCACAGCCAGCTCAATTCCATCCGCGCCAAGCTGGACGCGGACCAATCCAACAAGCAGAACTACCTCAACCAGTCCAACGAAGCCGAGGCGGACCAGGTCATCTACAAGTCCCTCCTGGAGCAGGAACAGGAAAGCCGCATCCGGTCCAACAACGAGGACAGCGGCATCGTGGTGGTGGACCCCGCCACCGTCCCGGACAAGGCGGTCTCGCCCAAGAAGGGCGTTTCGGTCATCCTGGGGCTCCTGGCCGGTCTTTTCCTGGGAGTGGCGGCGGCCTTCACCCTCGAAAGGATGGAAGATAAGGTTTACGAAGAGATGGACCTGGCCCAAGCCGTCCGGGCCGACCTCTGGGCCTCCGTACCCTTGCTCAAGGACCCGGGCCAAGCCCTGCCACAAGCGAAGACCACGGACCCGGATTTCGCCCAAAGCCTCAAGTCCCTCCGGGCCCATCTTTTGCTTGCCCGGCCCGAGTCCGGCCCCCAGGCCGTGGGCGTCCTTTCCCCCCGCCGCGGCGAAGGAAGGACCCTGACGGCCGCCCAATTGGCCCTCAACCTGGCCCAGGCCGGCAAGAAGGTGCTGCTCATCGACGCCGACCTGGAAAACCCCGGTTTGGACAGGCTCTTCAAGCTGGAAACCCCTGGAACGCCCGGCCTTTCGGGACTCCTCTCCGGCCAGGCCGGTTTGAAGGAGGCCACCAAACCCTCGGGCGTCCCCAACCTCACCCTCCTGCCCGCTCCGGCGGGCTCGTCCGATTTTTCCGGCGCGCTCAATCCCGCCGCCCTCAAGAAATGGGTGGGCGAGGCCAAGTCCAAGTTCGATTTCCTGGTTTTCGACGGGGCGCCCCTGATGGCCTCTCCCGATGCCGTGGTGCCCTGCGCCGCCCTGGATGGGGTCCTGCTCCTGGCCCGTTGGGGTTCCACCCGGCGCCGGGATTTCCAGGAAGCCGTGCAGCAGCTCCAGGCGGCCCACGTGTCCATCTGGGGAACGGTCCTCAACGGGGTGAAGAAGGAAGCGGGCCCCCTGTGGGATTTGGGGCTTCCCGAACGGAAAGCCTTGAAAAAAACGCAAACCTCATCCAAAGCCGCGGGCCTTCCAGCCTAAGACCGCCCGGACCCAAGGGATTCCCATGCCGTCCCCGACATCCCTTCCTCCCCCAAACAGCCTTTTCGGAAAACTCAAGAACCGTCCCCAACTCCTCAACAAAGCCGCCATCATGGTGGGAGCCCGGGGATTGGGACTGGGCTTCGCGGCCCTGGGTTCGGTTTGGGCGGCGCGCTGCCTGGGGCCCCTTAACTTCGGCATCTCGGGCATGGTGCAAAGCCTGGCCCTTTTTTCCGGCGCCTTCCTGGCCGTCATCTACCCCCCGGTGCTGGTGCGCGATTACAAGAACCTGGAAAGCGACAAGAAGAGGAACCGCCTCATCCAGGTCACCAACAGCTTCCGGCTGGCCGTGGCGCTCCTCTTCTGCGTCCTCGCGGCGGGAGTGATGGCCCTCAGGCTGGAACCCCCTTCCTTCCATTTCGCGGGCTGGTTCTTCCTCCCCATCCTTTTCCTGACCGCCCTGCAGCCCACCTGGATCTTCCAGGCCGCGGAGAAGCAGCAATTCCAGTCCATGCTGGCCGTCCTGCAGCCGGCGCTGGTGGCCCTTTACTACGCCGTGGTCATCCGGCCGGGCATGTCGGCGGGCTGGGATCTTTTGGGCATCACCCTGGTCACCGCCGCCGTGACCTTCATTTACTGGAGGGCGGTTTTCAAGCTGACCCATTTTCAGGATTCCTTTTTCGCCTGGGACGGCTGGCGGGAAATGGGGGAACTGGTCGTCAAGTCCCGCTGGCTCTTCCTTTTCTTCCTTTGCACCTACGTCTACAACAACCTGGACCAGCCCCTTTTGGGCTGGCTCTCCTCCCTGGAAGAACAGGGAAAGTACCGCACGGCGGTGCGGGTGACGGACGCGGCCCAGGGCTTCCTGACCATCCTGCCCAGCATCTTTTTCCCCCGGTTCATCGAGTGGCGCAAAAAGGGGGAGGAGTTCTTCTGGGGGCGGCAAACCAAGCTCCTGGCCGGCGGCGCCCTCCTGGGCGCGGTGACGGCCGCCCTGGCCTTCCTCATCATTCCTTCCGCCTATACCCCGGTCTTCGGGTCCGCCTATGCCCAGGCGGCCTTCCCCTGCGCGATCCTGCTTTCGGCCAAGATCGTGGACTGCCTGGGGCAGGTCTACTCCCTGGGGCTCATGACCGACCACAACTACGACAAGAAGGTCCTGGCGGCGGGCGTCCTCACCGCGACCGTTTCCCTGGGGTCGAACCTCCTTTTCATCCCGAAGTTCGGCATGACCACGGCCGCCTGCGTCAACCTCCTTTCCGAAACCTTGATGCTGGCCTTTTGCTTCGGGTTGTCCTGGCGGCGGCTGGACGGCCTGCGCAAAAAAAATCCCAGGTCCCGCTGAAGAACCCATGCCGAAGCCCCAACGAAAAGGAAAAAAACTCCTCCCGAAACCCGGCCTTGTCCACAAGGCCGCCTGGATGACCGCCTCCCGCGTCCTGGGAATGGCCTCCGGCGCGGCCGGGGCCGTCTGGGTCGCCCGTTGCCTGGGCCCCAAAAACCTGGGCCTCTCGGGCATGGTGCAAAACCTGGTCTTCCAGGCCGCGGTTTTGTTCGCGGCCCTTTCCCCCACACTGCTCGTGCGGGAATACAAGCACTCCCCCGACGAAGGGGCGCGAAACCGCCTCATCCGGACGACCTACGGTTTTCGCCTGCTGACAGCCGTCGGATTATGCCTGGCGGCCGTTCCCATCCTCGTCCTCCACCTGGTTCCGCCCGATTACCAGCGGGTCGGCTGGCTCTTCCTGCCCAACCTCCTCCTCCTTTCGCTGCAACCCGCCTGGATCTTCCAGGCCGCAGAGAAGCAGCAGTTCCAGTCCCTCCTGGCCCTCTTCCAACCCCTCCTCACCGCCCTCTTTTATTTCGGCTTGATAAGGCCGGGCATGTCGGCCGGGGCGGACCTGTTGGTGATCACTGCCGTCACCACCGTGGTGACAACGGCCTATTGGGTTGCGGTTTACCGCCTGACCCCTTTTCAGGGAAGTTTCTGTTCCTTCCAAAACCTGGGGGAAGCCTGGGCCCTGGCGGTGAAATCCCGCTGGCTATTCCTCTCCATGCTGGCGATCTACGTCTATACCCTGCTGGAGCAGCCTTTCCTCGGATGGCTTCGGCCCATCGAGGAACTGGGCCGTTACCGCACCGCGGTGCGCGTGACCGACGCCGTCAACGCCACCTTGACCCTCATCCCCGTGCTCCTGTTTCCCCGGTTCATCGAGTGGCGCAAGGAAGGGGAGAAGGTCCTGTGGAAACACCAGGGGAGACTCCTGGGGCTCTTCGGGATCGGCGGCGCGGCGGCGGCCGCCCTGGGTTTCCTGGTGATCCCGGCCTGCTACCCCTTCGTTTTCGGGCCGGGCTTCGAATCCGCAGGCCTGCCCTGCGTCCTCCTGGTGACCTCCAAGATCGTGGTGCTGGTCAGCGGCGTCTACGGTTGGGGACTTCTCACCGACCACTGCTTCGACCACAAGGTCTGCCTGGCCACCGTCGCCACCGCGGTTTTCTCGCTGGGCTGCAACCTCTTCCTGATCCCCCGGTTCGGCATGATGGGGGCCTCCCTGACCAACCTCGCCAGCGAACTGCTCATCCTGGGGCTCTTCCTTTGGCTGTCGGTGGCGCGTTACCGGAAGGTTTCAAGCAAGGGAAGGGCCTGATGGCCACCGGGCGCAAACCGCTATTGACCGTCCTCATGCCCGTCTACAACGGGGAAAAATTCCTGGAAAGGGCCCTGCGCAGCATCCTCTCCCAAACATTCCGGGGCTTCGAATTCCTCATCGTGGACGACGGCTCCACCGACGGATCCCCCAAGATTCTCGGGGCTTATGCCCGCAAGGACCGGCGCATCCGGACCCTGCGCAACCCCCGCAACCTGGGCCTGGTCCCTTCGCTCAACCGGGGCCTGAAGGCGGCCCGCTCGCCGGTGATCGCCCGGTTCGACAGCGACGATTTCAGCCGGCCCGAAAGGCTGGAGCGGCAGTTCCAATACCTGCGGCGCCACCCCGATTGCGTGGTACTGGGAAGCCAGGTGCGGTGGGTAAACCCGGAAGGGGCGGAAGTGATGAAATCCCGCTATCCCGTGGAAGACGGAGAGATCCGGAAGGCCTTTTTCCACTTTGGTTGCGTTCTCCAACACACCACCACGATGTACCGTAACCCCCAGGGCCTGGCCTACCGGGAGGCCGCTTATCCGGCGGAGGATTACGATTTTTTCCTCCGGATGATGGAGAGGGGGAAGGCCCATGTGGTGGACGAATTCCTGGTGGATATGACCCTGAACCCCCAGGGCATTTCCTCCCGCAACCGCATCCAGCAGGTCCTGGCGGTCCGGGAGGCGCGCCAGCTGCTGCTCCAAAGGATGCGGCATGGCCGGGAACTGGGGCCTCCCCGATCCTTCCGGCCGCCGGCCCCCCTGCGCTGGAGGATCGTCAACCGCCTTTTCCTGGAGAAATGGCGCAGGTCCAGCAAGCCGGTGAACTATTTTCTTTTATCCTTGATTTGCCTGTTGAGCCCCGCTTATTTCCTTCACAATTATTTTTCCAAGCGGTTCGCCCGGTACCTGCATCCCAGGGAATACCAAAGGTTCATGGCCTTGGCCCCGGCTTCAAAACCGCACCATCCGGTTGGCAAACACTCCAAAACCCTCGCCCTTTGAGGGAGAGGGTAGGGTGAGGGGTAATTTAAACAAGGTTTGCTAATTTGGATAATTTCAGAACAAAAAAGCCCCTGCCAAAGGCAGAGGCTTTTTTTATTTCAGTTGAGATTGAAACTATTTGACCGCAGAAGCGGGCTCATTAAGAGTGGCGGAATTTTGGTTCAACAGGACGTTCAACTTGGCCTGCTGGGCCGTCGTTAAGTTGTTGCTTCCGTTCTGCTGGAAGAAAGCTATTTCTTGTTGGCGGGCGGATGCCAGAGAGGTCCTCAAGGCGGCGGCCTGGTCGTTGGTCAGTTTGCCGGACTTAAGCCCCGCCTGGATCAGCATCAATTGATTTTTCAAACGGGTGTTGAATTGGTGAACCAAGGGGGTGGCGCTTTGAACCGTAGAAGAAGGGGCGGCTTCGAGGGGAAAGCTTGAAGCCAAGGAAACGGCCAAAACCATGGAAAAAGCTGACAACCTCATAAGAACCTCCCAAGTTTTATCGAACATTACACTATCACCACTATCTTTTAAAAACCACGGTTCATTAACGCCAAATTTTCTAGGCATAACCTGAAACGCAGAATAGGATGGTCGGGCGAAGGACAACGATTGGTCAAAAGAAACATAGGAAGAAGCTAGTGGAGGATGAAATGGCGCGAGAGAACAAAAAACGTTTTGGATTGGGATGGGGAAAAAGTGGAAAGTGGAGGTTTGACTTCTCATTTTGTTTTTTGTTTTTCATCGCATCTTTTCTTGCTATTTTTCCATCGATTATATTCGCCCAATCGGACGCACCAATTAGTTTCACCAAAGAAGAAATTGCATTTTTCAAATGGGGAACAAGTGAAACAGAGGTGAAATTGAGCACAGGTGGTATTAGTCAAAGAGCGAAAAAAAATTCGAAGCCGGAAAAAACGGTTTTGAACCAATATAGATGGGCGAATACTTTCAGAATGGACGGCAATGACAACCTATATTTCAACGGTGGAAATGGATTTATCTTTGTCGTTTCGCCGGATGGGAACTCGATCAAAACAATCAGTATTGAAAAGACTGGTGGTTTTTCTACGGTGGACGAAATGGGCAATGTGTATTCATTTTTTCACAAAAAGGGGGAACCGCTTGGTTTTATTCTCACAAGGCCAGATGGAACACAAGAAAATTACGCGGATTTCGATCTTGGACACGTAGAAAACGGCATTGCATATGAAAAAAAAGAAAAAGGTGACAGGGCTGTAACGATATTTAATAACAATAATACGCCTGAGAAAAAACCGCCGCTTCTATTTCCGAAGTTAACTTCAAACCAAACGGAAGCCGACTTTGAAAAAGATTTTGTGACTGGAACTTTTACTTTTGACACCGCAAAAATCAATAAACATTTAGAGAAAATAAATAAAAGAATTGATAATGAAAAAGTCCAAATAAAACTCGGATTTAATAACGATCAAAACTTCATGGGAGTTGATGATGATGAAAATTTTTATTTTAAAATCTGCACTCATGAATCAACAGCAATTTATACACCTTGTAAAGCCGCTTATGTGGCCATTTATTCCTCAAGAAGCCTAAAGCTGGCCGAAGTTCCAATCGAGAAAAATTATTTCGATGGTCAATGCGGCCCCACTGATATCGATATTCATGGAAACATTTTTGAAATGGTGGCATTTCAAGACGGGATACATATTTATAAATGGGCCAAAAATTAAAAACTTTACTTATCCTGTTTTTGGGCTGGGGTATATTTTCGATCGCTGATGCCCAATCAATCCCATTGCCTCCCGGAACTATTGCGGTTGACGTTGTAGATAGTGCGAGTGTTTCTGCCAATTCGGCTGGGCATATTCCAATTATCGATCTATTGAATGAGAGCGTGTCTGTTGAAGGAATTTCTCTCATCTATCCTTCGGAACCTGTCTCTGATCTTTATGATGAATTAATAAGCAACCCAAGTAGTGAACCTGAAATTTTCGTTCAAATGCCTTTTGAAACTTACATTCAAGGGGTTGTTAGAACCGAGTTAGATTCAGCACTTACAGAAGCTTCCAAAGCCGAGGCGGTCGCCGCTAGGTGTTTTGCTGCCGGCGAGCAAATCCCTTATGGTTTTTCTCGTGTCAAATGACAGCCTGACCCCTTTGTTCAAGAGCCTCCCAAAATTTATCGGGCATTACAGTATCACCAGTATCTTTTAAAAACCACGGTTCATTAACGCCAAATTTTCTAGGCATAACCTGAAACGCAGGATAGGATGGTCGGGCAACGAGACAAGGATTGGTCAAAAAGTGGGGGAAGCAAGGGGAGGATGGGATGAGACAAGAGAACAACACCCGTTTCGGATGCGGATTGTGGAAAAGTAGAAAGAGCTGGGTTGACTTCTCTTTTTGCTTTTTGCTTTTCATCGCATCTTTCCTCACCTTCTCCCCACCGGTCATATTTGCCCAATCGGATGCACCGATTAGCTTCACCAAAAAGGAAGTTGGTTTTTTCAAATGGGGTGCTGGAGAAAACGAAGTAAAGCTGAGTAAGATTCAAGAGCGTCATGCGAAGGTTGAAAAAGGAACGAACAAAGAGGTTGAGACGGTAGAGACAACGTCAATTAGCTGGCCGAGATATTTAAGAATCGATGGCAACGGAAATATCTATTTTTGGGGACAGACAAATCAAATTTACGTTCTTTCATCCAACGGGGCGGTAAAAAAAATTGACGGCGAAAATGTAGGCGGCTTATGGCAGGTTGATGGCGATGGATCCATTTATGCCCCCTATCACAGGAAGGATAGTTCGGTTGGTTTTTTCCTCATAAAGCCTGATGGGACCCAAGTTGACTATAAAAATTTCAATCTTGGGCATGAGGAAAATGGCGTTGTTTATGATGTCAACGACCAAGCTATGACTATAAGAGACAATGGTGATAAACCGGAAAAACTTCCTCCGAAATTGTTTTCCCGGCCCAAATCCAGATTCAAACCCGCAAAACTTGATTTTGGTAGAACGGGCTTCAATTCTTTTATTATTTATTCGAAAAAAATCAATGAACATTTAAAGAAAATAGGCGGTCATATTGATCGAGATAAAATTCAAATAAAAATTGAAGGCGATAAAGGTTTAGGGTGGACCGATCTAATCGGTATTGATGACAGCGGCAATTCTTATTTTTTGTGCAAATATTTTTCTGGAAATTTTTATGAAGACCCATTTAACAAAGCCTCGGTAATGCTTTATACCCCTGCTGGTCAAAAACTTGTTGAAATCCCTGTTGATTTAGATGTTTTTGACAAACGGATTGACGGTAACGAATTGGCGATCGACATTCATGGAAATATTTTTCAAATGTGGGCATCTGAAGAAGGGCTGCATATTTTCCAATGGATCAAAAACTAAGATTTTATTTTCTTCTGTTTTTTGTTTTGTCCGTGACTTCGGTTGCTTTTTCCCAAGCGAACTCATCGCCTTTTTCTTTGCCCACATCTATCACAGTAGGTGTTGTAGACCCCGCCAACTTTAAATTTAATACCGATACAAATTCTTATCCGGTTTCTGACCTTATCAAAAACACATATGGGAACAGCTCCGGCGTTTCACTTATTTATCCAGACATGGATGTTCTTGTGACTCAAATGCAGGCTCTTACAATTAACGGAGCGCCGTCTCCAGGGGGGCCGCCTGTTACAGTGATTCTACAGATGCCCTTTGAAACCTATGTTAAAGGCGTAGTGCGGGCTGAGACTTTTCCCACTTGGAATCAATTAGAGGTCTTCAAAACTGAGGCGGTGGCGGCTAGGTCATACGCAGTCGGATTCGCCGTTCCATACAAAGCGGAAGTGCCTGTCACTGCGACTAGCGGACAGGTATATAACTATGACACCATCGGAAATACTGACGACCAAGTTTTTATTTCTTATGTGCCATCGCTTGCTGGCTGGGATGGCGACGACGAAGGCAACGATGGGATCGCGGGACAAGCGACTACTTTAACCGCTGGCCAGGCCATTTACTCTTTCGACCGCACTAACAGCGGAATTTCTGAAAGCGGGGCTGTAACTGGCTCGGATCAAGTAATTATTGCGGGATATGGAAATGGCTTTGATGGTAACTCGAACGATGAGATTTTTTATAACGCAGATCCAAGCAAATGGAATTTCCCTGCATATTTAAAACGTCGCGATACCGATGATGTCGGCCAGGGCATTGTAACTGTAGGTGGTTTAGGCTTAAGCCAAGACGGAGCAAATAATCTGGCCCAATCCACGCCGGGCTGGAACTATCAGGGAATACTCAATTATTACTACGCAGTGAATCCGCCTGTGGTGCGAGCTGTTGATGTTTTCCAGGATGACAGTTCCTCGGACCAAAATTTGAGATATTCATTCCAGTGGGACGATTCACCGGCGGAAGGCGCAATGGTAAAAACCATTCAACACATCGTTTTCAGTGACCAGCCGGATTCCCGAACTCCTATCACTGTTCTTGATGAAACTTTAAATGCCGGTACGACAGCAGTTATTGATATTTTTACGAATGAATCCATAGACACTCGACAGAATTTACAGGTGGTAGTGGGTAACGGGTTAAGCGCAGTTACGGCTAGTGGGGCTTGGGAAGCTTTTTCGAGAGATGAATTACCCGACTGGGAAGGCTCCTTTATTGTTCCAAGTGGACTTGCCACCTGTCCCATCAGCATCACAGGGCAAGGAGTCAGCATTTACATAGCCCCGACACCTTCGAGTTCTGCCAACCCCGCCATCGCCTCCGCAGTGACACTCGATGCCAATCCTGCCATGCCCGCGACATTGTCCTTATCATCCGGCCCTTCTACTTGGTACAACTACACGCCGGGATGGGACGGTCACTATGCCATTTCCATTGTCGGGCCATCCCCAACCCCGACGTTAACGCCAACCTCAACGATCACCGATACTCCAACCATCACTCCAACCCCAACCTGTTCAAACGGCTGGTGTTTCGCGGGACCCACGCCACCTGTTGGCAATGGTGATCCTTTCGTATTGGGTTACCATGATAAGGTTTATGTTTTTTCGGCAGAGGGATACCACTTGGGAGAGGACAACGACGTTAGTATCAAGTCTTCTAGTGACGGGGCCAATTGGTCTCTAGTGACGTCATTTCCAGGTTTTTACGGCACAAACTCAGTAACTTTTGGGGGAACCATAGTTACCGCCGAGATTGATGATGTTTTTCTTTTCAATGACAAGATGTGGGTTTTCCTTGATAAGGGCGATACGCAAGGCGGTTTTTGGTACGAGTTGTGGAATTCAATCGATGGATCAGCTTGGGCCAATACTGCGTTTGATCTTAACAGTTCCGCGAATAATGATTTGGGCCAAGTGGCGGTCAACGGTTTTGGCTTCAATGTGATGTTGGCAGGAGGCGCATTTGGGGGTGGAAACAGGGTTTTGCTGTTCCCCAACGGAGCGAATCTGCCTGGTTCCCTCACGGTCGCCCCTTGGCCCGCGCGGGTGGGGGCGAACCTCTATCCATTCAACAATCAAATGTTCATCATGGGGGGGAACGCATTTAACGGGTCATTCAACGGAGGAACCCAGCTCACGGATATATGGGCAACCTCAAACGGCACCAGTTGGACGGAAGCCGCCACGACCATGCCCGGCGCGGATGTCATCGCTTCCGGCCAACCTTTGTTCACGGAACCACCGGTCACCTACAACAACACCGAGTGGATGATGACCGGCGCCATTGTTCCATTGGATGATTGCGACAATTGCGGTGTCGCTAACCCCTCGATTTGGAATTCAATGGATGGGGCCAATTGGAGCAAGGTCAATTCGGACGCTCCCGATGTAGGCCCCCTGGCCGCCACGACGACGACCCTTTGGCTTATCGGCGCCGACGGCGTTTGGTATTTCACCCAACCTTTGAGCCCCACCTATACGCCGACTTCGACTTTCACCTTCACCCCCACGCCCACCCTTACCCCGACATCCACCAACACCAATACTCCGACCTTTACGCCTTCCTTTACCAACACCCCCACCGCCCTGCCCACCGCCCAAGCCACCGTGGGGACTAACGGAGTGGATGTCTCGTTGCCAAACGGAACCGGCGTGGAAATTGGCCCGAATGTCCTGGACCAGGGGACAACGGTGACGGTTAGCGAATTTAGCCCCTCGGCCGCGACGCCACCAGGCGGCTATTCGGTTTTAGGGAACCTTTACACTTTCAATGCGATGGGGCCGGGCGGCCCCATCAGTAATTTCGGGAGCAGTACGGTAACGCTTGTTTTCCCCTACGACCCAAGCCAGATACCTTCAGGCGAGACGGCCAATCAGTTGCAGGTGGAATACTACGATGGGACGAATTGGAACACTGTTCCCGCGACAGTAGACACGTCGAACCACCTCCTGACCGCGGTTGTTAACCATTTTTCGCTATGGGGACTACTCGTCAACAACTTCACGCCCACGTCCTCCCCAACGAATACGCCTTCTTTTACCTCCACAAATACGGTCACCTCCTCGGCCACCGATACCCCCACTTCCACGGCTACTTCCACGCCCAGCCTGACAGCGACCTTAACCCCGACTTCCACCCCGACGGATACGCCTTCACCAACGCCCACGAATAGCCCGACTTATACTTCTACTTCTACGACCACGAATACTCCAACGTCTACCGCCACCTTCACGCCCAGCCCCACGGCGACGTATACGACGACGAGTACGCCTACTCCAACACCCACCTTTACCGCCACGGCTTCACCCTCATCAACGCCTACTTTGACCGCCACCCTCACGCCCACGGCCACCATCACCCAAACCTTCACCAAAACTCCCACCTCAACCAAGACCGGTACACCCACTAAGACCGCGACCTCCACCAAGACCAGCACGCCCACCAAGACACCCACCTCAACTCCCACCAGCACCTTTACGCCCTCCAACGACCTGTATTCGGAATGGACCCGGGCTTCGAAAGACACCAATTTCGGACAGAGGGTGAATTACGGGGCCGTGACCCTTGGCGGAAAAATGTGGATGATCGGCGGCTACAATTACGATTTCAACGCCAACCAGTTCGAGGACACCAACGACGTCTGGTATTCCACCAACGGAACGAGTTGGACCGAAGCAACGGCCTCAGCCGCCTTTTCGGCCCGCGACAGCATGGGGGCGGTGGCCTTCAACAGCAAGCTTTGGGTGATCGGGGGCGGGAATGAAGTCAATTATTCGGCCTCCAACGATGTCTGGTCCTCCTCGGACGGTGTCACCTGGACCCAGACCTCCGGTACCATGCCCTGGACCGCCCGCAGCGGCCAAGGCTGTGTGGTTTTCAACAACAAGATCTGGATCATCGGCGGCTATGACAGCAGCGAGACCGCCCTGGGGGACGTCTGGAGTTCTTCCGACGGGGCGAGTTGGACCGAGGCGACGGCTACCGCACCCTTCGCCGCCCGCGCCTATCCCGGATGTGCCGTGTTCAACGGCAAAATTTGGGTCCTCGGGGGGGAAGACGGCTTCGGTACTACCTTCAACGATGTTTGGAGCTCCAGCGACGGGGTGAACTGGACGCAGTCCACCACCCCCTATTGGCCGGCTCGGACCCAGATGGCCTGCCTGTCCTATAACGGCCAATTGGTCGTCGCCGGGGGCTGGGCCCAGTCGAACTCGGACTATACCTACTACAACGACGTCTACCATTCACCGGACGGGACGAATTGGACGGTTTCCACCTATGCCGCGCCCTTCGGCGTGCGCAGCGCCATCACCGGGCTGGTCTTTAACAACCAGGTATGGATATTCGACGGATGGAACGACCAACAAACCTTCAACGACGATTGGTACGCCCCCCCGACCCCACCGCCCACCTTGACCCCGACCCCCACGCCGCCGCCGGGAAGCGCCCGTCCGTTGCGGGTTACTTCGGAACTTTTCTCGTCCACGGCTACGATTACGGCCACACCCACCGTCACCCCCAGTCCGTCGTCCGTGCCGCGGGATGGGACATTCCAAGTTGTGGCCGTTCCCAACCTCTCCGCGGGCGGGCAGCCCGTCCGTTTCCTGGTGAACCTGGACCAGCCGGGCTCCATCCAAGTGAAACTCTTCTCCTTGAGCGGGGAACAGGTTTACAGCACCCAAATCGAGGGAAGCCAGGGGTTGAATACGTTGCTGTGGAACCTTCAAAACAACAACGGTTCGGCCGCCGCCAGCGGGCTCTATGTCTATGTCCTGCAAATCGGGGAAGGCTCCGCCCAGGAGATTCGGACCGGCAAGGTTATCCTCCTTCATTGAGCCTCATAGGCTAAATTCATTCCGGAACACATGGGGTACTCACCCCACCTCCCATTTAGCATATTCTTTTTAAAAAGATGGAACACCCCCGGCTAGGCGGTGAACTATATACTGTCCGCCTTGATTTACCCGAAGAGGCCCCTCAAATGAAAAAGAAACCGACCAGCAACGCCAGGAAGCCTCTCTTCTCCGTCATCGTGCCGGTCTACAACAAGAAGGACTACCTGAAACGGTCCTTGGGGTCGGTCCTGGGCCAGAGCTTCCGTGATTTCGAACTCATCGTGGTGGACGACGGCTCCAAGGATAGGAGCCCCGCGGCCGTCAAGGCCTTCAAGGACCGGCGCATCCAGCTGATCGTGCAGAAAAACGCCGGGGTTTCGGCGGCCCGCAACCGGGGCGTCGCGGCCGCCCGCGGGCAATACATTACTTTCCTGGATTCGGACGATGATTGGGACAAGGGATACCTGGAGGCCCTGAAGGGGCTGATCGAAGAATTCCCGGGCGCGGGCCTTTACGGCACCAATTACCGGGTAGACAACGGCGTGACCCGGGTGGACAACCCCATCCCCCTGCCCCCGGGCTGGAGGGGCAGGATGAAGGATTATTACGAGCTCAGCTACCACGGCCGTCCCCCCTTTTCCACCAATTCGGTCTGCCTGCCCTCGGCCCTGGCCAAATCCATCCCCTTTCCCACCGGCATCAAGGCGGGGGAGGACCTGCTGGTCTGGTTCAAGGCCTCCCTCGGGCGCGAGACGGTTTTTTGGAACAAGCCCTTCGGCACCTATTACGTGGCCGTGAGCGACAATACCCACGCCACTTATTTCGGGTCCCAGTACCACCTGGACTGGCTGGAGGTGGGCGAACAAGTCAGGAAAGACGGGTTCCTCAACCCGGCGGCCCGCAAATACGTGGTCTGGGCCACCCTGATCCAAATCCGAAAAATGATCGCCAACGGTTACCGGGCCGAAGCCCTGGCGAAATGGGCCCGCTGTCCCAAGACCCTTTTTCCGCTCTACCAGGCGGCCCTGCTGGCGGCCCTGGCCCTTCCGGCGAAAGCCCCCCAGAAATTACGGGGGCTGTTGCGACGCCCCAAAACGGGGAAAACATCCTCATGAAGAAAAAACAACCCTTTTTCTCCATCCTCCTGCCCCTGCGGGCCCCCCGGGCCCGGCTTCAAAAATCAATCGATTCGGTTTTGGCCCAGAGGGAAGGGGATTGGGAATTGATCGCCGTGGAGGAAGGGAAAAACCGGGAGCTGCGGCTCCCGAAGGACAAGCGCATCCGGCGGGTTTCTTCCAAGGGCAGCGGCCTTTCGGCCGCCCGCAATACGGGTGTGGCATCCGCCCAGGGGAAATACGTCGCCTTCCTGGATAGCGGCGACGAATGGGAAGCTTCCTATCTTTCCATCCTGAAACAACTGATCCGGGATTTTCCGGGGGCGGGGCTTTACGGCACCAACTATTGGATCGACGATGGAAAGGAAAAATGGGTGAATCCCCTAAGGCTCCCGGCGGGTTGGCGGGGCCGCAAGCGATATTTTTTCGACTGGATGTATTACGGCCGCCCCCCTTTTTGCGCCAGTTCGGTGGTCCTGCCCTTAAGTGCCGCCCGCCAGAACCCCTTCGTGGACAA
Source organism: Pseudomonadota bacterium (assembly GCA_021324075.1). Taxonomy (GTDB): domain Bacteria; phylum Oederibacteriota; class Muellerivitia; order Muellerivitales; family Muellerivitaceae; genus JAJPJW01. The sequence goes on along the minus strand of JAJPJW010000079.1, from coordinate 11,457 downwards.
CCTCAAGGCGGGGGAGGACATTCTTGTCTGGTTCCAGGTGGCCCTGAGGCACGAGACGGCCTATTTGAAGGAACCTCATTCGACCTATTTCCTGGGCAAACCCGAGGGGAAGGGCGTCTACTTCGGGCCCATGAACCATTTCGACTGGCTGGCCATGGGCCAAAGGCTCAAAAAGGCGGGTCAACTGTCATCGGAGGCTGAAAAATTCACCGTTTGGGCCACACTCTTGCAAATCCGCAAGATGATCGCCAACGGTTGGCGGGAACAGGCCTTCCGGCTCCTGGACAGATGCCCCAAGACCCGGTTTCCGCTCTATACGGCCTATCTCCTGGGACTCGCCTTTTTCCCCCAATCCCTTTGGAAAATGCTACAGCCCGGCGTAAAATCCGCCCGGTGGTTCTTGACCGGCGGATTTTTTTCAAAAGGTTAACGGCTTTTCACCACAGAGTACACAGAGGTCACAGAGTAAAATCATTTGTTTAAACCAACAAATTTCTTGTCCTACTCTGTGTACTCCGTGAACTCTGTGGTTCAATTTGTTTTGGCTGGAGATTAAATAAAAAATGATTTCCTTAAGACGGGTCGGATCGGCCCTGATCCTGCTCCTGGGTCTCAACATCTTCGTCGACACTTTCTTTTCCTTTGAGCGCGGCAACTTCACGGTCCGCCTGGTGCCCTATGCCTTCAAGAGCCTGCAGGTAGCCCTGATGCTGGTGGTAATCCTTTATTTCCTGGGCCAAAGGGTCAGGGCCGTGAGGATCGACCCCTTCTTCTGGCTCCTGTTCCTCCTGATCGGCGACATGACCGTTTCAATCTTGTATGCCGACGACGTCGTGAACCCCACGGACCTGGCCCGGATGATCTTCTGGGTCCTGGCCGGCCTGTCCGTTTATTTCCTAAGGCAGGCCGATTGCCTGGATGAGGCGCTGCTCTACCGGATGGTCCTTTTCAACTTCGGCTGGGTCTGCTTCCGCATCCTGGCCTACAAGCTGCTGGGGCTTTGGGTCGGCGCCCACGTCATGGATTCGGAAGGCAATGGTTTCGACAACGACGGGGTCATCAACAACCTGGGCTACAGCCTGGTCTGGCTGGTACCCCTGTACCTGACCTTCGAGTCCAAATACCGTTTTCCCGTGGTGCTGACGGTTTTCTTTGCCATGGTGGCGGCCTTCAAGCGGGGAGCCCTCATGGGCCTGATCCTGGGCTTCCTGGCCTATTACGTTTTGGACCGCCGCGTGCCCCGAGAGGGCAAAAGCCGACTGGCCTGGGACCTTTTCCGGGCCTGCCTGGTCCTGGCGATGGCCGGGGGGGCCTTCCTGCTTTTCAAGGACCATATCCTGGCCCGGATGGACGACATTGGGGGGGACAAGTCCCTGGGCTCGGGGCGCGGGATCTTCTACCAGATCGTGCTTGACCACTGGGAGGGCTTCGTCGGGATCAAGAAGTTCATCGGTGCGGGTTTTTTCCAGGTCATGCCCATGCTGGGGCTCTATTACGAGAACGCCATCCCCGCCCACAGCGACTGGCTGGAAACCCTTTACGACCAGGGCATCCTGGGCGTCTCGATCCTCGCCTGCATCCACCTTTGGCTGGTGGCCCGCCTCCTCCGGGCCATCCGGAGCCGCGCCTCCTGGGGCCCCCAGTTCGCCTATTCCTATGCCATTTTTTTCCTATCGAGCGTCTATTCCATCACCCTCTACTCCTTCGACACGGCTTGGTTCGGGATTTCCCTGGGTTACTACCTGGGGACGGAGGTGTTGGAAAAAAGGCGGCAGAGGGAAGCCGCCTGGGCTGGGGATGAGGAAATCCCCCTGGCCGATCCCAGTCTCGCCCCCCGGATCCCATGACCTTTATCCCCAGGAACATCCTGATCTTTGAAGCCTACACGGACGCCAATATCGGCTCCGGCGCGCTGGTGGAAAATACGGTGAAGCTCCTCAAGGCCAAATACCCGGGTTGCAGAATCCGCATCATGGCCCATTACCCGGAGGCTTTCCATTACGAGGGCGTGGAGTCCGTGCCCGACGCTTATGATTTCCCCTACCGGAAGCCGCGGTGGGTCCAGGTGCTTTGGCTCTCCAAGACCCTTCTCTGGCTTACCCTGGCCTTCCTCCAGGCCTTTTTCCTGAAGTCCGCGCCCTTTCCCCTTTTCCGGGAAAAGGTCCGGCACTTCCAATGGGCGGACCTGGCGGTCAGCGTGGGTGCCGAACGGCTCAACGACAAGTTCGTCAGCAGCCTCTTCTTTTCGGCCTTGAACCTGAGGCTGCTTAAGGCCCTGGGGAAAAGGGTGGTTTTTTTCCCCTCGACGGTCGGGCCTTTCCTGCACGCACCCACCCGCGCCCTGGCTGCCGGGGCACTGAGGCGACTTAACCTGGTCTATACTCGGGACCGGCAATCCACAAAAGCCTGCCTGGAGGAACTGAAATTGGACCCGGAAAGGGTCATTGAGACCTCAGATGTCGCCGTATGCCAGGCCCAGGAGAAGCCTGAGAAGTCTTGGGCCCTTTTGTCCTCCTTCCGGGGAAGGACCCTGGCCCCCGATACGCCCCTCGTAGGGATCAGCGCCTTGAAATGGACCTACCGCGCCAGCAAAGCAACCCCTTTCAGCAACTACCCGTCCTACCTCCAGGAAACGGCGAAACTGGCGGATCAGTTGGTGGAGCGGCACGGGATCCAGATCGCTTTCTTCCCCACCAATTACCCTGTCCACGGCTGCAGGGAAGACGATGTGGAGGTTTGCCGGGAAGTGATGGAAAAGATGAAACACCCGGAGGCGGCTTTCATCATCGACCGGTTGACGCCCCCCGGCGAGTTCAAGGGGCTGCTCTCCTGCATGCGGGTTAACATCGTCACGCGCATGCATGCTTGCATTCTTTCCACGGGGGCTGGCATCCCCACCCTTTCGATCAACTATCTTTTCAAGCTGAAGGAATACATGGAATCCCTCGGCCTGGCCGAATTCGCGGTGGACATCGATGAATTCCACGCCGAGGCCTTGCTGCCCGCCTTCGAGAAGATGTGGAACGACAGGGACCATTGGGCCGGGGTCATCCGCAAGGCCATCGACGGCAAGAAAGAATCCCTGGACCAGGCCCTTCAAAAGATGGATTTATTCCTGTCCTAAAGTCCACAAAATGATTCCCGCGGGGCCTTTAAGCCGTAACTTCATAAGCCCTTAATCCCGATATAACCCCGAAATCACCGCAAATGATTTGATTCCCGGCACCGTTCCGGTTAAAACAAGGCACTTTAAGAGCGTTGAAAAACCCATCCGCGGTGGGCTTTTCAACGGCACCTTCAAGGTAACCCCACGATTTCCTGCGGAAATCTTTGGGGTCGAGACTGTTGCATGGTAGCTTTTTGTCCCTGGAATAAGATTCCAAGGCTTTCCAACAGTCTCACCCTTTTACCGCTGGATTCCGCCCTTTGAGTTTTAGAAAGCGCCCAATGAAGATCGCCCATATCATCCTAAAAACAATGCCCTACGGTGGCGGCATCGAGAAGTACATTGAGGAGATCGGGCCCCGCCTTGTGCAAAAGGGCCACGAAGTGGTGGTTTACACCATGCGCCATTACGGCACTCCTCCGGCCGACTACAAGGGCATGCGTATCAAGACCCTCGCCGCCCTGCCCACCAAGGCGGGGGAAAAGATCACCTCGTCTTTCCTGGCTACCCTGGACGTCTGCTTCAAAGAAAAACCGGATGTGGGTCACTTCCATTCCTTCACCCAGCAGACCACCTTTCTCCCGCGTTGGTTCGGTATCCCGGTGTTGGTCCAAGGCCACGGATTGGAATGGAAGAGGTCCCGATGGAGCCCGTCGGGGAAGGCCTTCCTAAAAATGAGCGAGTGGATCATGGTGCATTCGGCTGACACCCTAAGCGTTGTCTCCCGGGTGCAACAGGCCTACTTGAAGGAAAAGTACGGGAAGGACAGCGTCTATATCCCCACCGGCATCAATCCCCCCAAACGGGAAGATCCTTCCGAAATCACCCGCTCGTGGGGCTTGAAGGGAAGGGACTATTTCCTTTCAGCGGGAAGGCTGGTGCCGGAAAAAGGGCTCCACACCTTGATCGAAGCCTACCAGGCCTTGAAGCCCCAAGGCCTTAAACTGGTCATTGCGGGCGATGCAGGGCACGAAAAGAAGTATTTCGAACGGCTCCAGGCCCTGGCCGCGGGCAATCCCGACATCCTTTTCACGGGCTACGTCACCGGCAAGCCCTACGCCGAGCTCATGTCCAACGCCTATGCCTTCCTCCTGCCTTCGGAGTTGGAAGGCCTGCCCACGGTGCTGTTGGAAGCCATGAGCTACGGCAATTGCTGCCTGGCCAGCGACATCGCGGAAAACCTGGAAGCCCTGGGCGGGCGGGGAAGGACCTTCAAGGTGGGGGATGCGCAGGACCTGGCGGTCCAGATGGAGGAACTGGCAAGCAACCCGCCGGAGACGGACCGGCTGAGGACCCTGGCGCCCCAGGGCCTTTTGGAATCGTTCCATTGGGATAAAATCGCCGGGCAGTTCCACCAGCTTTACCTGGACATGGCCAAGGGAAGGAAAAAGGCGTCATGAGGATCCTTTACGCCAACAAATACTACTACCTGAAGGGCGGCTGCGAGCGGGTGCTCTTCACCGAGATGGAACTGATGAAGGCGCGCGGCCACGAGGTGGCCGTCTTCGCCTCGCGGCACCCCCAAAACCAACCCTCCCCCTTCGCCGGCCATTTCGTGGAAGAGGAGAACTATTTCAACGCCCCCCTGCTGCACAAGGCCAAGGCCGCGGTCAAGATCGTCTATTCCCTGGAGGCCCTGCGCAAGTTCGGCGAGGTGATCGACGCCTTCAAGCCCGACCTCATCCACGCCCACAACGTCTACGCCCAGCTTTCCTCGGCGGTCCTGGACGCGGCCAAGAAAAGGGGCGTGCCCGCGGTGCTGACGGCCCACGACTACAAGCTGGTCTGTCCCTCCTACATGATGCTGGACCACGGCAAGATCTGCGAGAAATGCATCGACGGCAACTACCTGCACTGCTTCCTGACCAGTTGCCACAAAGAAGACCGGATGGCCTCGGCCGTTTACACGGCCGAGAGCTATTTCAACGCCTGGCTGGGGAAATACGATTCGGTCAAAAAATTCGTCTGCCCCAGCGCCTTCATCCAGTCCAAGCTTGCCCACCGCTTCCCGCAGAACCAATTGACCGTCCTGAACAACCCGGCGGACTTGACAGCCTATCGCCCGCAATTCCAGGACGGCGGTTATTACCTTTTCACGGGCCGCTTGTCGAAGGAAAAGGGCGTCTTCACCCTGATTACGGCCTTCAAGGACCTGGGCCTCCCGCTCAAGATCGCGGGTACGGGCCCCCTGGAAGCCGAGTGCCGGAAGATGGCGGAAGGGGCTTCCAACATCCAACTGGTGGGATACCAGACCGGCAAGGACCTGGAAGCCCTCTACCAGGGCGCCCGGGCCTGCGTGGTGCCGTCCGAATGGTACGAGAACGCGCCCCTGGCGGTCATCGAGCCCCTGGGCTACGCCAAGCCGGTCATCGCAGCCCGGATCGGGGGCATCCCCGAACTGATGCGGGACGGGGAAAGCGGCTTCCTTTTCACCCCCTTTGACGCGGAGGATTTGAAAGCCAAGGTGAAGCGGATGCAGGCCCTTTCCAAGGACGATTATTCCGTCCTTTGCCGGAAGGCCAGGGAATGGGCCCTGGCGGAATTTTCCCTGGAGCGGCACTATGAGGGGCTGCTGAAGATCTACCAGGAAGCCCTGGGGAAAAATTAAACGAAACTGTAAATTTAGTAAAACCCTGTTCCCCCCCTTTGAAAAAGGAGGGGTATTAGCAGTCGCCAAAGGGACTCAAAGAGACTAACTCCCCCTCAATCCCCCTCTTTCAGAGGGGGAGGTTATTTTTTAACCAATGCCTGAGGCGATTATGAAGATCAGCAGTGTCCGAAACTAAATCCTCAAGGGAAAGCGGCTATGAAATTCCAAAAAATATTCCAATCTCTCGGGCTTGTCCTCTTTGCCCTGGCCCCGGCCTGGGCCGGAATTTCCACCTGGCAGGCCGTTCCCATGGTGACGGGCGAAAGTTTGAAGGCTGGCAATAGGGGCGGGGAAGGCTGCCAGACAATCCAAAATTTCGCCGTCGATTCCACGGGCCAATTCCTCCTGATGGCCACCAATGTGGGCGGGCTTTACCGCAGCTTGAACGGCGGGACCACCTGGGAGCCCGCCAATATCGGTTTTTCCCCCCGCGGCGGCGCGGCCCTGGCCATCGACCCCAACAACCCCCGGCGGGCCCTGGCCGTGGGGGCCAATTCAGGCAAGTCCCCGGTCAACGGGCTTTGGCTTTCCACGGACCAGGCTTCCTCCTGGAAGCCGGTGTTGCTCCAAGCCACCAAGGCCGCCGAAACCTACCACGACTCGGTGGCCTTCGACGCCTCCAGCAAAAGGCAGGGCCCGGGAGGGCCCTTCAGCGCCCTGGCCTATTGGGTGGCCTATTCGGACGCGGGCGGGGGACTGTGGAAGTCCGCCGACGGGGGAAAGAGCTGGCGCAAAATCCAGACCCCTTTCGCGGACGGCATCGTGAAGGTCCATCCCGCGGATGGGACGGTCTATGTGGCCACGGCCAAGGGCTTTTTCCGCAGCACGGACCACGGGGAAAACTTCACGCAGGTTTTAGAGGGGCCCGTCCTGGGGCTGGACGTCATCGCCACCCGTCCACAAAACGTTTATGTCAACAAAGCCGACGGCGCCTATCTTTCCACCGACTCCGGCAAGACCTTCACTTCCACGGGCAATGAAGGCCTTCCCGCCACCGACCAGCCCGGCCTCAAGAACCTCAAGGTGAGCCCGGCGAACCCCGCCCAACTGTTGATCAACGACGACCAGGGGACCTACTACAAACAAGGCCATTACTATTCGGCCGACGGCGGCAAGAGCTGGTCCACTTGCAAGCTGGACGATTCCATGAGTTTCATCCCCACCAACGACCGGCCCTGGCTTTTCGCCTGGAGCCCGGTGAAGGCGGGGACGGCCTGGAGCTGCGGCGGGGGCTATGTGACCCAGACGACGGACGGCGGGGCCCATTTCGCCTGGGCCAACAACGGCTTCAACGGCCTGACCTGCGCCGGGCTCTTCAACTTCAACCCCCACCACCCGGGTTTCCTGCTCCTGACCAGCCAGGACACCAACTCCACTTTCACCGAAAACGCCGGCGCCTCCCCCGCGACCTGGCAATACCTCGAGGTTTCGGGCAAGGGCTGGGGCGGCTTCAACTACGGGGGTTACGCCTTGGACCCCGAGGTGATGTTCGCCGGCAACTCCGCCGAATGGGACGGGCCCGCCACCTTGATGGTTTCCACGAACGGGGGAAGCCGCTGGAAGGACACGGGGCTGGTGGGCAATTCCACCCAAGCCTCCTGCGGTGACCCCAGGGATCCCGCGGTGGCCTTCTGGGACCAGTACCGCACCACAGACGGGGGAAAAACCTGGCAGGCCATGCCGGACTGCGACGGGGTTTTCACCTACAACTCCGATCCCAAGGGCGGCGGGGAACTCTATGGCGCGAAGGGCACGGCGGTCGTCCAATCCGGCGACCATGGCGCCACTTGGAAACCGGTCGTCCGCATGGAAGAGAAGGTCCTGGACCTGGCCTATGATTGGAAGGGCCGGAAAATTTACGTCGCCACGGGGTCGCTCTACCAATTTGACCCATCCTCCGGAATGGTGAAGAACCTTTCCTACCACCTCGGGAAGGACAACCAGGGAAGCCAAAAAGCCATCTCGGTGGCGGTGGACCCGGCCAAACCCAACGTGGTTTACGCCGCCTGGCATGGCAACCGCTACTTGAGCAGCCAAAGCGTCAGGCGGTCCCTGGACGGGGGGGAGACCTGGAAAAGCCTCACCCCCCAGCCGGGGGACAAGGGTTTGGACGGGGGGCTGGAATCCGAATGGGTGAGGGTTGACCCGCAAACCCGGTGGCTTTATTCGGCGGGGAGCTGCTTCGGGCTTTGGCGCTATCCCCCGCCTTCCACACCCAAATGATCAGGCCTTGACCTTGGGCGCCGGCCGGAGGGACGAGAGGGTCAGGGCCGCGGAGAGGTCGGGGAGTTTTTGGATGAAGAGGTGCAATTCCAGCAGCTCATAGGCGTTCAGGACCTCCCCCTTCATTCCCGCCAGAAGGAGAATCCCGCCGACCGATTTGACCCGCCGGGCGTTGATCAAGAAGACGCTCCAGCAATTGCTGCTGACATAAGTGGTCCCGGAGAGGTCCAGCACCACTTTCCTATTGGCGCATTGGGGAAGGACGGCATCGAATTGTTCCTCCAATGCCGGGAGGGTCGCCATATAGAGGCGCCCCTGGATGTGGAGGACGACGCTTTCAGGCGCGGACTTGTCCACTTCGATATGGGCGTTGAGTTCCATCATAAGATTTCCTCCGTGTGGGGGGACAGCCCCGCATCGGTTGCCGGTCCTTTGGATGACGGAAAAAAAGGAACGGATCAACCACCGTCAGGCAGCTTCGTTTTCCGAGGGCGAGGTTCCCGGAAGGGCGGGCAGGAGGTGTTTCCGGGATATTTCAGAATGGCTAAGGTTAACAGCTTACTTTAAATTCCCCTTAACTGCTTTGTTAATGTCCGGTAACCGAACCATTCTCGCCTTTTCTTTTCCAAACGGGCCCCGAAAAAATCAACCGGTTGAAATATGAGACAAGCATATGCCGTACCAATTGGGGAACAACGGGGTCCCGGTAAATTTTGGAGAGGGAATTGGAAAAAGGAAAAACAAAAAACATTTTCAGGTTAAAAAATGAACACTACGAGTAGTTTGTGCGGCTGATTTCTCAAAAACGGCGAAAGGCTTTAAGGAAAAACCAGATCAAAGCAGCACAAATTTGTAGAAACCCATTTATTTTTGGTCGAATTGACCCCCGAAAGACCCATCGATGACCAGGATTCGAACAGGGGAAACCGCCCTGCCATTTTGGCGATTCCGCGAAAGAGTTTTTCAGGATGGATTCCAGGAGCAAGGCGAAGGAAACCGGGAAAGGAAATAGAGAAGCCGTAACCCACCCTTAGTTAGGCCCTGAAAAAAACCACCTTCAGAAAAGGGTATTACCGTTCATGGACCCTGTACTCCTTCAGGTGGAAACTGGTGGCCCCGTCGTTGAAATTCCGCGAGATGTCATCGGGCCGAAAGGCGGCTGGTGAGTGATGCACAGATGAGGTGCCGCCCTTTTTCAGGACCCGGAGGATGCTTTTGAGCCGTTCCGTGGCGTCTTCGGAACGGGTGTGCTCCATCAACTGGTTTTTGTAAACCACGTCCAAAGTCCCATCCTCCTGGGGGATGCTGGAACCGCCCCAGCAGGTTTTCGTGGTTTTTGGAATTGTCCTTCAACTGGGTAATGGGCGAATTTCTTGAAAAGTTCGAGGTAAAGGCCGGTGTAAGTGGAGATTGATCCAGGAGAAAAAATCCCGGGGTTGGGTAACGCCGATTTAATCTGGGCAAGGGACCGAGGTTTGGCCCACGTTTTCCCCGAATTTCAAAGGATTTATGCTCTATTATCAAATTTTTGCGGTAAGTTTGACCCGCGGATTGCCGTCCGCGCCTTTATCCTGAAACCACCGAACCCCTGGACCCCTATTATTTTGGAAGCCTCATGAACCGGATGCCCCCACCCCAACCCACGCTTTCTAGAATTTTTCCCTTTGCCGCCCTTTGGATTTTCCTTTCCGGTGTCCTGGCCCCGTCCCCTTCTTCGGGCGCCGTTTCCCTTTGGCAGGCCCTTCCCCTCATCACCCAGGCCAGCCTTTCCGCGGGCAACAGCGGCGGCGAAGGCTGCCAGGTGATCCAGAACCTGGCCATCGATTCCACGGGCCAATTCCTGCTGATGGGCACGGACGTGGGCGGCATCTTCCGGAGCCTGGACGGGGGAAAAAATTGGCAGCCTGCGGACGTGGGTTACGCGCCGCGGGGAGGCTGTGCCTTCGCCGTCGACCCCAACAACAACCAGAGGGTGCTGGCGGTGGGCTGTAATTCGGGGGCCCAATCCTGGAACGGCTTGTGGCTTTCCACCAACCAGGGAGGCTCCTGGAGCGCGGCGTTGACGAAGAACTTCCAAGGTTCGGGGACCTACCATGATTCGGTAGCCTTTGACGCTTCCAGCGTGACGGTTTCGGGCGGGGTGACCTTCAGCGCGGTGGCCTACTGGGTGAATTATTCGGGCGGCGGCGGGGGCTTGTGGAAATCCACCAACGGAGGGCAAAGCTGGAGCCAAATCCAAAGCGCCTTCTCCGACGGTATCGTGAAGGTGAACCCCTCCAACGGAACGGTTTACCTGGCCACGGCCAACGGGTTTTACCGGAGCACCAACGGCGGAAGCACCTTCCTTCAGGTGGTCGCGCTGCCGGTACTGGGATTGGACGTCGTCGCCAGCCAGCCCAACAACGTCTACATTAATGAGAGCAACGGCGTCTACGTCTCCACCAATTCGGGCGCCAGCTTCACCCCGCCGGCCAATACGGGCCTCCCCACCACTTATGCCCCGGGCCTGCGAAATCTCAAGGTGAGCCCCCTCAACCCCGGTGACATGCTCATCGACGCCGACCACGGGGTTTACGACCAGCAAAGCTACTATTATTCGACCAACGGCGGGGCCAGCTGGTCGGCCTGTTCGTTGAATTCCAGCCAAAGCTTCATCCCCATGAACCCCCGGGAATGGCTTTTCGCCTGGAGCCCGACGACCGCAGGCCAGGTCTGGGCCTGCGGCGGGGACTTCATCAGCCAGTCCACCGACGGGGGCGCCCATTTTTCCTGGTCGGCCAACGGCTACAACGACTTCACCTGCACGGGCTACTTCAATTTCAACCCCCAGAGCCCCAACCTGTTGGTGGTGACCAGCCAGGATTACGACGCGGCCTTTACGGCGGGGGTGACCAACGCCTCGGTCACCTGGCAAGACTTGTATGCCTCGGGCCAGGGCTGGGGCGGGTATACCTATGCGGGTTATGCCGTGAGCCCCAGCGTGCTGGTCTCGGGCAACGCCGCCTCCTGGTACGCGCCCGCCACCCTCATGGTTTCCACCAACGGCGGGGGCAGCTTCACCAGCACGGGGCTCATCGGCAACAGCACCCAGGCGGTTTGCGGGGACCCGGTCTCGGCCAGCGTGGCCTTTTGGGACCAGTACCGCACCACCAACGGGGGCAGCAGCTGGCTGGTCATGGGCAATTGCGCCGGTGTATTCACCTATAATTCGGACCCCTCGGGAAACCATGAGCTCTACGGGGGGAACGGCCCGGCGGTGGTGACCTCCACGAACCACGGCGCTACCTGGAGCAACGTGGTGACGCTCCCCTCCACGGTGATCGACATCGCCTGCGACTGGATGAACCACCAACTTTACATCGTGGATTCCCAGGGCGACTTGTTCACCTACAGCCTTTCGGGCGGGGGAACCAACATG
>JAJPJW010000043.1 GCA_021324075.1 Pseudomonadota bacterium | reverse complement strand
GGCGGCGCCCAGGCCCATATATTCGCCGATCCTCGTGGTGATGGTAGTGGGTGAATAGGTGTTTTGGTTGATCCTAAAGTCCCGGACCCAGCTCCTGCCGCCGTCGTGGCTGAGCGTACCGTAAACGTTCAATTCGTATAAGTTGCTGGTGTTCAGCGTTCCAGGATAGGTGTCGTACCAAGCCACCACGATGGTGCCCGTGCTGTCCACGGCCCCCATCGGAAAAAACCGGAAGGAAGTGGTTGGGTTGGGGTTGGAGAGGATTTGGGTGCTGGACCAGCCCGAGCCCTGGTTGGAGGCGAAATAAACATCCCCCGGGTTGGAGCCGTTGGGGGAATTGGCGATGACGTAGACATTTTGGGCATTGCTGGGATCGGGCAGGACATAGGGCACCCGCTGGCCCAGGAGCCAGAAGTCGATTCCGGTAACGCCGGACGACCCGGTCAGCTGCGCGGGCAGGAGGGGGATGGAGGAAATGGCCTGGGCGGTGGAAACATTCCCCGCAAGGAGGTCGTCGCCCCCGTTGGTCGAGGTGATGACGTTGATGGTGTCGCTGACAGCGCCGCTCTTGCTGTCCCGGTAGGCGATATAGATATTACCGTTAGCCCCCACCGCGATATGGCCGGACCAAGCCTGGTCCGACAAGGGGGTGATAGTGACGGGGGTGGACCAGGTGACGCCCTGGTTGCGGCTGCGGCTGAAGACCAATTGGGAACCGGTTCGGTTCAAGGACCAAACCAGATAGACGCTGTCCTTATAGGAACTGCCGGGGTTGGCGTCGGCCGCGATCCAAGCCTTATCGTCCCGCACGGTGACGCCGCCGCTGTCGATCTGGTAAGGGAATATGTATTGGCTCCCTACCACCGCCCCGGTGGCGGGGTTGATTTGTTCCACCGCCGTTTCCCAGGGATTGTTGAGCAAATAAGTCCAAAAGGCGCGGTTTTGGCTGTCGATGGCCACGATTCCGTCCCCGGCCGCAGCGGGGGAGTAGGTCGTGACAGGGAAGGTCGCCCCGCCGTCGACGGAGGATAGAAAGACGGAGCCGTTGGCCAGGACCATGCTCATGGGTTGGGACAGGTCAAAGGAAAAGTTGGGCTCCCATCCCACGGTGCAGGGCTGGCTTGGGCCCAAGGGAATGTCCACCGCATGGGCAGGTGGAACCAGCAGGAGTACGGCCGCCAAAAGAAAATAAAATCGAAATGATCCGGTGAATCGCATGGTCCCTCCCGGGGCAAGAAAAATTAAAAAGTAAAATAGAAGCTTGAGTCAACAAAAACGGCCGGGCCGTAACGCCGATGGCCCCGGATCCATGAACAACCCTTGATCACCGTCAACAACGGGCGACAAACAGCACCGATCTTTCAACGGCAGGAACAACCTTCGCTTAATCCTTGCAACAGGTGAAAACATTCGTGATGAACATATTTTTGTCTTCGTGCCGCTCCTTCGCGGTTTTTTCCCAGAGATGGTCGGAAGTGCAGCGGTATTTGGTCCAGGTCTCCTGCCAGGTGATGAAGCAGTTGAGGATCAGGACACAGGGTGTTTCCTCCATATAAAAATAATTGTTCACGTCAAAAACGTCCGTCAGGTAGTCCTCGTAGGTGTCGGGCGTGGTGCATTTGGCCGGGAGGGTCTGCTTTTGCGGGGGTTTGGGAAAGAGGTCGTCCCAGGGAATCTCATAGGTCATCCCACAGCAGATGACTTTGAAGATGCGGGTCTTTTCATTGAAGGTGGTCACCCGGCCGTGGTTGGGCTTGGGCTGGTGGGGGTCCCAGCCGTCGACCTTGGGCCGGCTTCCCTTGGTGTCGGGAGGGGCGTCGTATTTTTTCCAGACGCTGGGGTCTTCGGGCTTCCAGTGACTGCCGTCTTCCGCGTCCGTTTGGTCGGGCTTCTTCGGGGTGTCTCCCATATTGGTTCCTCTTTCGAAAGAATGCGCCAAATTTGCAGCATTGTGCCATGGAAGCGCCAAAAAAAGTTTTCGTTTTGCGGGAGAGCCTCCCCATTGGAATGCGGGAGGGACAAATTTAACGTGGAATTGACGAAAGAAGGCCGGACCGCTTAAAGCGGCCAGAATATGGGCAGTGGATCCCTTTTTCATGGAGGCCCACTGGTTTCCCGGCCGGATAGCGGTTGAACAACTTCTGCTTATTCCAGGAAAGGGAAGGGAAACCCCGGTTAAAGCGCTTCGGGGTTTTGGGCCTTTGAATCGTAGTTCTCCCGGGATTTCTCAACGTGCCGGATGTTCTTCTCCACCCATTGCCAGATGCCGCAGGTGGCCTCGCTCAAGGATTCGCCCTGGGGCGTCAGCCGGTAGCTGACCTGCGGGGGCACGGTGGGCTTGACGCGGCGGGTAATGAGGCCGTCCCGCTCCAGCTGGCGGAGGGTCTGGGTGAGCATCTTCTGGCTGATGCCCTCGATCTTCTGGCGCAGGCGCGAATGGCGCACTTCGCCGGCCCCTTCCAGGGCGTCCAGGACCAGGAGGGTCCATTTGGTGGCCACCTGCTCCAGCACCTGCCTCACCATCCGGGTTTTCTTCGAATAATCCTCGATTTTTTCGGCTTCCAAGAACGGCATGGGTTCCTCCTGGGACCTTCAGGGTGGCTGGGGCACCTTCAGGTGCCTTCTTCTTTTTTGCCCCGGGCCGGGCCTATTCTCATCCGGCGGCGCGCGAAAGTGCAAGCGCTCCGCAGGTTACAAAATGAAATAGCCGTCATTGCGAGGAATGGCCGCCGAATAGGCGGACGTTTATGACGAAGCAACCTCAGTCCCAAAATAACTTCCTTGGGAAAAGGCTTATTTGAACTGAGGTCGCCACGTCGTTACCGCCCCGCATTCGCGGGGCACTCCTCGCGATGACAGCAAATCATCAATTTTTAGGAGATAGTTATGACGGCTTCCAAGACGATGAAGGTCATGCAGGTCAGCAAGGCGAACGGCCCCTTCGAGCTGGTGACGCGGCCCATCCCCGAGCCCGGGCCGGGCCAGGTGCGGGTGAAGGTGGAGGCCTGCGGCATCTGCCACAGCGATTCGATGGCGGTGAGCGGGGCCATGACGGGCCGGTTCCCCGCGGTGCCGGGCCACGAAGTGATCGGCCGGGTGGACGCCCTGGGAGCGGAAGTGGAAGGCTGGAAAGAGGGCCAAAGGGTGGGAGTGGGCTGGTACGGGGGCCATTGCGGCAAATGCGAACCCTGCCGCCGGGGTGAATTCGTGAGCTGTCAAAAGGGCTCCATCCCAGGCCTGACCTATGACGGCGGCTACCAGGAATACATGGTAACCTCGACCCAATCCCTGGCGGCGGTGCCCGAGTCCTTGGACAGCGTGGAGGCCGCGCCCCTGCTTTGCGCGGGCCTGACCACCTTCAACTCCCTCCGCAACGCAGGGGCCAAGGCGGGGGACTTGGTGGCGGTGCTCGGGCTGGGCGGCCTGGGCCATTTAGGGGTTCAGTTCGCCGCCAAGATGGGCTACCGGGTGGCGTCCATCGCCCGGGGGGCGGACAAGGCGGACTTCGCCAAGAAGCTGGGCGCCCACCACTATATCGACAGCACGAAGGAGGATCCGGCCCAGGGCCTGCAAAAGCTGGGCGGGGCCAAGGTGATCCTTTCCACCGTCACCAATGCCGACGCCATGACCGCGGTCCTCGGCGGGCTCGGCCTCCACGGGCGTTTTGTGATCCTCGGGGTGGATATGAAGCCCATCCAAGTGAATATGCTGCCCATGCTCATGTTCAAACAACACGTCATGGGCTGGCCCAGCGGAAGCTCCGTGGATTCGGAGGACACTTTGAAATTTTCCGAAATGACCGGGGTGAAGTCCATGAACGAGATCTACCCGCTGGAGAAGGCCCGGGAAGCCTATGACCGCATGATGAGCGGCAAGGCCCGGTTTAGGGTCGTGCTGAAAGTGGGGTAGGAGCCTGGAAACGAAAGAGCCCAACCTGTCGAAGGTTGGGCTCTTTTTATTCTGCAATAACCGACATCGACGGTAGGTTCACATAAAACGGTTTTCGAAAAGGATGCGGAAAGCCACCAAGAGGGCCATGGCGGCTTCGACGCCGAAGGCGATGAGGAGCCGCCGGCGGTTTTTGGGGTCCGGCGCGATCAGCGCCGAAAGTATGTCGGCCGGCGCGGTAAAGGGGATGGTAAAGGTCCAGATGACCACCGGAACGGAAAGCAGCTCCCAGGGCGGCTGCATGACCTGATAGTGGTGCAAAAGGGCGCCGGTGATCTCCAAGGGGATCCCGGCCAGGGCCAGGAGCAGCATGGCCCAAGTGTAGAGGCTCCAGAACCAGCCCACGGGCCGAAGGAAAAAGAGCGCCAGGGCGGTGGGGAAGATCGCGGCCAGGCCCGTGACCATGAAGCAGGCGATGGAATCGCCCTCGGCCACCATGCCGGGGGAATTCTGGTTGAAAACAGCCGCCCGCAGGTCGTTCGCCCACCAGGCCAGAACCCCCAATACGATGGCGGCAAGGTAACCCAAGAGAACGATCAGGACCTTCATCCAATTCTTCATTCAATCCTCCCGCGTTGGATCCTAGTGAAGCCCGAAAACGACGAGGAATACCCCGATCGAAATTCCAATCAGCAAGGCCATGAATGCAGCCACGAGGTTGATCACCAGGGACTTCCAGGCGGGGAAGCGGTGGGCTTCCGCGATGACGAAAATATCCAGGGCCAGGGACCAGACGATCAGGATGAAATAAAGAAACCCGAAGGCGGATTGCCAGGCCGTTTTGGACGCCACCAAAACCGCCGGGTCGTTGGTCCCGGAAAAGATCTGGAGCCAGGTGGGGATGGCGGCGAGCAGGTTCAACAAGATTCCCACAAAGGCCGGGGGGAGGCACCAAGTATAAGCCGCCGCGATTTCCTGGAAGGTTCCGGTCCCCCCCATGAGTTTTCCGGCGAAATAAGCGAAGGCGATAAAGGCCCAAAAAAGCCCGACCATCCCCATGAAGGTCAGGCCCACTTCCAGTGGAAGCAGGGTCGAGAGCGGGACTTTTCTCAGGAAAAAGAAATAAGACGCGGGGTCGGTCGCGGCCAGGAGGCTATAGGCCAGGATGAAGGGCCAAACAAAATAACGGGGATTCCGGTCAATGACGCTCCGGACGACTTTTCGGGGACGGACGAAGGCTCCGAAGAATGATCCCCAAAACGATAAGGATTCTTTCATAGGGCCCTCCCTTGATATAAAACGGCGGCCCTATCCTATCACCGGGATGGAAACAACAAAACAAAAGGGACCGGGTTGAAACGGCCTTAACCCGGCCCCTTTTGGGGAACAACAGCAACTTCGACGTTTTTTATTGGTGATCCTGGTCGTGGTCATGGTCGCGATCGTGGTGGCCACGGTCCTCGTCCCAGTGGTCCCCATGGGCGCGGTGCCAGTCGTCATCATGGCCGTCCCGCCAAACCCTTACGCCGTGGGGGTCGTAATAGTAAAGGCCCATGCAGGACATGTTCAGGAGCCCTCCCATCAACAGAATCATCCATCCCAGCAGAAACCATATCCAACGTTTCGGGTTCCGCATGAAGCCCTCCTTGGTTTTATCCCACTTCCTTAAATCCTATAACCAACCTGTGGGCAGGGTATAGACGCTTGGGATCGAAAGAAAGCACAGTCAAATAAAACTTCCGGGATTTTAATCCCGCCCCTTGAAACTATCGGGGTATGCCCCCGTATTTAAATTTAAATGCGTGGCCGGGGAGGTAACCGTCCCCCAAAGTATCCGGCAAAGTTTCCCGATCGTAAAATTTAGGCTTTTTTGTAAGACCCTTCGTGCAATTTTTTTTGCCGGAAACGGTTCAAAGGATTCCCTGGGGGACCCGGAAGGGGGAATCGGGTAGGATGGGTGCACTTCAGCCGAAAGATTTATCCAGTCTGTACCACTTCTTCATTTAAGGAAAGGCTATGCACTACCGGAGTTTTTTGGGCCTCCTGCTTGTAATGATTTTAGCGGTTTCCATTTCCAGGGCGGCGGACGACAAATCCCTCTACACCGCGGACGAGCTGGAAAAAATCCAGGAACTTTCCCCGGTTCCCAAACTGCCCGAGGACAAGACCAACGCCTATGCGGACAACGAAAAGGCGGCCCAGCTGGGCAAGGTCCTCTTCTTTGACAAGCGCCTGTCCTGTGCCCAGCAGGTGTCCTGCGCCACCTGCCACGACCCGCAAGCCGGATGGAGCGACGGCCTTTCCACCCCCAAGGTATTCCAGAACCCCCATATGGATTCGGCGAAGAAGGCTTTTTCCCGGAGACGGGTCCCTTCCCTTTGGAATGTCGCCTATGGCCACTGGTTCTTCTGGGACGGAAGGGCCGACTCCCTCTGGTCCCAGGCCCTGGGGCCGCCGGAAAACCCCATCGAGATGGAAGGGGGAAGCCGCCTGCTTTACGCCCACGAGGTCTACAACGACAAGGCCTTGAAAGGGAAGTACGAGGAGATCTTCGGCAAACTGCCCGACCTGTCGGATTCCAAAAGGTTCCCGATGAACGGCTGCCCCAAGCCGGACGACCCCAAGGGGGCGGACAACCAGGCCTGGACTTCCATGGCGCCGGTGGACCAGACCGCCGTCAACCGGGTTTACGCCAACCTGGGCAAGTCGCTGGAAGCCTTCGAGCGCAGGATCGTGAGCAAAAACTCCCGGTTCGACACCTATGTGGCGGGCCTGAAGGACAACGACCCGAAAAAGCTGGCCGCCCTGACGGACCAGGAAAAGCGGGGCCTCAAGTGGTTCGTGGGGGAGGGGAAGTGCGAGACCTGCCATAGCGGGCCCAATTTCACCGACGGGGCCTTCCACAACCTGCGGGTTCCCTCCAAGAACAAGGCCCTGGCCGGGGACTTGGGAAGGTTCAAGGGCATCGATACGGTCAAAGCCAATCCCTTCAACGGCGCCGGGCAGTTCAGCGACGACCCCCAGGGTATCGCCAAGGAAAGGCTGGACCACTTGAAGGCCTCGGACATGAACAAGGGGCAGTTCAAGACGCCGGGCCTGCGCAACGTGGCCAAGTTCGGGCCCTACATGCACCAGGGGCAGATCAAGACCCTGAGGGAAGTGGTGGAATATTATTCCGACTTGAAGGGGGCCACGAAGCTCTTGGGGCCCGACGAAGGGCTTTTGACGCCCGTCCACCTGAAGGATTCCCAGGTCGACGACCTGGTGGCTTTTTTGAACAGCCTGACGGACGAAAGCACGGACGGCCAACTGGGCCTGCCCGCGGCGGACAATGCGGTGGCCTCCAAGCGATAACCTGTAACTCTTTGAGCCGTAAAGCTGTATGTGGTTGGGAAGGTTTTATCCATTCCTTTTCCGGAGGTTTTTTATGCGTTCAGCCGTCATCCTTCTCACCCTGCTGTTCGGCTTCGCTGGGGCGGTTCCGGCGGCGCTGGCCGGCTCGTCGGTTTCAGGACGGGTGGAGGTCCATGCCAAGGGCGGCGCCTCCGCGGCGGACAATTCGGGCGTGGTGGTCTACCTGAAGGAAGTCAACGGCAACAAGGGTTTTTCCGCCGGTAAAAACGGGCCTTCCATGGCCTCGGAGAACATGAAGTTCGCCCCGGAAATCCTGCCCGTGCTGGTGGGCACCTCGGTGGTCTTCCCCAACAAGGACGACACCGTCCATAACGCCTTCTCCATCTCCCCCGCGAAGAAGTTCGACCTGGGGCGGTACGGCTATGGGGAACAAAATTCGGTGCGGTTCGACACCCCGGGCGCGGTGAACGTCTACTGCAAGATCCACCCGAAGATGTCGGGCTATATCCTGGTGCTCGCCAACCCCTATTTCACGGTGACGGACGAGGGCGGAAACTACTCGATCAAGGACGTGCCGCCGGGGAACTATACGGTGGTCAGCTGGTTCCCCTATGGGGAAAGCCAGGAAAAGAAAGTGGACCTGACGGAGGACGCCAGGGCCGACTTCTCCCTGGTCAAGCTGCGCAATTCGAACCCCCGGAAAATGTTGGCCGAAAAATAAGCTCTATCCGTTTCCTTTTGTGAACCCATTTTGCGACAAAAAAGCCCGGCCCAAGGCCGGGCTTTTTATTTGTGATGATTGGCCCGGAAAAGCCGTTAAAGATGAGCATGCCATGGAGTTTCAAGGCAGGGTGGGAATGTCCGGCGTCGGGGTGGGGATGTTCACCGGCGCCAATTCATTGGGGGAAGTGGGCGTCACGGCCGCGCTCAACGCCATAATCCTTTGCTCAACCAGTGGCTTCCAGGGGCCGCCTTTCAGCCGGGGCAGGATTTTCTTGAGGACTTCCAATTCATTCGGGAAGGCTGTTGGTTCAATGTAATAGCCTTTATCCAGTGGATCGTCGTTTTTGGCCCGGAGCCGGTAGGAACCCAGGAAATAAAGTTTTCCCGATTGCGGAGCGGCAAAATCCTTTTGTGGATCGCCCCAATGAACCGTCCAGGAACCGGCGCCCAATGCGTCCCCGACCCCGAACTGTAAAAACTGGTAGTGGCCGGGGTACAAATCCTCCCGGTAGAAGGCGCCGTCTTCAACCCTAAAGTCGTAGGATACGCCATCTTTCCCTTGAGGCGCAGGTGCGAATTGGAACCAATCGGGAACGGAAGGGGCGTCCCCGGCATTGATGAATCCGAAGACAAGGGTCCTGTCTTTGGTCAAATCGGGGTTTAATTCCCCGCCGGAACCAACGGGGCCTAAGGCCCAAAAAAAGGAAGCCGCCAAAAATAATCCCCAATGTCTCATGCCCGACCTCCGATGCGGAAAACAGCCAGCCACCAAAGTTTAAACCAGCCCACTATAGAGAAAAAAAGGTGGGTTGGGATTAAAACGATCCCTTAAGCCCCTTGTGGATGCCAAGCTTCTTCCATTAAAATTCCCCTATCCCGAAGTGAAAGGCGCTCCCACATGTTTTTTGGCCCGAAGGTAAAATCGTTTACCATAACTGTCATTGGCTTGTCCTTCCTGGCGGTCCTGTTTGCCAGTTGTTCGTCCAATAACAACAATCCCACCTCTCCCAGTAATAATGCGCCCACGGCCACCAACACGGCCGCGTCAACGGGTACCCCGACTTTAACCGCCACGAAGACCGCCACCTTTACGCCCACCGGCACCGCCACTTCCACCTGGACGCCGGTGACCATCGTGGTGACCGCCACCTTCACCTGCAGCTTCACGCCCACCTCCACCCCCACCCTGACGGCCACCCTGACCCCCACCGGGACCCCGTCGGGGACGCCGACCAGCACCTTCCCCTACACCGCCACGGCCACCGGCACGCCGACCCTGACGGCCACCGCGACCCCCACCGGCACCGCGACATCGACGGGCACGGATACGACCACCGATACCGCCACCAGCACGCCCACCAACACCGCCACCGACAGTCCGACCCCGACGGCCACTTCCACCCCCACGGGCACGCCTACCTCCACCCCGGCCGTCGGGCCCACCTACGCGGCCGCCGTGACTTTCGGCAGCTTCGCGACCATGGGTAACGTGACCAGCCTTTGCGTCACCGGGAGCAATATTTGGGTCCTGGGATTCAGCCAACTGACGGAATGGTCCACCTCCGGCCTGAGTTCGGCCTCAACCCCAGTCACGACCCTCACGACTTTCGGCCCCTCCAATAGCGTGAGCATTGGCCAAGCCTCCCAAGTCGCCGTGGATCCCAACACCCAAAACGTTTATGTGGGGGACAGAGGCAACGGCACCACCGGCCAGGTCGACGTTTTTGACCCTTCCGGCAACTACCTGACGTCCTTCGGCGGCAGCTATTTCACGGTGGCCAACGGCGGGCCCTCGGCGGTGGCGGTGAATTCCGCCGGGACCACGGTGTACACTTATAACAGTGTAACCAGCCAATGTTATGCCTGGTCCATCAATCCCGGCACTCCGCCCACCTACACCTATCTTTTTGCCTTTTCGACTTCGACGACTGGGTCCATCACCTGGGACAACCTGGGCGACCTTTGCATGGTCGGCGGCGGAGGGGTCGAACAATTCGATTCAACCGGGTCCTACCTGCAAACCATCCCGCTACCGGGAGTGCCAGCCATCAGCCAGGCGGCCTTCGATGGCTCGGGCAATATTTACGCCCTCGACACCTATTCCCCCGGATACGTGGCCGAGTTCAACCCGGCCGGCGCGGCTGTAACCCAATACACGGACGGCTTCACCTATCCGGAGGGGATGGCTTTCGACAGCACCTTCAACAACCTTTACGTCTCCAGCGGGCACGGCAGCGTGGTGGACTTCCAGAAACAGTAAGGCCGGTCCTTACCTTTAGCCGAAATCAAAGAGCCAACCCAAAGGGGTTGGCTTTTTTTGTTCCGGGAAACGGTGATTTCGGCCTGCTCTCTCCATGGGTGCCGCCGTGCCGCCGTCCACTTTACATTTCCCCCAATAAGGCGTTTACTATTGCGCGTTGCGGCGGATCTTCTTGAGTTAAATCCATCTGATGCGGGGAATCCTATGAAAATCCTTATTTCCGGTTTCCTGTTCTTCCTGCTGGGTTTGGCCTGGGTTCCCGGGGCCCATGCCGAAGATTCGGACTACCAGGCGGCCCTCAAGAATTACGACCAGGGCAACTATTCCCAAGCGGTGGCCGGGTTCGAAAACGTGATCCAGAAGGACCCGAATTCCTGGAAGGCCTACCAGGGTCTGGGAAGCGCCTTCCTGCGGGAGGGCGACAAGGACGGGGCGCTCCAAGCCTACCAACGGAGCCTGCAACTGCACCCGGATAATCCCGCGATTCAGGCTATGGCCGACAAACTTTCCGCCGAGGCGAAACCGGCATCCCCAACCGCCTCCCCCGAAACCGGCGAAACACCCGCCGCCACACCCGACCCATTCCGGGTGCAAACCATCGGGACTTTCACGGACCAAGAAGGGCACAAAGACAGTTCCAATTACACCTATGGGGGAAAACCCCTGGAGAGTGACGATCAAATCGCGGAAGTGATCAACCGTATCAAGGACGACCAGGCCACCCGTCTGATCCAAAACGCCAAGAGCCAGCAAAACGCGGCCAATGCCCTGGACGTCTTGGGAGGGGTTTGCGTCGGTTTTGCCGTCGGCTATGGGATCGCGGCGCCGGGAACCCCCGTCACCAACCCGTCCCCCTTCGGAGGGTATACCACCTCCACGGGTACCCCGGACCTGACCCCCAGCTATATTGTGGGCGGGATCGGGGCGGTGATGCTCCTTATCGGGTTGCCGGTGGAGGCTGCCGCAAACCAGGACCGTTACAAGGCTGTGTCCCGTTACAACGAAGTGGTGAGATCGAACCCTAACCCGGAGGCGTCCGGCCCCGGGACCGCACAGGGCGCCCCGGTGACGGGCGGATATGTTGCCGAAACCACCTCATCCACACCGCCGCCGGAGAATTCCTCCGGAGCGCCCGCGGACAGCGGTGAAAGCCCTGCGGGTTTGGGAATTTCCCCGGTGATGAATCTTCCGTTAAGCAGCAAGACCGGGTCCGAATACAACCCCGGTTTCGGCATCGCGTTGGACTTCAAAAGACCCTTGGACAGCCATTGGAGCGTGGGATTGGCCGCCACCTACCAGGATCTGCCGGTCAACAAGGCCTTCCTGGCCAAGAGTTTCCAACAAACCTATGGGGTCGCCTTTCCGGCGGGGGTCGCCTTTTCCGGCGACTGGTATTATTTCCCTGTAGTGGCCCTCGTCCAATATTCCTTGCCCCTGGAAAACTCCCAGGTGGTCCCCTATTTCTTCGGAGGGGCGGGCATCGCCTTCAATTCCGCCACCGTTTCGGCCAGCTACAACAACCAAACCGTTATGGCCTCCACCAACGAGGATGATTTCCTCCTCTGCCCGGGAGTGGGCCTGAGAGCCCAACTGGACGCCAAGGTGGATTTTTTCCTCCAGGCGAGGGTGGACATCAACTTCACTTCCCAGAATAATTCGGACATCATTACCCTGACCGGTCCCGGGGGTTCGACGGAGGCCAATGGAAACCTCTCGGACGACGGTCCCACCCTGTTCCTGCCGGTCCAAGCGGGCTTAAATTTCTAAGAGGGGAAATTTTATGGGCAAAATTCTCGACCGGCTTTTCTGCGGTTTAATGGCCCTGGCCACCCTGGGGCATTTGTTCGGAACCTTCAAGCTCCTCCAGCCAGGTACGGGCCTCTTCGTTTGGTCCCTGGCGGGGGTATTGGCCGCGGCCCTTTTGACGGCTTTGAATTTCCTGCGCTCCGGCCGCCCCCAGGACAAGGCGCTGGCCTGGATTACCCTGGCCGGCAACCTGGGATGGGTGGTCATCGTCGTCCTCTTCGGCCTGTCAGTGGGGAACCTCCTGGATTTCCGTGTTTTGTTCCATGGGTTTGCGGCCGCAGGCCTCAGCTGTTTCAGCCTCCGAATCCTGCTTTCCAAATAGGCGCCCAATGAACGAACTCCAGTCCTTGTTCGACACCTATAAAAAATCGGCCTATGAGAAGGACCTTGAAAGATTCCTCTCCATCTTCGATGAGAACGTCCAGGTGTTCGACATGTGGGGCCGGTGGTCCTACGAGGGAATCGCCGCCTGGCGGAAGATGGCCGAGGGTTGGTTCGGGTCCCTCGGGCCGGAGCGGGTATTCGTGGAATTTGACGAGGTGGAGGCCACGGTTTCAGGTGATATGGCCTATGCCCGGGCCACCGTGACCTATTCGGCCCTTGGCGGTGACGGGCAAAAGCTCCGCTCGCTCCAGAACCGCCTGACTTGGGTGGCCCGGAAGAAAGAGGGATTGTGGAAAATCATCCATGAACATACCTCGGCGCCCATCGACCATCCGACCTTGAAGGCCATTCTTAAAAAGTAACCCCGCCCATCGCTTATGCCGACAATCCTTAGGCCGGAATGACGCAAAGCCCAAGCCGTCAAGGCTGGGCTTTTTTGTTTTAAGCCCGGGAAAAGCGTTTCCGGGAATTCGCGGTAACAGCGGGTCCCCGGGAACGGTATTTAAGGGATAAACTATCTATTCCAAATCCCGAATAGGTAGAATTGGAACCGAGCCGGGGAGATTCGCCGGATACCTAAGGAACACCGCATGAAGTTGTCCCAATTGAAGTGGGCCCTGCTTTTCCTGGGCCTGCCCCTCCTGGCCCCCCCGCCCGGCCTTTCCCAATGCACCCCCGTTTCAGCCAACCTGCTGGTCTCGGGCGACGACAACAGCTACGTTTGGATCAACGGCACCGCCGTGGGACCCAGCCCCATCCTTTATTGCGGGGGAACCTGCGTTCCATCCCCCATTACGGTCCCGATCAGTGTGTTCAACCAGGGCCAGAGCGTGCTGGTGTCGGTGGAGACGGACAACATCAACCCCACGGAGACTTTCGGGGCCTGGTCGCTCGAGATCAACTGCGCAGGCGGGTTCAACTGGGTGATTTCCAGCGAAAGCTACGCCTCCATCCCCTTTTATTGGGACCCGAACGGCGGCCAGGCGGCCACCTGCACCGGCGCCGCACCGCCGCCCGTGGACGGTTCCGCCAACCCCTGGTATGCCTTCGCCTATAACCCTTCCTCGAATCCTTTTACCCCGTCCTCCGTCCCGGTCACCGGCGCCCAATATGCCGCCACCATTTTTGACCAGGTCTCGGGCGCCCCCATCCCCCCGGTGTCCTACAATCCTTCCGCTTACATCGCCAACAGCTGCGGCGCCCTTTATTGGCGCGAGCTGGCGGTGATTCCCACGCCGACCCAGACGCCGACCTTCACCCCCAGCGGAACCCCGACCTTAACCGCCACCGTGACGCCCAGCTTCACGCCTTCCTTGACCCCCACCCCCACCTTTTCACCCACCCCGAGCTTTACCCCGACCCTGACCTTT
>JAJPJW010000182.1 GCA_021324075.1 Pseudomonadota bacterium | reverse complement strand
GGCGGCACCGGGGTGCAGGTATTGGTGGGGGGAGGCGGTGCGGGGGTGAAGGTCATGGTGGGCGTGCAACCGCAGGTCACCAGGAGGTTCACCGTGGAGGAGATGGAGGTCAGCAGGTTGGCGCAGGTCAGCACCGAAGTGTTGGCCAGGGTCGATCCCACCAGGCTCGCCAGGCTGTTCACCTTGGCCACGTAGGTCATCACGCAGTTGCAGGGCCCGATGGTGCTGTTGACCCAGGTGAGGGTCTGCCCCGTGCAGACGAAGGTTCCGCCCTCAAGGGTGGAAGCCGTACCCTGGACGTAGGTCAGGCCCGCGGGCAGTATGTCCGTGATCTGGCAGGCGGTGGCCGTGCCGCCCGAGACCGCCACGCTGATCGTATAGGTGACCGAGGCCCCCAAAGCGGCCGAAGGCGAGGAACAGGTTTGCACGCAGTTCACCGAAGGTCCCAAAAGCCCGCCCAGCAGCGCCCCGTTATTCCCCGGGGTCGAGGCGGCCGGTGCGGAAGCCGCCGGCTGGGACTGTCCCGCGCTCATCGGGGCGTTTGCCTGTTGGCAGCCCGCGATGAAAGCAAAGGCCAAAACCGAAAAACTCCAACCCATCAATCGACAGAATCGTTTCATCTTTCCCTCCTTGGATGGAAAGCCGTTGGAAGCCGGCTTCCGGACAACCTTATGCCGGCCGGAAGCGGCCCGTTCGCCCCACAGGGGGCTCGCTTAAGGAGTAAGGCAATCGGGATGCCAAAAAAGAATCCAGGGAAAGAAGGAATTTCGGGGTGGGAATCCGGCGGCTGGCGGGAATTCGGGCGTCGTCACCCGTGCGCCGGCCCTCGGGTGCCCGCGCACGGGTGGGAACGCCCTAGTGCGCTGGCAGGGTCATGGGATTTGAGTGTGATTCGATTTTCCGCCCCCTCTGAAAGAGGGGGACTAAGGGGGAGTTAGACTTGTCGTCTTGAAAACTCCTAATACCCCCTTCTATTCCCCCTTTTTCAAAGGGGGAGTTTATTTAAATCGAACTCCAACCCTCATCACTCCCCCGGGAAATCGAGGCCGTACTTCTTGATCTTCAGGCGCAGGGTCTTATAGTCCACGTCCAGGGCCTTGGCGGCCTGGCTCTTGTTGCCCTGGGTGGTCCGCAGGATGTTCGTGATGGCCTGGCGCTCCACCTGCTGGGCGGCGTTCTCGACGATGGCCTTGAGGCCCATCCCGGGAACCAGGGGCACCGCCAGGGGACCGGGGGCTTCCAGGCTGGACGAGGGCTCCAGCAGGGCGCGGACCTGTTCCTCATGGATCCGCGAGTCCGGCGTCAGCAACACCGATTGGCGCACCACGTTGCGCAGTTCCCTCACGTTGCCGGGCCAGGAATGCCCCGCCAGCTGTTGGAGCGCCCCTTCGGTGAAGGCCGAGACCGGGCGCTGGAATTCCCTCCCCGCCTCCTCCCGGAACCTCTCGGCCAGGAGCGGGATGTCCTCCGCGCGGTGGCGCAGGGGCGGGAGCTGCAGGATGAACTCGGCCAGCCGGTAGTAAAGGTCCTGCCGGAACTGGCCGGCCTTGACCGCGGCCTCCAGGGAGGTATTGGAGGCCGCCACGATGCGCACCTGGATGGGAAAATCCCGCGCGGCGCCCACGGGCCTCACCTGGCGCTCCTGCAGCACCCTCAGCAGCTTGGCCTGGAGGACGACCGGAAGGTTGCCGATCTCATCCAGGAAGAGGGTGCCCCCTTCGGCCAGCTCGAACTGCCCCTGCTTTTTGCGGTCCGCGCCGCTGAAGGCGCCCTTTTCATGGCCGAAAAGCTCGGATTCCAAAAGGTTTTCCGGCAGTGCCCCGCAGTCCACCGCCACAAAGGGCCGGTCGTGGCGGAAGCTTTCCTCGTGCAGGGCCCGGGCCGTGGGTTCCTTGCCCGTGCCCGTCTCGCCCTGGATAAGGACCGTCAGGGTCGAATCAGCCACCTTCTGGACGTGGCGCACCACTTCCAGGATGGCGGGGCTTTTACCGGACAGCTTCGAGAGCGAAGCCCCCCTCTTTCCCGCCTTCCTTCGCAGTTCCTCCATTTCGGCCAGCATGTCGTTGCGTTCGATGACGCGCTGGAGGGTCAAGAGCAGGTGGGTATCCTCGAAGGGTTTGGTGAGGTAGTCGGCGGCGCCCATGCGGATGGCCTGCACCGAGGTGCGGATGTCCGCGAAGCCGGTAAGCATGATGACCGGCAGCTCGGGTTTCAGGGCCTTCAATTTTTGGAGGATTTCCAGGCCGTCCATGTCGGGCAACCGCAGGTCCAGGATGACCGCGTCCACCGCACAGCGCTCGGCCTGTTCCAGGGCGGACCTCCCCGTGCCCGCGCTATGCACTTCGTAGCCCCGGGCGTTTTCCAGCATGGTTTCCAACTGCCCGCGTTCAATCTCGTTGTCGTCCACGGCGAGGATTTTTTTCATAGACCCAGTCCTTTTCCGTTGAGAGTCGTCGTCGCAATCAGTGTCCTGCTCTGGCTCATTCTTGAACGGCTTCTAAAAGAAACGTCCATTTCGATTTTCCGAAAGTCCACCTCCATGAAAATCCCGGGCAGTGACTCAGTTTGAATATTCCCCACTTTGAAAAAGGGGGGATAGGGGGGGTATTAGCTTTTGCGGCGAGCCTAACTCCCCCTCCATCCCCCTCTTTCAGAGGAGGAAGTGAGTTACCCGTCAAATTGAGACGCCACCAAATTTCGGTAAAGTCCTTCTGGATTTTTATTATTTGGGGGCTTTTTCGGGAAATCAAACCAGCAGATTCAAATAAACCGGGAATATTTTCGGAGGGGTTGCATTTTGCGATGGAGGCCGACGGCCGGCTAAAATCATTACAAACGGAGGGGACTGCCGGTTCACCCCAGCGGCCACCTGTTGAACCGGGAAGGCCTTTGATTTGTCACGGTGGAGAGGGCTGGTTATCCGGCCGACGGTTGACCTTCAGCAGCCCGCGAAGACACCCTCAATACCTCAGGCTCAATCCATATTCCACTGGGGCGAACTCCAGGTTCACCCGGAGGCCGAAGGCCATGTCATATTGGCACTGGATAAAGGCGCTGGTTTCGGTGCTGTCCCCCCAATGCAGGAAAACAAGCTCCAGGCCGCCGCCCCCGCCCACCAGGGCCAATGCGGCTTCGTCCTCCACTTCCTCTCCATCCGGCTTGCCAAAGAAATCGGTGGTTGGGGTGGAAAGCCGGTACAAGCTGGCCCCCAGCGCGGCTGTCGCATAGGGCCTGAGGATCCCGCTTCCGAAAAAATAGAATTTCCCACAGAGGGCCGCGCTGAGGAAACTCGCGCGGGTGTTGTCTTTGGGGTAAAAATACCGGTTAGGGTCGGGCGTGGTCAGGCTCAGCCGGCCGTCAAAACAGTAATTGCTGAGGGAGGAGCCGATTTCCCAGTGGTCGTCCAGGACCAAAAAGCCTTGGACGTCCCAGGGAAAAATGGAAAGGTCGTCGTTGAAGATCCTCCCGGTCATGCTTCCATCCATCGTCCCGTCGTAACCGTCCTGGTGCAGGGAACTGGGGAGCCCGGTGGCCAGGGAAAATTCGTGGGTGTAGGCCTGGCCCCAAGCCGGGGACAGGGGCAGTAAAAAGGTTAGGAAAACCGCGGCAAAGAGGAATAGACCGCGCTTCTTATAGAAAGGTTTCAGCGGCATAGGCTTCTCCTGTTTCAGATGGAGGCATCTTAGGCCCGGCAACTTGAAGGGTCAATTTGTCCACAAAAAAGCAATGTCGCGGTTTGAATATTCCCCACTTTG
>JAJPJW010000105.1 GCA_021324075.1 Pseudomonadota bacterium | reverse complement strand
GAGCGGGTCTGGGAGCCCCACCTGACCAAGAACCTGGCCGAAGCGGGGGTGAAATACCTGGTCATGGACGACGCCCATTTCAAGGCGGCGGGCCTGAAGGAAGAGGAAACCTTCGGCTATTACCTGATGGAAGAACAGGGGCAAACGGTGGGAGTTTTCCCCATCTCCGAGAAGATGCGCTATCTGGTGCCTTTCCGGGCCGTTGAGGAATCGATCCAATACCTGCAGTCGGTGGCCACGGAGGAAGGGGACCGCTGCGTGGTGCTGATGGACGACGGCGAAAAGTTCGGCGGCTGGCCCGATACCTATAAGTGGGTTTACGAGGAAGGCTGGCTGGAGCGGTTTTTCACGGCCCTGGAGGAAAACGCCTCCTGGCTCAAGTCCGCCACCTTCGCCGAGTTCGCGGCCCAAAGGGCGCCCAAGGGCATGCTCAACCTTCCCACGGGCTCCTACACCGAAATGGGCGAGTGGTCCCTGCCGGCGGAGGCCGCCATGGATTACGAACATATCCGCCACGAAGTCCGGGACCGGGGCGAGATGCCCCGCTACGAGCGGTATCTCAAGGGCGGGTTCTGGCGCAACTTCCTGGTCAAGTACCCCGAAAGCAACCAGATGCACAAGAAGATGCTCTGGGTCTCCGCCAAGGTGGAGGAAGCCCGGAAGCAAGTTACTAAAAAGGCCACCCCCAAGCAAAAGGCCGCCTTCGACAAGGCCCTTCACGCCCTTTACCGGGGCGAGTGCAACTGCCCCTACTGGCACGGCGTTTTCGGCGGGCTTTACCTCAACCACCTGCGCTTCGCGGTCTACCGGGAACTCATCGAGGCCGAAAGGGACGCCGAAACCCTCCTGCCCGCCCCCCCGGGCGGCATCCGGGTCCTGGAAACGGACTTCAACAAGGACGGCAAGGACGAAATCGTGGTGGAAAGCGGCAATTATCACGCGGTCTTCGAGCCCTCCGCGGGCGGTGTTTTGACCGAACTGGATTACTTAAAGAAGCCCATCAACCTCTCCGACACCCTGACCCGGCGCAAGGAGGCCTACCACGAGAAACTGCTGGCCGCGGCCCGGTCGGGCGGACCCCAGGGAGGGGTGGCCAGCATCCACGACATGGTGCGCATGAAGGAGCCGGGCCTGGAAAACAAGCTGTTCTACGATCCGGCCCGGCGGGCGAGCCTGACCGAGCATTTCGTGCCCGGCCTGACCCGGGCCGAGCAGATGATGACGAGCCGGTACGAGGAACTGGGCGACTTCAGGACCGGAGTTTTCGACGCGAAGATCCAGGCCCCCAAGAAGAAAGGGCAGAAAGCCCAGGTCCGCCTTTCCCGTTCCGGCAAAGTGGGCGGCGGGGCCTTGAAGCTGGAGAAGAACCTCCAGTTGGCGGCGGGAAATTTCGACCTGGAAACGGCCTATGCCCTCAAGAACGAAGGCTCCCATGCCTTGAATTTCCTGTTCCTGGTGGAATGGAACCTCACCCTTTTGGCGGGCAACGCGCCCGACCGCAATTATTTCGTGGCAGGCCGCAAGCTGTCCCATAGCGCCCTCAACAGCCTGGGCGAGGAAGAGGGCGCCACTGAAATGGGCATGAGGGACGATTGGCTGGAACTGGAGATCAACTTCAAGACCGGGCGGCCCGCCAAGTTCTGGCGTTACCCGGTGGAGACCATTTCCCAGTCGGAGGGCGGGTTTGAGAAGGTCTACCAGGGGTCCTGCCTGCTGTTGGGGTGGGAAGTGTCCTTGAAACCCGGTGAGACGTTCAAGACCGACGTGGCGACACGGTTGTTGGAAATGAAAAAGCGGTAAAGCGGTGAATGGGATGGAGCAAGCGAAATGTTGATGCCCCACTGGTTTCCAGTCGCCCTTCTCCTGGCTTTCTTGAGCCTGGATGAAACGGCGTTCGGCCAATTCATGGTTTCCCGTCCCATCGTTGTCGGCCCATTGGTGGGCTGGCTGATCGGCCGCACCGACATCGGCCTGGAAATGGGGGCCCTGATCGAACTGATCTGGATCGGCGACGTGCCCGTGGGGGCCCACCTGCCCCTGGACCTGGCCATGCTCAGCGGCACGGCCGTAGCCCTGGCCTGCGAACTGGTTTCCAACTCCAACCCGCAAGCGGCGATGACTTACGCCTTGGGCGTATCCATCCCCCTGGCGGCCTTGAGCACCGAAGGGGAGGTCGTCCTGCGCAAGTTCCACATCCGCTGGCTCCACTTCGCCCAGCGCATGGCCTTCAACGGCCACATCAAGACCTTCGAATGGCTCAACGCCCTGGTTTTAGCCGAGCAATGGGTGAAGGGGTTCCTGGTGGCGGCCATCAGCCTCACCCTGGCCCATTTAAGCTCCGGCTTGTTTTACCTGCTGGGAGGGGTCCTGGGCGGCAAGGTGATTGAAGGTTTTTATTACGCCCATTGGCTTTTGCTGGCCTTGGGCTGCTCGGCGGTCATCGACCTTTTGGTGGAGAAAAAGACGGCGATTTACCTGGGGCTCACCATCGTGGCCATGATGACCTTGGCGGTCTTTTCGCCCTTGCAGGGAGTGCATTTGGTGGCCATCGCCCTCATCGGCGGGTTTGTGCTGGCCCTTTTCTTCGTGGGCAAGAAGGAGGCCGTCGGATGAGCCCGGAAAAAACCGCGGCCCCTGTGGTACGCGTCAACTTTTTCGACCTCGCCCAGTGCTTCTGGAGGACCTTTTTCCTCCAGGTCCTTTGGAACTTCGAGCGCTACTTGAGCTATGGCGTGACCTTCGTACTGATGCCGGTGCTGAAAAAAATTTATACCACCCCGGAAGAAAGGGCCCAGGCCATGACCCGGCACCTGGAGTATTTCAACAGCCACCCTTACATGACCTCCTTCATCCTGGGGGCGGTGATCCGCATGGAGGAGGAAAAACAACAGCAGCCCAAGGCCAAGCAAAAGCAGAAAGAGGAGGAAATCAGCGCCCTGAAGGTAGGCATGATGGGCCCGGTGGCCGCCATGGGGGACAGCCTTTTTTGGGCCACCATCCGTCCCTACTGCGGGCTGATTGCGGTGACCCTGGTGCTTTCCCAT
Organism: Pseudomonadota bacterium; assembly: GCA_021324075.1. Taxonomy (GTDB): domain Bacteria; phylum Oederibacteriota; class Muellerivitia; order Muellerivitales; family Muellerivitaceae; genus JAJPJW01. Next base: position 12,431 of record JAJPJW010000105.1, on the reverse strand, counting down.
GCCTTCCAGATCAAAGGCGAATATTGGGTGATCCCCCTGTTTTTCCTGGTCATCTACAACACCGCCCACGTGGGCATCCGCTTTTTGGGGTTCCTCCAGGGCTATCGCCAGAGCGACCAGGTGGTCCTGGCCCTGCGCAAGTACGGCTTCCAGCAGGCCATCCGGGGCCTGCGGCTGGCTTCCATCCTGCTCCTGGGGGTCTTGATCGTTTTCGTCAACCTTTCGGTTTTGGAAAAGGAAGTGGGGCTTTTCCTCCTGAAGCTGACTTTTTTCACCGCCATTGTGGGGCTTTTCACCTTCGCCTTGCACCGCAAGATCAGCCCCAGCCAGATGTTTTACGCGGTGCTGTTGTTCGCCCTCATGTTGGCCTTCTGGCCGACATTGAGTGCGCCCCCGGTCCTCTCATTGGGAGGCCAATAATGAGACCGGGGACATGTACTTTTTCAATTAAGACGAACCTAAAGGTTCGTCCAAGATTTATGGATAAAAGTGCGCCCCCAGTTCTCAATATAGGAGTACCTCAATGAAACTGGGGACATGTACTTTTTCAATTAAGACGAACCTAAAGGTTCGTCCAAGATTTATGGATAAAAGTGCGCCGCCTGTTTTGCCGGTAGGACAATGATCCGTTTAGGGGGATGTTATGAAATTGAGTGAAAAATTGCCCATCATCAACAAACTGGGCCTCCATTTAAGGGCGGCCGCCGAACTGGTCAAGACGGCCAACAAGTTCAAAAGCCAGATCTTCATCCACCACGGCGTGCAGAACGTGAATGCCAAGAGCCTGATGGGGCTGATGACCCTGGCCGCGGCCAAGGGGACGGACCTGGAATTCGCCATTGAAGGCGACGACGCGAAAGAGGCCATGGCCGCCATCAAGGCCCTTTTGGCCAACAAGTTCGGGGAAAAAGAATAAAAACAGCAGCTGATCACCGAGGTTCACGTGGGCGAAAAGATCTATAACGGCATCCCGGCATCCGGCGGCATCGCCATCGGCCCGGCCCTGCTTTACCATCCCCAAGGGCTTTCCGCGCCCCGCCGCATCCTGCGCGCCGAGGAAACCAAGGGTGAAGTGGACCGCTACAAGGAAGCCATGGCCAAGACCCGCGCCCAAATTTCCGAGCTCGAAGCCAAGATGAAGGACAAGCTGGGAGAGGAGCATGCCGCCATCTTCCAGGCCCACCAGGTCGTTTTGGACGATCCGCTCTTCATGGACGAAATCCCCCAGGCCATCCAGACCCGCCGCCTCAACGCCGAATTCCTCCTCGTGGAGGCCTTGGACAAGTTCAGGGCCGTCATGGCGACCCTGGACGACAGCTATTTCCGCGAGAGGGGAGGGGACATCCAGGACGTGGGCAACCGCCTCATCAAGAACCTGACCGGCGCGGAAAAGGACGTCCTGAAGAAGCTGGACCGGGAAGTGGTCGTCATCGCCGTGGACCTGGCCCCTTCCGACACCGTCAACATGCCCACCGACACCATCAAGGGTTTCTGCACCGACGTCGGGGGCCGCACTTCCCACGTGGCCATCGTGGCCCGCTCCCTGGGCCTCCCGGCGGTGGTCGGCATGCAGTCCCTGACCGCTGAGGTGCAGGACGGGGACATGATCATCGTAGACGGCAACAAGGGCCTGGTGGTGGTCAACCCCCTCACCCCCACCCTCAAGCAGTACCAGCGCCTCAAGGAAAGCTACGAGGCCTTCCAGAAAAGCCTGGAGGAACTGCGGGCCCTGCCGGCCCTGACACCCGACAACCACCAGGTAACCCTGGCGGCCAATGTGGAGGTCCCCCAGGAATTGGATGAGATTTTCCGCCACGGGGCCGAGGGAATCGGCCTTTTCCGCACCGAATTCCTCTTCCTCAACCGCGAGGAAATCCCCACCGAGGAAGAACAATATTCCGCCTATAAAGAGCTGGCCACCAAGACGGGGGTGAGCCCCGCCATCGTCCGCACCCTGGACCTGGGGGGCGACAAGTTCCTGTCCCATTTGAACCCGCTCAACGAGAGCAACCCTTTCCTCGGCCTTCGGGCCATCCGGCTTTGCTTGAAGCGCCCCGACATCTTCAAGGCCCAACTGCGGGCCATCCTGCGGGCGGCGGTGCATGGGCCCATCAAGGTCATGTTCCCCATGATCTCGACCCTGGCGGAGGTCCGGGAATCCAAAATACTCCTGAATCTTTGCGTCCAGGAACTCAAGAGGGAAGGGCAGGTCTTTAGGTCGGGCATCGAGGTGGGGGCCATGATCGAAATCCCCTCGGCCGCGGTGATGGCGGACCTCCTGATCCAGGAATTGGACTTCCTTTCCATCGGCACCAACGACCTCATCCAGTACACGCTGGCAGTGGACCGGGTGAACGAGGCGGTGGCCTACCTCTACGACCCGCTCCATCCCGCCATCCTACGCCTGATCAAGATGACGGTGGACGCCTGCCATAAGGCGGGCAAATGGGTGGGAATATGCGGGGAAATGGCCGGCGACCCCCAGTTCGTGCCCCTGCTTTTGGGCATGGAATTGGACGAGTTTTCGGTGAGCGTCTCGGTCATCCCCGAAATCAAGAAGGTCATCCGCATGATGCCCTTTGAAAAATCCAAAGAAATCGCCCAGGCCGCCCTCCAAATGAAGACCTCCGAGGAAGTCCTCAAGCTTATCCGTGACAATGTCCCGCCGGAGCTCAAAGCCATTTTGTTTTAATGGAAGGTTTGGCCGATAATAGCACCGGACAAAAACTCAAATTTTAAAGCCGCAGTTTTTATTGAGCCGGTTTGAATGGTTGGTAAATGATGAAAACCCCCATCCGCCTTTTCACCGCGGTCCTTCTCTGCGGCCTGTCCGAGGTTTCCTGCCGGAACAGCCTTGAGACCCCTTTTATACCCCCCGCGCCCATCCAGGCAACCGCTTTGCCCAGTCCCGTTTTTTTCACCCCCACTTCCACCTGGACCGCCACCCGTACGCCCACGGGGCCGATTCCAACCCCGACCCCAACCAACACGCCGACGGTGACCCCGACGGGAACCTTGACCGCCACGTCCACACCCACCCCCTTCTGCGTTTCATGGGTGAATGAAAGCAGCCTGCCGAAAGGCCGCCTCAAGCCGGGGATGGCCCAGGCCAACGGGACCCTCTATGTCGGCGGGGGATACGGCCCCCAAACGGACGGGACGACGGACATGGCCCTGGCTTACCTGGAATCCTACGACCCGCTGGCGAATTCGTGGACCGACCTTCCTTCCATGAATCCGGCGGTGGAGAATCCGGCCTGCGCCGCCTTCGGGAACATCGTTTATTTCTTCGGCGGGGACGACGGGGTGAATGTTTCCGGCGGCGTCCAAGGTTACGTGACGACATCGACCAGTTGGGGAACCGGCAACTATGTGGGGTTCACCCCCAGGACGAGGGCCAGGGCGGCCGTTTTGAACAACCTGATTTACGTCGTAGGCGGTTACAACACCGGGATCAGCACCTTGAACGGCGGATATTTGGGCGTGATGGAAGCCTACGACCCCATGGCCGACAGCTGGACGGGAAAAGCGGGCTTGGGAGTGGCCGTGGCCGACGTGGGGTTGGCTTCCCTGAATGGGATCCTTTACGCCTTCGGGGGTGTCACCCACAACGGCCCCGCCAGTTTCATGGCCGCCTATGACCCGGGTTCCAATAGCTGGAGCTACAAGTCCTCCTTGCCCTTCAGCGGCGGAGGGGATGGTTTTGTCGAAAACGGCGTCCTTTACGCCTTCAGCCATGCGACGGATACGGTTCCGACCCTCCCGCCCACGGTTTATTCCTACGATCCATCCACCGATTCATGGACGTCCCATTGCTCCCTGCCGAATCCCCGGGCGGGGTTTGGCGCGGTGGCCGTCGGCAATTCGGTTTTTGCCATCGGGGGCTCCAACAGCCCTTCCAACACCGGCTTGAACCAAGCGGGGGCTTTTTAAGGTTCGATTTGAAGGGGCTGAGGCCGCCCCGCCTTGCCGATTTTAGAATTTGAATCGGATTTTCCGTCCAGCGGATAAAATATCCTCCCTATGGAATCAGCCTTCTTACGGCGCCTTGAAACCTACAGCCTTCCCTTTATTTTCCTCCTGGCCTTCGCTTTTTTCCTCACAGGGCTCAACCCAACTTTTTACGTGGATGACAGCCCCGAGACCATTACGGCCTGCGTATTGTTAGGCATCCCCCATCCGCCGGGTTATCCGCTTCACACCCTCTTGGGCCACTTTTTCTCCTGGCTTCCCCTGGCCCAATACCCCTTCCGCATCAACCTTTTTTCCGCCCTTCTGGCGGCCTTGGTTTGCGTTGCCTTATACGGATTCCTCAAGAACCAATTGAAGTTATCGGCCCGGCTGGCGGTTCCTTTTGCCCTGCTGTGGATGGTGGGCGGAACGACCTACCCGGCGGCCCTTAGTGCGAAGACAGGGATCTACCAATTGACGGCGCTTTTCCTGCTGGCGATCCTTTGGGCTCTTTTCGAAAAAAGACTGCCCCTGGCGGCCTTTCTGTTGGGGCTTTCCCTGGCCAACCATTGGATGTCCATGCTGACCTTTTTACCGGGTTTCGGGATCCTGGCCTGTTTCCAATGGAAAGAAGAGGGAATTGAGAAGCCCCGGATTTACCAGGCGATTTGCTTCCTTCTACTCGGCCTTTCGGTTTATTTGTTCCTTCCATTGAGGGCGTTCCAGAACCCATGGCTCAACTGGGGCAACCCTTCGACCCTGCATAATTTTATTTCCGATTTCCTGCGGAACCAGTACAGCAACATGGGTGGAGGCGCGGGGCTTGCCGGACGCTTCCAACAAGCCTGGGTTTTTCTGAAATCCAGTTTTCTTGAATTCGGGGGACTTTTGGCGGTGGCCCTTTGGGGCTGGTGGAAGGTTTATCAAAAGAACAAACCCTGGGCCCTGGCTTTGGGGGTGCTTTGGCTGGGGCTGGTGGGGGTTGTGGTCTTTGTTTTGGGGATGCCCGAGGACCAGTATTACCTCATCCAAAACTACGTCATTCCCGTCCAGCTTTTCACAATCCTCTTTTCGGCTTGGGGGCTACAAAACGTCCTTGCTGAAAAGGAAGAAGCGAGCAGGCAAAAGACCGAAAAAATCCTGGTGGGGGCCATTGTCCTTTTGCTGGCCGGCTTGGGCGGCTGGCGGCTCTCCCAAGAACGGCAGACCGGCTATACCTATGATTACGACTACGTCCTCAACGGCCTCAAATCCCTTCCCAAAAACACCCTCTATTTTTGCAAGGGGGATTCGGTAGTCTTCCCCTGTTGGTACTTCCAATGGATCGAAAACAAAAGGCCGGACCTGGGTATTTTCGGCTTGAACGGCCTGCCGATGGAATGGATCCGGCAGAACACCGCCCTCTACCATTCGGGGCTGAAGGTTCCCAAGACTTCCCACCCGGTCGGTTTGGAATCCATCCCAACCATGGCCAAGTGGATCGTGGACCAAAACCCCTTCCGGGAAGTCTACCTGAGCTACAACGACCCGAATGACACGACCTTTCCCGGAATGAAGATGATTCCTTATGGATTGGGGGGCAAAGGTTTTTGGGGCGGGCAGGAGCCCGTTTTGGACGAGGCAAAAGCCAACTTCATATGGGATGGGCTTCGTTTGCGGCACTTGCGGGACAAGGAGTTTCCCGTGGACGGCCGTACCCAAAGCCTGATCGTGCGGGACTATGCCGTCTTCCGCAACAGCCTGGGGGTCTATTACGAGGACCTGGGCGATAGGGACAAGGCCGCCATTAACCCGCACTCCAAGGCGGCAGACCTTTTGCAGATGGACCGGTATTACGACAAGTGCCTTGAGGAATTCAAATGGGCGGCCGAATGGGCCCCCCAGGACGCCCAGTTCCATTTCAACCTGGGGAATGCCTATGTCCACTTGGGGCGTTTGCAGGATGCCATGGTTTGTTATGAAAAGGCGACCGGGCTGAACCCCCGGTATACCAACGCCTATTTCAATTGGGCGGTCATCACCCTCCAATCGGGCGACCGTCCCAAGGCGAAGGAATTGTTCGGTAAAGTGCTTGAGACCGACCCCGCTAACGCCCAGGCCAAGCGGGGATTGGATATGCTCCGTCAAATGGGGAACTAAAGCACGACCATTTAGCCACAGATGCATGGGATTCAGGGGATAGGCGACGGCCAACAAAAAACGTCATACTTCTGAGTGACAAGGGAATCGGTGTTTCTTTTTGGAATCCCGGGTTATCCCATCCATCCCATGCATCTGTGGCTAAAAAGATGGTTTTTCGTTTTGTCTTTTTTCACTAAATCACAGAAGATGTTTCCGTTTCCCTAACTCCGCGGTGAAAAGGATGTCCCGTTGAGAGAAAGTTATTTCCCGACCGGCAACGAATATGTCGCCCTGCCCACCCTGAGGGCCAGGGACGGCTCGGTGGAACAGGTCAACGTGCTCCACATGGGGGTCAACGGCCTCCTGGCCTTCTCCGGGGGTTCCCAACCCTTCCTGACCCCCCGGATCATGGTCAATGACAATGAAATCCTGCTGGAAGGCCGCCTCAGTTGGGAAAGACAGGCCGACTGGCTTCCCAAGTTCCAGCTCAAGGAAGAGCCGCTGGAACTGGAAGGCACCTATTTCTGCCCGCCGGGGGAACGGGGCTTCGTGCTTTCGATGAAGGCCACCAATGTTTCCTTGGAGACCCTCTATTGCGGCCTGGCGGTGGACCTTTCCTGGGCCCAGCTTCTCCACAGCATCAACGTCACCAAACCACTCAAAGGAGACCGGTTTTTGGTCTCTAAGACCTGGGAGGACATGCCGGCCCTGGAATTCCGCACGCCGGCCCCCTTGCTCTCCATTGCTCCTTATCCGCCGGACAAGAGCAGCCGGTTCTTCTTCCGCAAGGGCCTGCAGGGGCTCAACCCCACGGGGCGCGAAACCCTGGTGGATTCCCCGGACAACCTGTTGTTGCACTGGCTGCAATCCAAGGACCTCAAACCCGGCGAAACCTGGCAGACCTATTTTTACTTCGGCCTGGGGTTGGACGAGATCGGCGCCTTCGCGGCGGCGCGGGAGCTTCAAAGGGCCGGGGGCCGGACCCTGCGGCAGGAAACGGTGAAATGGCTGGAAGGGAAGCGGCGGGTGACGAAAACCAAGGACCCCCAACTGGATTCCCTGATGAACACCAACGCCTTCTTCAACCGCTTTTACGCCACCGGCGTGACGATGGACACGGAAGAAACGGTCTGCCTCACTTCCCGAAGCCCCCGCTATTACGTCAGCGGCGCCTATTGGGACCGGGACACCCTGCTTTGGTCCTTCCCCTCGATTTTGGCCTTGGACACTGGATGGGCGAAGAAGGTGCTGGGTTACGCTTTCGGGCGGCAGGCGGCCAATTTCGGGGTGCACAGCCGTTACCTTTCGGGTGCGGTATTGGAACCCGGCTTTGAATTGGACGAATTCTGCGCACCTATCATGGCCCTGCGCTCCTATTTGGAAATGACCAAAGATATGGCCTTTTTGAACCAGCCGGGCGTGCGGGACAGTTTGGAACGGTTTGAGAAGGGATTGGTCGAGAAAAAGCACCCCAAGAAAGACCTTTACCAAACATGGCTTCTACCGTCGGACGATCCCTGGCCCCAACGCTATGTCACCTACGATAACGTGCTGGTATGGCGGGCTTTGATGGACTTGGCCCAGATTTATCGTATGGAGAAGAACAAACTGCTTTCTTCCAAGATCAGCCGACTACTGCGACAAGCCAACCTGGTAAAGGCAGCTATCATCCGTTATTGCGTGGTGAAGGGCCCCAATGGCCGGCAATTCGCCTGGTCGGTGGATTTGGACCAAAAGGGTGAACACAAACTTTACGACGAGCCGCCGGGAAGCCTATTGCTCCTGCCCCATTACGGTTTCTGCAAGCCGACCTACCCCATCTGGAAAAGAACCCGCAACTGGATTTACTCGGCGGATTATCCCCACTCCTTCCTGGGCAAGCCCTTTGAAGAAGTGGGCTGCGGCCACGCGCCCCACCCCTGGGTTTTAGCTTCGGTGAACAGCTTGCTGGCGGGACAGAAAGACCGGGCCCTGAAGTTCCTCAAGAGCGCCCCAATGGACAACGGCCTTGCCTGTGAGTCGGTGGATGAGAACACGGGTGCAGTCGCTACCGGCGCGGCCTTCGCCACCTGCGCGGGCTTCCTGGCCTACGGGTTATGGCATGTACTTGGAAAGAAACCGAAAATCAAAAAACGCTGAGGTCGGTTCGAGTCCAACCCGGGGAGACATCGATGAAAAAACTGTTCATTTGTTCCTTTCTTGTTTTCGTGGGGACTTTACAGGTTTGTGCTTCTTCTTTGAATTCACCGGGGAATGTTTTTATCCGCCAAAAGGCCGGTGATCTTAAATCTTTCCAACAAGCATTTCTTGGACAAAAGGACAGGCTCAAAGCTAACGGTTTTTCAGCCTATAGCCTTCACCAGGACTTAAATGATCCAAAAATCTTTATCCTAACCCTGAAATGCTCCGATTTAGATAGGGGTGTCAGCTTTGTGAGGTCGCCGGAGTTCATGTCAGCTATGGACAAGGCGGGAGCGCGGATTCCGATGGTTTGGTACGGGTTGGATACGGATGAACGGAAATATACCAACCAGCCCAAGATGAGCGGGGGAATCGTCATTGCCATCAACCAAGTGCGTGATTACGACTTTTGGTTAAAGTGTTTCAAGTCCGAGAGTCACAAACACCCCAATCGAAAATACGAAAACAGCAACTACAGCATTCATCATCTTCCGGGAAGTCCGGCGGTGGCCATTGTGGTTCACGAGGCTTCGGATGTTTCCAAAGCCCCCTCTTTCATGATTTCGGACCCCATGAACGGCGAAATGGAAGCCACGGGTGTGGTAGGCTTGGAAATCTGGTATGGGACGAATATCGAGGAAGGCACCTTCTAAAAAGCGTTGAACCACAGAGGACACAGAGTATGGCAATGACCGAAGACCAGATCCGAAATCCCGAAAAAACATTGGTGGAACCCACTTATTCCAAGTGGGACAAAGATCGGCTAATGCAGTTCACGCCGAATGAATTCATGCAAAAGCTCTACCACCGGGCCAAGAACATCGGGGACGACCTCTACGACGACCGGGGATACGAGTTCATCACCCTGGAACCCGAAGCCTACAAATCGGCTCTGATCCTCTACATGCGCCGCAGGGCCTGGAGTGAGTGGTATTTCGGCACTGTGGCTCAGGCCCGGGAAATCACCCTTTTACCCGAAAGCCAAGTGAACTTGAAGTTGCGGCTGGCCCGACAGATCCAGGACGAAATGCGGCATTACGATGTCTTCGCCCAGCAACTGCGCCGCTACGGGGCCGAGCCGCGGATTTCCGAATTCGAGCTGCCGCCGATCCTCATCCAAATGCAAAAGGTGCAGGTGGAAGCCCAAACGGCTTCGGAAATAGCCGCCGCCAACCAATTCGCGGGGGAGATCGTACTTTCCTCCATGACCGACCTGGAGACCAGCATTTTCAAGCGGTTGTTCGATAAGGAACTGATGGACGCCATCTACGATATTGAGAAAGACGAGCCGCCCCATATCGCCAATGGAAGGGATTTAATTCTCTTGGAATGTGAAACCTTCGAGGATCGGCGCCGGTTGGCTGAGGCACAAGAGAAGTACCTGGGCTACATGATGCAACTGCACGTCACTGAAATCGTCAAACTGGGTTGCAAACGCATCAAGCCAGTTCCAATCTTTGAGTAAAACCGAACAGCGAAACAATTTAGCCACTGATGCACACGGATAAACACGGATGGCAAACCAAAATCTTAAATCTGTTATTTTTTAAATTATATCTGTGTGAATCTGTGTGCATCTGTGGCAAAAGTTGCTTCTTGTGTGAGATGTTCCGTTAGCTTGTCGAAGTAGGTTCCCCAGACCGATAACCCGAATTTAAAGCCCTCTACCACTTCCTCAAAACCACCGTTTTGCCGTTGGATGATGGCCGTGATTTCCTCCACGTGCTCGGTTTCCAAAGCCAAATGCTTGGTGAAATACTCCTGGTCCGCTCCTGGATAATGGTTTTTCAGGATGGGATAGATGCGACCCAAAGCCGGCTGGGCCAGGAATTCCCCGGCGGCCAAGGCGCCCACCACGGCGCCGGTGGGAGCGCTTTGAAGATATTCCGCCAGGCGGTTACGCCACTCAACCGCGAAACTGTTATCGGTGACGATGGAAAGGTCGATTCCGGAGGTGGCGAGAAACTTCCGGTAAATGGAGTGGTGGGTGCGGTTCACATCCCCCTCTCCCGATTCCTGGAACAAATTAACGGCGAGGACGACGCGGCTTTCCTCGTCCTCCATGCGGGCAACCCCCAGGGCGATCAGGGCGGGGAAGCTTTTGACCAGGGCATCGAAAGAAACCAGGAACCTTTTGGAAACTTCCGGCGCGACATTTTCCGGTTTCCAATACAGGAAAAAGGACGACCGGCGGATGAAGTCCCCGATCAATTGGCTCAGGGTCTCTTGGATTCGGGCGATGGGGGTCACGGTGAAAGTGTACAATAACCCGAACTTGGTTCAAAAGAGGTAACGTGAAATCTTTCGGCCGCCGGACCCGGGCTGCTTCCCGATCCGAATTCGGTATGGTTTTAATACTTGTCCTTCTCGTTGTGGCCTGTCCCGCTTTTCCCGAAGGGAAGGGGCCTTCGCCCAGCCATCCTTTCCTGGCCCAATGGGGTGGTTCGGGCCCGGGTAAAGGCCAACTCTGGAACCCTTATGGCATCGCCGTGGACGCCCATGAAAAAGTCTACGTCGCCGATTGCGCCAATGACCGCATCGAGGTTTTCGATAGCGACGGAAGCTATGTTACCCAATGGGGAACCAAGGGCGGCGGCCGGGAACAGCTTCACCATGCCCTTGGCGTGGCGGTGGATTCGCAGGGGTCCGTCTATGTGGCGGATACCTTGAACAGCCGCATCAAGAAATATGACCCGACTGGAAATGTCGAGGCCCTTTGGGGCGGGCAGGGAAGCGGCAAGGGGGAGCTTTTCAATCCCGTGCTCCTGGCTTTGGATCCCCAGGGAGCATTGGTGGTGGCGGATTGCAGCAACAACCGCATCGAGAAATTTAAGGCCGATGGAAGTTTTGCAGGCCTGGCAGGGGAAGAATCGGGACGGCTCTCCAGCCCCATTGGGGTGGCGGTGGATGCGAAGGGGAACATCTATGTTGCCGATACGAACCACAACCGCATCGAAAAATTCAGCCCCTCCGGTGGCTTCCTTGCCCAATGGGGCAAGCCCGGCGTGGGGAAGGGGGAGTTTGATACCCCGGAAGGCTTGGCGGTGGACGGACGGGGTTTGGTTTATGTGGTGGACTCGGGCAACAACCGCATCCAGGTTTTCACCCCGGCCGGGGGCTACCTGGACCAATGGGGCCGGCTGGGCAAAGGGGAGGGACAGTTCAACGAACCCGCGGGCATCGCGCTGGATGGGCGGGGGACGGCCTTTGTGACGGATTGGGGGAACGACCGGGTTGAAAAATTCGGGCCCTAGCCCTTTCTTACCTGGACAAGGGCGCTCCGGCAATTTTTTTCACCTGGAAACTCCGCAAAGAATCTTTTGCTGATAAACTATGCACGCTTCCCAAGCAAGACAGCCCCAAGGGAGGGTCCGTTGAAACCGACACCGAAAAGCCGCGAGGAATTCTTCCGGCACTACCTCGAAAAGACCCCCATCGCCATGGCTTTTTGGCGGTCAATGGAATGCCACCGGTTTTCCATGGAAAAACTGGACCACCCGGTTTTGGACGTGGGCTGCGGCGACGGATTCCTGGCCCGGGTGGCCTTCGGCCAAAAACTGGAAGCGGGCATCGACTTGGACGAGGGGGAAGTGGGGCGGGCGATCGCCAGCAACAGCTATAAAAAAGCCCTTTGCGCCAGCGCCACGGCCCTGCCCTTCGCCGACAAGTCCTTCAAGACGGTGGTCAGCAACTGCGTGCTGGAGCACATCCCGGACATCGATAAGGCCCTTTCGGAGATCCGCCGGGTCCTGAAACCCAAGGGGCGCCTCCTGATCACGGTCCCCAGCGAATGCTACAACAACGATTCCTTTTTCCGCGGTCTCCTAACGGCCGTGGGGCTTCCCGGTCTGGGCAAGCTTTATATCGACAAGCTCAACCAGGTCTTCAAGCATTTCCACGTGGACGACGCCAAAACCTGGGAGAGGCGCCTGAAAAAGGCCGGCCTGAAGATGGAAAAGGCCGATTACATCATTCCCGTGAAGACCTTCCATGTTTATGAAAGGTGGATGATGCTGGCCTTCCCCTCCAAGATCCTCAAGAAACTGCTGGGTCGCTGGGTGGTGGGGCCCCGGTGGCCGGTGATCGCTTTCGCCACGAACTGGTTCCGCAAGCCCCTGAACGCCGACGGCGGCCCGGGCGCCTGCTATTTCATCATCGCGCGCAAGGGCTGAGGCAAG
>JAJPJW010000125.1 GCA_021324075.1 Pseudomonadota bacterium | reverse complement strand
TGGCGGAATCCGTTGATTTTCGCGGCCGACTCCTCGCTCAGCGCCAAGTTTCCGTCCGACCCCACTAATTCAGCCCTTGTCAGTCCTGTCATTCCCAACAGGGCCTCGTTCGCGTCGATGATGATTCCGTTCTCGTGGATAAGAATGCCTTCCTTGGTCACTTCGGCGAAGCGTTCGAACCGCTCCTGGCTTTCCCGGAGTTCCTGTTCGGCTCTTTTGAGCTCGGTCAGGTCCCAACCGCAGGAGAGGCGGAGTTTCCGCCCTTCATATTCGATGTCCCGTCCATGGACCAGCAGGGGAAAGATTGTCCCGTCCTTGCGGCGGGCCGTGATTTCATAACTTCTTTCCGGATAGCCTTCCCGGATGCGTTGGCGAGTTGTGTCACCCGAGGCCCGGTCCATGAATTGGGACACATGGTGGCCGATAAGCTCCGGGGCCGTGTATCCGAGCAGCCGGGTCAAGGAGGGGTTCACGTCCACGATGACGCCCTGGTCATGGATCATGATGGCTTCCTCGGCCACTTCCGAAAGGATGCGGAACCTTTCCTGGCTCGCCGTTTCGTTCTTCAAGGCCCGGTTAAGGCTGTTGGCGATGGAATAGCTCAGGCCCATCCCCGTCAAGCCGAGAAAGGCTCCGATGAGGGCGCTCAAAAGGTCCATTTGGGTTTGGGACCTGATTGTCTCTTCAGTGGTTCGGATTTTTTGGGCTAGGTAGTCCACGTAGGATTGGCTTGCATCGTCAAAGTCAATGGTGATGTCCTTCAGGTAGTGCGTGTAAAGCTTCTCGGCGGAGTCGCCTTTTTTCGCGGTGGAGGTCAGCATTCCCAGGGGAAATTCAACACTCTGGAGTCCGGCTCCCAACTGGTAAAGAAGCGTCTTGCCTTGCGGATCCTCTTCCACACGGGAAAGTTGGCCGAAATGGTCCCGGGCCTTTTTGAAATATTCCATGGCCCGCTTCCGGTTCGTATCATCCTTCAGTATGGCGAAGTTTTTTCCCTTGGAGATCGAGAGTTGGAAATCGGCGTCGGTCTGGCGGGCCAGGCCGATGGCGATGTTGTATTCGTTCACCCGGGCCAAGTTTCGCCGGGTGGAAAGGAATCCCAGCAGCGTGATCCAAAACAGGACGATCACGATGGCGCCCAGGATGAGAGCCAGCAAAATGCGGGTTTTAGGGCTGAGCGACTTTAAAAATTCACCCAAGGTGGGCCTTCTCGGATTTTGGGGTCCGGACATTCAACGATAGGATCAATGACAAGGCACAAATATACCAAATCCCTTTGGGTGCGAGAAATGGTCTCTCAGGACCGAATGGCTCCACCGGCGCGAAAACACCTCAATTGCTTTACAAAACAGGGGCCAAACAAGGAAAAAGCCGGGCCCGAAGTGGGGGTCCCGATCCCACTTCCAGGTCGCTGGAAGGCTCCACCGGGCGAAATCAACAAAGGAATAAATCAAATCCGCCCCATTCCAAAACCTTCCCTTTTTCACTGGAACAAAACATATAAAAAAAGCCCCCTTCTTTTCAGAAGGGGGCTTTTGAGAACTGTCAATTCCGGTTAGTTATTGGATGGCAACATTGTCGACATAGAAATTAACCGAATTGAAGCCGGAGCCACTACCGGTTCCAATTTGCGCCCCGAATTTCCAAATGTCCGTGGAATCAACGCCACCCTGGTTCGCCGGAATGGAAGCCTGTGTCCATACACCGGCGGTCATCGACGCGAACCCCACACTTTTGTAATTGTAGCCGTTCGCGGCCCCGCTTTGCACATAGATCTGCCCGTAGGAGGCGCTGGAGGGCAAGGCGTCCATGTAATAATAAAGACTGATGGTTTTTCCCACCAGGTAAGTCCCTGCTGTTCCGGCGGGGAAGCTGTACTCAATATTCGCCGCCTGGTTGGCCGCGGAAAAAACGATGGGTCCGGCCAATAAAGAATGGCAGCTTGTGGTACAGGAGCTTTCTTGGTTTTGCCCCGTCGAAAGCAACAGCGCTGGATCGGCAAAAGTCCCGGAAGCGATGGAGGAAACCCATCCCGATGGGAGTGAACTGATGCCGTCGAAGCTCATGAAGATCGGACCAGGCGTCGGGGTAGGGGTGAAAGGTGGCTGTAACATGGACGCAACAGGCGGATAATTGCCTTTGCACCCCTGCTGCAGCCACAACACAGGCAGCATCCCTAGGATGACAAACGCGGAAAGCAACATCCATTTCGCGGTCTTCATTTTCTTTTCTTTCATTTCAACCCTCCACAGCCTGGCTAAGCCGATTCGAATCAAAAGAACTGGATTTCATCCACGTAAAAATCGACGTTCACGGTTCCCGGTACGTTGTTGCCGCCTTCCGACCACTGCAAACTGACGATTTGCTGTAAATTCGCTCCCGAAAGGGTGGTGGGGGTGATGGGGGATCCGTAGTTACCGCGGGTCAAGGAAGCAAAAGGAAGGGTGACAAGCTGCCAATTGCCGCCCGTACTGCCGTAGGAGTAGGCAAAACCGTTGTAGCAGGCGTTGCTCGTCGCGGCCGCATTGCAGGTTCCATTGGGAGGGGTGGAAGTTTGGAGGACCGGGATGGAAAAAGACCTGACGGCGGCCGTGTCATCCCCCATTACTTTGAGGTAAAACTTGATGCCGCTGAAGAGGCTTGCGTCGTAAACGTTGAAGTTGGACCCGTTGATGGTGAAGCTGGCGCTGTCGATGGGGATGACGAACTGGACCGCTTGGTAGCTATTGTTGGGGGGGGGAGGAGTTACTACCGGGCTGTTCAGCCAGACGCAATGACCCGTATTATTAGCGCCCGGAGCCACGATAAGGGGGGTCACGTTGGGACTCCCCGTGCCGACGATCACACCCGCTGTTTTGACATGGTTTCCTTGCCGGTCGGCTTCGGCCAAATTAGGGTTGACGGAGAGGCCGCTTTCAAAATCACAGACCATCGAGACCGACGGTCCATTGGTGGAAAGGTAGCTGGTCGGAAAAGAAGTCTGGCAACCCATCCATCCCAGGGCCAGGCCGCCCAGTACCGCCAGGAAAATCTTAAAATTGTATCTCATAGGTCACCTCACCGAATTGGTTGTTAAAGCCGCCTTGGCCGGGGAAGAGTGCCAGTAGATTCCCCCAGGTCAGGTCGTAGTCCAGGTAAAGGGTTGAATTCCGGTTGATCTTGAAAACATGGGAGACCCGGAAGCTTTGGTCGGTTCCGTCCACGGTCACGGGCGAATAAGATCCCAGGTCCGAATTGTCGTACAAGTAAGGATACCGCGCCCAAAGGGTCCCCTTGTACCCCGCATCCGTTCCTTGCGCTTTTTGCCAGCTGTAAGCCACTGAAACCTCCCAAACCGGCAGGACATCGGCCCTTATTCCGCCCATCAGCCAGGTGCTGGTCAAGCTGCCCAAGGCGCTGGTGGTCTGCTCGTACCGGACGTTGGTTCCCACTTCCAGGTCGCGGTTGAACCCGATATAGGGCCCCAGGTTGAAGGAAGGCCCCACATTGATATAGGTAAAGTTACGGATGGGAAGGATCAAAGTTCCAGTGGGGCTGTCCACCGGGACAAAGCCGCTTGACGGAGTGAGCAAGCTGCTGTTCACCACAAGGTTACCACCGATTTCCTGGACAAAGTAAGCCGACCCCTTCACTTTAAGGCTGTCTTTTTCAAGGGTTTTTATGTCCATTTCCCCGCCAAACCCATGCCGGTTGGGGGTCGCCAGGCCGTAAGGGAAGGTATTGTCCTGGGTGCGGTCATAAAAGCTGTAAATCCCGCCGGCCCGGGGAAGGCTCAGCAGGAAATACTGGTTGCGCAGGAGCGGGGTGAAAAGGTCCGGACCATTCTGGTAGCCCAAAACTGAGGGGTTGGAGAGATTGGTAACCGCGTCCTGCCGGGTCTGGGCGAGGGGGGAATAAAAATAGGGGCCCACATCGAGATAATTGAAGGAGACCCGTGAATTGCCGAATTGGACATAGGGCCCGCCCAGCAAGGCAAAATCGGTCAAGACCCGGTCGGGAGCCTGCTTGTCGTCCTGGTAACTGGAATTGGCATATTCCATCGTGCCGCCGATATAGAAGTCGTCTCCTAAACCAACTTTCAGGTCGGGCTTCACGCTGCCCAGGATGTACTGGTGAGCCCAAGTGGAAGGGGTGTAGGGGCCGTAGGGCGATCCCGGAGCCTGGGTATCGAGGGGTTCGTCGTAAATCAAGCCATAGGTGTCGATGGTCGCCGGGGTCGACAACCCGCCCAAATACCATTTGGGCGATTGGGCCTTGATGGTTCCGCCGAAAACCCAATCAGTAAAGGCGTCAGGGCCGACATACCATCCCCCGTTCAACCCACTGTCAAAAAAGCCATTGCGGATCATGTGGGCAAAAAACGAGCCCTTCAGCTCGTTCACCACCTGCGAATCGGGCCACATGAGGTCCGTCCCGAGCTTGAGCCCCCGCAGGGGCCAATTGGGTTCGTTGTTGAGGAAGCTTTCATATTTTTGGTAATTGTCCTGGCGGGCCCACATTTCCGGCTTATAGGCCAAGTCCAGGCTGTTCCGGTTCCACAGCATGAGGGGGGTGTAAGACTCGTCGAAGTCCCCCAGCCTGGCCGAAAACCACGGGGGGTTAAAATCCATCGACACGCGCCGCAGGATGAACTCCCCGGGCGTGTTGGGCTCGACGGAAGAAGCGAGACGGATGATCGTATTCCACTTCACTTCCTTGGAGACCGTTCCAGTTGGGTTCAAATCGAGGAAAGCGAAGGTCGAGCGGGTCCCCGGGAGCGTGAGATAAGAAGGAAGGGCGCCTCCGTACTGTTGAACGATCCCCGTAGCCCTCCCCAAACCGTAGACCGCAACGGTTGGGAACTGGGAGATGCCTTTGATCCGCTTACGCAGGTCGTATTGTTGGGCGTCGATATCGTCTACCTTGCCCCGCAAGGCCTCAATCTTATCTTTCACCAGCTTCAACTCGAATTGGTAGGCGTCTTCCAGGCTGTGCAGGCTCTTGATGGCCTCCAATCGGGCCGCTTCTTCCTGGGCGGTGGTATCAACGGTGGCGGGGGCATTGGCTTCGGCGGCCGAATTAGGGCCGATCACGTCCCCAGGCGAAGGCAATTCCATGTCGTTGGAGCCCGTGGTCGCGGAAGAAGGCTTGGCAGGGGAAGCCGGGGAGGCATTTGAAGAAGATGAGTTATCACCGGGAGGCGGTGGGATTTCGTCCGCCTGGGCCACGACGATTTCCCGGCTTTCCGCCTTCAAGATCAGTTCGGCCACATCAAAACGGGTCAACGTCGGCGCCAGGTCCTTGGGAGAAAGCAACCCCGCTTCCGCCAGCTGCTTCAATTGGGTATAGGTGGCGTCGCCCGCCGGGATGGTGGAAAAGAGGTCCGGTTGCGCGCCATTCCCCGCCCGGGCCGAAAGGGGCAGGAAGGCCAGCAAGGCGGCGAGGAGGATTTTAGAACGTGAGTTCATAAGTCATCCTCCAAATAAGGTCGCGCCGGTTGTAGTTGGGCATGTCGCTCCAGGTGTAGTTATTGATGAAGCAGTCCCCATGCACTTCGATGGTGGAACTGATGGGACATTTGACGCCCATGGCCCAGGAATCGCGGATGATGTCCAGGGACAACGGCGTGAAAGTACCCAGGAAACCGGTGTCGAAATAGGAACCGTAGGCCGCCAGGGTCGGCGGGGAGCCCCCGGTATTCAGGGTATACTCATTGCCGCTGGACTGGGCCCTTTCATAAGCCCCGGAAAGGACCAGACCGTCAAACAGCGGAACACCTGGGAAGGGTCCCGCATCCGCGGCCACGATCACCGTGTCCACCGAGAAGGGTGTCAATCCGCTCATGCCCAGGTCGGTCGTCTGGTGCTTGAAATCAAAAGCCAGGTCGCAAGTGGAGGGCATGCCTTCCAGGGCCTTGGCAAAATCAGCCGTAACGGCCGCTTCATAACCCCCGAACTTCCGGATGTTGGTGACTGGGGCGTTGAAATCGGCCGGCATCACGCCGATGCCTCCCGGAGGCAGGACGTAATCGGCTTGGATTTCCTGAACATCAACCGTATAGGAGCCCTGGGGCTTGAGCCATCCGTCTTTTCCCAAATCGGCCGAGAGGAACAAGATGAGGCCTTTCCGGTTGGGGGTGGCATCGCCATAGGGAAGCATGTTTTCGGCCATCCGGTCATAGGGAGCGAAGCTTGGCCGACCCACTCCGGAGAACACAAAACTAACCGGGTAGCCGTTGAGTCCATCGTCCAAAAGGCTGAAAGCCCCCGACTCAGCGGTCATGGGATTGAACCGGTTGGTCTGGGCCCCAGGAGAATAGAAATAAGCGCCGTTGTTCAGGTATTTGCCGGACAGGTGAACCCCATAGGCGTCAACTCCTCCCGTAGCCAAGAGGGCCCAATCCCCGATGGTGCTTTGTGGGTTTTTGCCGTCATCCTGATAGGAACTCCCCGCCCATTCCACCGACCCCTTCAAGCCCAGGTCTTTCTCGATGGGCGCGATACCCACGCCGGAAAGGCTTCCGATCTGGTAGGTATGGGCAAAGGTGGTAATAAGGCTCGGGATATAGGGCGCACCGGAAGAGCCCGGGTCATCAAAAAGCAAAAGGCCCGTTCCCTTGATTTCCAAATTGTCGTCGAAAAAGTCCAGCGCCGCTTCCCCGCCCGCGTATTCATTGGCGAAGGAGAAGGGCGAAGCAGGGTCCAACACCCCGCCCATGGATTGCAGGTGGAAGGAGCTCAAGGGCGAACCCTTGTCCAGTTTTTGGTCGGTATCGGCCTCGAACCCCCGCAGATGCCAGTCGGGCCCATGATCCATGTAAACCCATTCCTCAGTGTCCTTGCGGGCGCGTTGATAAGAAGTAGGGTCGACCATGGTGTAAACGGGAATCTCGGAATTCCAAAGGGTCAGGGGCGTATAGTGCCGCCACAGGTCCCCCGCCGAGAAGTTGAAAACGTCGTTGGTGGTGGTGAGGGAAATCCAGCGCAAGGTGAACGCAGGCTGGATGGGATCGG
>JAJPJW010000153.1 GCA_021324075.1 Pseudomonadota bacterium | reverse complement strand
TCTCGCCCTCGCCCAGCTTGAGCACATTGGCCAGGGCCGTGCCCTTGGCGTAACGGGACGCCTCGGGGATTTCATAGACTTTCAGCCAATGCACCTTGCCGAAGGAGGTGAAGATCAAAAGGAACTCGTGCGTCGAGGCCGTGTACATGCGCTCGATGAAGTCTTCCTCGCGCATGGTGGCCCCGGCCACGCCCTTGCCGCCGCGGCGCTGCTTGTGGTAGGTGTCAACGGGCATGCGCTTGATATAGCCCGCGTGGGAGAGCGTGATGACCGACTGCTCGTCCTCAATGAGGTCCTCGACCTTCAGGTCCTCGGCTTTTCCGATGATCTCGGTGCGGCGGGGGTCGGCATATTTGGTCTTGATCTCGGTCAATTCATCCTTGATGACCTGCCAGAGCTTCTTTTCGGAGGCCAGGATGCCCTTGAGGACTTCGATGGTCTTGATGATTTCCTTGTACTCGTCCTCGATCTTCTTGATTTCAAGGCTGGTCAATTGCCTCAGCTGCATTTCGAGGATGGCCTGGGCCTGGATGGGCGACAGGTCGAAATTCTTGATGAGGGCGGCCTTGGCTTCTTCAGTGCTCTTGGAGGAACGGATGGTCTTGATGACCTTGTCCAGGTTGTCCACCGCGATGCGCAAACCTTCCAGGATATGGGCGCGCTTCTCGGCCTTGTCCAGGTCGAACTTGGTGCGGCGGATGACCACTTCCTTGCGGTGTTCCAGGTAGTGGTACAAGAGCCCCTTGAGGTTGAGGACCCGGGGCTGGCCGTTGACCAGCGCCAGCATGATGATGCCGAAGGAGGAGCGCAGGTTGGTCTGCTGGAAGAGGTTGTTGAGGATGACCTGGGCGTTGGCGTTCTTGGAAACCTCGATGACGATGCGCATGCCGTCGCGGTCGGATTCGTCGCGTAAGTCCGTGATGCCTTCCATTTTCTTGTCGCGCACCAGCTCGGCGATCTTCTCGATGAGCTGGGCCTTGTTGACCTGGTAGGGCAGCTCGGTAACGATGATCTTTTCGCGGTCCTTCTTGTCGGTCTCGACGCCCGCCTTGGCCTGCATGCGCACCGACCCGCGGCCCGTGGTATAGGCCTCGTGGATCCCTTCCCGGCCCAGGATGAAGCCGCCCGTGGGGAAATCGGGCCCCTGGATGAATTTGATCAAGTCCTTGACGGTGGCTTCCGGGTGGTCGATCAGGTGGTTGAGCCCGTCGATCACTTCCCCCAGGTTGTGGGGCGGGACGTTGGTGGCCATGCCGACCGCGATGCCCGTGGAACCGTTGACCAGGAAATTGGGGAAGGCGCAGGGCAGGACGAGGGGTTCCTCGCGCGTGCCGTCGTAGTTGGGGACGAAGTCCACCGTGTTCTTGTCGATGTCCTTGAGGAGCTCCTCCGCCAGGGGGGACATCCTGACTTCGGTGTAACGTTCGGCGGCCGGTGGGTCGCCGTCGATGGAGCCGAAGTTTCCTTGTCCGTCGACCAGCACGTAGCGCATGGAGAAGTCCTGGGCCAGGCGCACGATGGTGTCGTAAACCGAGGCCGTGCCGTGGGGATGGTAGTTGCCCGTGACGTCGCCGGTGACCTTGGCCGATTTGCGGTAGGGCTTCTTGGAAGTCAGGGAAAGGTCGTGCATGCCCATGAAGATGCGCCGGTGCACGGGTTTGAGCCCGTCGCGCACGTCGGGAAGCGCCCGGCCCACGATGACGCTCATGGCGTAATCGAGGTAGGAATCCTTCATCTCGTTTTCGATGTCGGTAGCGACGATGTTCCCGCGGTTTTCGTCTCCGCCGTCGCCGCCTGCGGGGGCGGCCTCCCCGCCCTTGGTGGGCGGCGTGGTGCCTTCGCCGTTTTCCTGCGGCGCCTTGCCCTTGGGTTCCTTCTCGTCGTCCTTCTTCTTTTTCGGCCTTGCCATGTCGTTCCTTACCTCAAATCTTGAGCAGTGAGATGATGCAAAAGGATCCTTCGATCAATTAAAGAAACGTCGGTACGCCCAGGCGCCAAGTAAGATGATCCCCAGGATTAAGAGTTTCATTTAGATGTCCAGGTTCCTGACTTGTTTGGCGTAGGTCTGGATGAAATTCCTTCGCGGTTCCACCTGGTCGCCCATGAGGACGTCGAAGGTCTTGTCCGCCTCCACCGAATCCTCCAGCTTCACCTGCAGCAGGGTGCGCTTTTCCGGGTCCATGGTGGTTTCCCACAGCTGTTCCGGGTTCATTTCCCCCAAGCCTTTGTAGCGCTGGATGGAAAGCCCTTCCTTGCCGAAATCCTTCACCTTCTCGACGACCTCATACATGGATTCGAGGAAGTAGTCGTGGCTGCCATGGACGATGACGTATTGGGGTTTGACTTCCTTGATCTTGGCGTCGCCCTTGTCCTCTTTTTCCGCCGGGAAAAGTTCGGTGGTTTCCACCCCGCGGGCGCCCATGCGCTTGAGGATTTCCTCCAGCTGCTTGGTTTCGGCCATGTCCTTGATGGCTTTCACCTTGACCATGTCCTTCACGTCGCGGCTGGTGTCGTAGATGAAGTCCATCCCTTCCTCGGCGGACTTGCCCTTTTCGGCGGCCTTTTTCATGTCCTTGAGCTTTTGCTTCATCTTCTCGACCTTGTCGTCCTTCTCGCCTTCGGTGTAGGCGTGGTCGATGCCCAGCGGGCTTTCGATCTCATAGAGGGGCTTTTTTTTCTTGCCCGTCACCGCTTCCAGGAACTCGCGCAAATTGAGCCCCGCTTTCTGAAGGGCACCGCCGATGGATTCCAGCCGGACTAGGTCGTTCACCAGGTCTTTTAATTTTTCCTGGGGGAATTCGGTGCGGGCGCCCTTGGCGCCCCCCTTGCCCAGGCGGTAGAGCCGGACGCCCTCCATGCCTTCCTGCAACAGGAAGCGGGTCATATCCGCCTCGGCCTGCAGGTACATTTCCTTCTTGCCGCGCTTCACCTTGTAAAGGGGCGGCTGGGCGATATAGATATAACCGTTCTCCAGGAGCGGCTTCATCTGGCGGTAGAAGAAGGTCAGGAGCAGCGTGCGGATATGCGAGCCGTCCACGTCCGCGTCCGTCATGATGATGATGCGGTGGTAGCGGGCCTTCTCCACGTTGAAGTCGTCCTCGCCGATGCCCGTGCCCATGGCGGTAATGAGGGTTCGGATTTCGTCGTTGTTCAGGATCTTGTCGATGCGGGCCTTTTCCACGTTCAAAACCTTGCCCTTCAAGGGCAGGATGGCCTGGAATTTCCGGTTGCGTCCCTGTTTGGCCGAGCCGCCGGCCGAATCACCCTCCACCAGGTAGATCTCGCTCTTGGAAGGGTCCTCTTCCTGGCAGTCGGCCAGTTTTCCGGGCAAAGAGGAAATCTCCAGTGCGCCTTTGCGGCGGGTCAGGTCGCGGGCTTTCCTTGCGGCCTCCCGGGCCTTGGCGGCCATGAGGCACTTGCCCACGATGCGCCTGGCGACGGTCGGATTTTGCTCAAAAAATGTCCCTAATCCGTCGTTACAAGCCTGGCGGGTAATGCCTTCCACTTCCCCGTTGCCCAGCTTGGTCTTGGTCTGTCCTTCGAACTGCGGGTCGGGCACCTTGACCGAAATGACTGCGGTGAGGCCCTCGCGCACGTCGTCGCCGGAGATGGGTGGGTCGTTGTCCTTGATGAGGGAGTTCTTCTTCGCGTAATCGTTGATGGTGCGGGTGAGGGCCGAGCGGAAGCCCTGCACGTGGGTGCCGCCTTCCACGGTGTTGATGTTGTTGACGAAGGAAAAGACCGTTTCGGCGTAGGACTCGTTGTACTGGATGGCGACTTCCACCATCACCTTGTCTTTCTCCTTCTCAAAATAAAGCGGTGTGGTGAAAAGGGTCTCCTTGTTCTCGTTCAAGGCCTTGACGAACTGGATGATGCCGCCGTTGAACTGGAAGATGGCTTCCTTGCCCTTGCCCCGCTCGTCGGTGAGCTTGATGTAGATGCCCTTGTTGAGGAAGGCCAGCTCCCTCAGGCGTTTGGCCAGGATGTCGAAGGAATACACCGTCTCAGTGAAGATTTGGGGGTCGGGCAGGAAGGTGGTCTTGGTGCCGGTCTTCTTGGCTTCCCCGGTGGGATGGACCTTGCCGTCCGGCTTGCCGCGTTTGTAGGACTGGTACCAGATCTTCCCTTCCCGGCGCACTTCCACTTCCATCCATTCGGACAGGGCGTTGACCACCGAGGCGCCTACGCCGTGCAACCCGCCCGAGACCTTGTAGGTGTCGTGGTCGAACTTGCCGCCGGCGTGCAGCTTGGTCATGACGACGTCGAGGGTGGAGATTTTTTCCGTGGGATGGAGCGCGACCGGGATGCCGCGGCCGTTGTCGGTGACGGAGATGGAGTTGTCCGAGTGGATGACCACTTCGATGGAATCGCAATGGCCGGCCAGGGCCTCGTCCACCGAGTTGTCGACGATTTCATAGACCAGGTGGTGCAGCCCGGTGCCCGAGGTGGAGCCGATGTACATGGCGGGGCGCTTGCGCACCGCGTCCAGCCCCTCCAGCACCGTGATGTTGCTGGCGCCGTATTCACCGCCGGTTTTTTTCGCCTTCTCGGGTGCCGGGTCCGGGGCGGCGGGGACCTTCTCGGTCTTGGCCTCTTTTTCCTTCTTGGCCGCTGGGGCCTTTGCCGGCTTCTTCTCTTTACCTTTTGCCACGAAAACCACCCTCGTTCACAAGAGTATTAATCGACTTTCTTCACGGCCAACCGCCGGTCCGTCTGAAGCAATAAATTCCGGTACAAACAGGCCGACGCCACCTGGATGACCACCGCGGCCCAAACGACCCCGATACAGCAGGCCAGCAGGCCGAGGAGCCCGACGCCGCAAAGACAGAGGTCATAAAGAAATAATTTCCATTTCAACCCTTGGGTCATCCTTGCGCTCAATTGGAAGGCTTCCCCGACCGAAAGGCCCTTATCCACCATCAAGTAGGGGACATACTGGTATTGGATCCCCCAAATGACACCGGGAACGATCAGAAGAATCACGCCTCCCAGGACGACCAGGCACAGCAAGAGGCATCCCAGGAAATATTTCCAGGTCTTTTCCAACGTCGGAAAGAGGTCCCGGATTTGGGCGTCCCTTTGGGTGGCGAAACGCAGGATGATAATAAAAAGCCCCGCTTCGACCCAGGTGTTGAGGACGATCCGGACAATCAACACAAATCCAAGGAAGAGCAGTGAGAGGACCGTCAGGGCGCCCTTCACCCCTTCCTGGTCCGAATGGTCGGCCGCCGTCATCAGCAGGTTGCAGCCGGCTTGAAGGAGGGCAAAGCCGATGCTGATGGCCGAAATGATCAGGACGGCCGGCAACAAAACCGAAACGTGCTCGGCGGCAATTTCCCAACCGGTTTGGATGGTTCCGCCGATGGAAAAATCCTTTTTCTTTTTTTCCCTCGGGGCTGTCTTTTTTCGAGTTGCCACCCGCACATCCTTGAAACTAAGGTTTTTTATTTCGCGCCAGGCTTAAGGACAGGTTCTTGATGCCGATGTCCGGCAGGCCTTCCTGGATCTTCCTTAAAATTTCCGACTTTCGGAAATTCACTTCCTGCATCCAAATCGAATGGTTGAATTCCATCCGGACGGTGCTTTTCCCGAAGGAAACACCGGCCAAGGCCTTCGAAATTTTTTCGCCCAGCACTTCCCTGCATTTCTTCTCGACGCGGAACTTCTCGAAATCGCCCTTCACGCCCAAGGCCTGGAGTGCGCCTTCCAAAAGCTCCGAGACTTCCACCAACCCGCCCTCGCCTTTTTTCCGCCGCCGGGGCTTCCTCATGCCGACTCTCCATTAAAACAACCAACGAAATCGGCATCGCACCGACAGCCTTGTTCTTTCAACTTCATTGAACATCGGCGCAAGGGGGGCCTTCCTGGACCCGTTTCACCGCGCCCGCTTCGACCCGGAAAATCCTCGCACCCTTCGAGGCCGCGGCAAAATCATTGGCCGAGGTTCCCGTCAAAAAAGCCTGGCCGCCCTGCTGCAGGCGGTTGAGGAAAAACGCCTGCCTTTTTTCATCCAGTTCGGCCATCACGTCGTCGAACAACACCAGGGGGTTCGTATGGCACCCCTCGCTCAACAAGGAGAGCTGCGCCAGCTTCAGGGCCAGGGCCCCGGTCCTTTGCTGCCCCTGGCTTCCGAACTTCCGGAGGGGCTGTCCGTTCACCCAGAGTCCCAAATCGTCCCGGTGGGGCCCGACTACCGTCACACCCCGCGCCATTTCCTCGCGTCGCGCCTTTCCCAAGGCATCCAAGATCCTTTGGCTCAAAGCCTCCTCTTTTGGCTCGAAGGCCACTTGGGGCTCATAGCGCACTTCAAATTCCTCCGCACCGCCGGTCAGGTCCCTCAGGGCTTCACCCGCGAAATCGGTCAGGTGCTCCGCGACTTGTTTCCGCTTGGCCATGACGGCCGCCCCGTGCCGGGCCAGGGGCAGGTCCCAAACGGCCAATTGTCCCTCGGTCCCCGGGGCTCTTTGCCTTAAGAGGGAATTCCTTTGTTTCAGAGTCCTTTCATATTGTTGCAAGTGGGCCAGGTAACCCTGGTCCATCTGGAGAATGGTCACATCCAGGTACCGGCGCCTTAACCCGGGCCCCCCTTTGACCAGGAACAAATCGTCCGGCGAAAAAACCACCGCCGGCATCCGGCCCAGCAGGGAAGAAAGTTTCTTTTGCTTCTTGCCGTTGACGATCAGCGCCTTGCTTTTACCTTTTCGTAGTTCCAACCGGATGGTCTCCTGGCCTTCTTCCCGGTGAAGATGCCCCTCGATGGCCCCTTCTTCCTGCCCGAATCGGACCATTTCTTCGTCCACCGCGGCCCGGAAGGACCGGGTGGTGGAAAGGCAGTAGAGGGCTTCCAGGATGTTGGTCTTGCCCTGGGCATTGGACCCTAAAAAAAGATTCAGTTGCGGGTGGAACCCCACCTCCAAGGACTCATAGTTTCGAAAATGGGAGAGACGTAGGGAACTAACATGCAACTCGAAACCTCTTAAATAATGTCGTCCCACCCAAGGCAGACGTCCCGGAGGATCGCCCGGGAAAACGAAAAAGGTACTTTGAAGCTTCCAGCCACCGGCCAGCCCCATAGGAAAGGGTCGGAAAAAGGGTTTTTAGCCCCAACAAAGGGCTTCTTTTGATCGTGTTGGACAGCTGAATACCGGGTGAATGGACCGGCTAAAAGACGGGCATATTATAGAGGGCGAGGGTTGGAATTACATTTTAAATGTAGTGGTTTTTCCTAACTTTTCAAAAAGCTTTTAAAATAAATGCCTAATAAATTGTACTTTTATTTGAAGGGCCTTTTTCGCTCCTCCGATAGATGTTCCACATGGAACACATCGACGACCGCAGGCCTTGAACCGCAGTGGGTTCCGCGTTCCCCAAAGCCGAAGGGAATGACCCTGGGGCAAGTGCGTCCGTCTTTAAAGCGGATCCTTCGAAGGCTTACCGACGGCTCGTGGATAACCTTCGGAAGTTTTCCCCAGCTTTTCCACCAAGACCAAATGACGGGGTTGTCCAAGCCCGGGCAATTGATATTCCACCGTTTTAACGACACCGGCCCGGAGAACTTGGAGGGCTTTTTGGGATTTATCCACGACCTTGAGCTGGTCGGCCGTCATCCAGTTCACAAGATATCCACCGGTTTTCAAGAGCGGGATTCCATACTCCAAGACGACCCGAAAGTCGGCGACGGCCCTGGCCACGAGGCCATCCCAGGATTCCCGGGTCCGGGAATCCCGGCCCAGCTCTTCCGCCCGCCCCGTCAAGGTCTTCGCAGTCCAACCGGCGGCCTGGAGGCACTCCTCCAGGGCTTTGGTTTTCTTGGCCACCGAGTCCACCAGGGTTGTTTCGATGGGAGGGAATGCGGCGGTCAGGACGGCGCCGGGAAAACCACAGCCCGTCCCCAGGTCCAACCAACGCTGGGCAGGGACAATAAGGGGCTTTAGCAAGGGTAAGGCCTTGGCCGAATCCAAAAGATGGTGGGTTAAAACGTCCTCATCGCTGGTCCATTTGGTCAGGTTGAGGTTCTCGTTGATTTCGAGCATCCTTTGGATGAATCGGGCCAGGGGGGACAGGGAATCGGGGGGGAAATACTCCAGCAGGCCGGCTTTTTCGAATCCCTCCCGCAGTTTTTCGGGAGTCAGGCTCAATACGGGGCTTCCGGGGTTGAAGAGACTCCGGATTGGGACTGGAGCTTGGAATAACGGCTCAGGGCCAGAAGAAGGACGGCCAAATCGGCCTGGGTAACCCCCTGGATTCGGGAAGCCTGGCCGAAGGTTTCGGGCTTGATCCGGTTGAGCTTTTCCCTGGCTTCCCGGGCAAAACCCGTGATTTCCAAATAGGGGAAGTCCCGGGGGATGGGCTGGTTCTCATTGCGGCTTTGGCGCTGGATTTCAATGCGCTGCTTGCGCAAATACCCCTCGTATTTGAGCTCCACCTCCACCTGGAAGGCCACTTCGGGCTCCAACTGGAGGTCCGGGGGCAGGTAGGGCCGCAGGTCGTTGTAGGTGATCCAGGGGCGCCGGATCACGCTTTCCAGCAAAAGCGAACGGTCCTGGGCCGTCAGCTTCAAGGCTTCATTCGGGGCGGCCCCAGGAGGCAAAACCTGGGTCCGGAAGCCCTGCAAACCCTTCTCAATCTTGGCTTTCTTCTCCATCAAGGCCTCCCGGGCCTCCCGGGGGATCAGTCCCAGCTCATAGCCTTTTTCCATGAGCCTTAAATCCGCGTTGTCGGGCCTCAGGAGGAGGCGGTATTCGGCTTTGGAGGTGAAGAGCCGGTAGGGTTCGTCGGTGCCTTTGGTCACCAGGTCGTCCACCAGGACGCCCATATAGGCCTCACTGCGGGAAAGCAGGAAGGGCGCCTGGCCTTTCACGGCCAAAGCCGCGTTGATACCAGCCACCAGACCCTGGGCGGCCGCTTCCTCATAGCCTGAAGTGCCGTTGATCTGGCCCGCCAGGAAGAGGTTTTTGACCCGGTAGGTCTCCAGACTATGGGAAACCTGCGTGGGAGGGGCAAAGTCGTATTCCACTGCATAGCCCGGCCGCACGATCTCCGCCCTTTCCAGGCCCGGAATGGTGCGCAGGAAGGCATATTGGGCGTCCAGGGGAAGGGAAGTGGAGAGCCCATTGAGGTAAAACTCGCTCGTTGAGAGCCCCTCGGGCTCCAGGAAGATCTGGTGGCGGTCCTTGTCGGGGAATTTCACCACCTTGTCCTCGATGGAAGGGCAATAACGGGGACCGATGCCCTTGATGACCCCCGAATAGAGGGGCGAACGGGACATGTTGTCCCGGATGGCCTGGTGGGTTTGC
Source organism: Pseudomonadota bacterium (assembly GCA_021324075.1). Taxonomy (GTDB): domain Bacteria; phylum Oederibacteriota; class Muellerivitia; order Muellerivitales; family Muellerivitaceae; genus JAJPJW01. The sequence goes on along the minus strand of JAJPJW010000153.1, from coordinate 18,389 downwards.
CCGTTGGTATAGGTCACATAGCAGGCCACCTGGGGCTGCAGGGGGAAACTGGTGGTGAAATGGGAGAAAGGAACGGGGTCCTCGTCGCCCCGCTGTTCTTCCGTCTTGGAAAAGTCGATGGATTCCCGGCGCACACGCGGGTTGGTGCCGGTCTTGAGCCGCCCGACCTCAAAACCCAGTTCCCTCAAATGAGCCGGTAATCCCTTGGCGGACAATTCGCCCGTGCGGCCGCCTTCGATCTTGGTTTCGCCGATATGCATCAGGGCGTTGAGGAAGGTCCCGGTGGTGACCACCACGGCCTTGGCGCGGATCTCCTCGCCATATTGGGTGAGGACGCCCTTCACCACCCCGTTTTCCACCACCAACCGTTCCACCGTAGCCTGCTTGACCGAAAGTCCCGGCTGGCGCAGCACGGTTTCCCGCATGCGCTGGTTGTAAAGTTCCTTGTCGCACTGGGCGCGCAGGCCCCAGACCGCCGGACCCTGGGTCTTGTTGAGCACGCGCGATTGGATCGACGTGGCGTCGGTGGCCTTGCCCATTTCGCCGCCTAAAGCGTCGATCTCGCGCACCAGGTGGCCCTTGGCCAAGCCGCCCACGGCGGGATTGCAACTCATCTTGGCGACCGTATCGGGGTTCATCGTCAGGAGGGCGGTGGAAAGACCCATGCGTGCACAGGCCAGTGAAGCTTCGCAGCCGGCATGGCCGGCGCCCACTACGATCACGTCATAGGATGAAGAAACAAAACTCACGCCAAACCTCTTCCAGAAGAAACAAGTGCGAGTTTATAACACAAAAGCAGTCGGCAGTCGACGGGTCGCAGCTCACAGCAAAACAAGGACCTTTCGTTTCCTACCGCGACCTCCTCCTCACCCCATTGCAGGCAACGAAGCGGGATTCAAAGCCAGGGGTTCCTTCGGCACCGAAGGTAACAAGTGAGGCTCGGGCTTTTGCCGTGGACTGTCGACTGTAAACCGTCAACGGCTGTGATGTTCCACATGGAACAATTGAGAATACACTTGTATTCTTTTTATTGGGAGTTCCTGATTTCCGGGCCTTTTCGAACCGGCGGGTGAATTCTTTTAACATGAAGATTTACACGGGCGAAACCCATGCCTGGGGGCAGAATCTATGATGACCCCAGTTGATTTGTGGGGTGAAGACAAGATGAGTCTAAGCACCGATCACTATTCCCACACCTTCCTTCAAAGTTCGATTCCTCAAATGGATGACTTCATTCAGCGCCTCCTGGTGCCCGTTCCCCCGGTGCATCCCAAAACCCACTGTGAGGAAGTTTACGGCATCTTCGCCCGCGACCGCGCCATCCAATCCATAGCGGTCGTTGAGAACGACTATCCCCTGGGGTTGGTCAACCGCTTCGCCTTGATCGACCGTTTCTCCCGGCGGTATTTCCGCGAGCTTTACGAGCGCAAGCCCATTTCCCTGGTCATGGAAAAAGCCCCCCTCATCGTGGAAAGCAGCGTGGGGTTGGACGACCTGAGTTCCATCATCGCCGATGAGGAAGAGAAGTACCTTTACGAGGGCTTCATCATCACCCATAAGGGAAAATACCTGGGCATCGGCACCGGGCAGCGGCTCATCAAGGAAATGACGGACCGCAAACAGGCCCAGCTTTACCATATGGCCCACCACGACCCTCTGACCGGCCTGCCCAACCGCCTCCTCTTTTATGACCGCCTCTCCCAGGCCATTTCCCAGGCCGAGCGCACGGGGAAGCACCTGGGGGTGCTCTTCATCGACCTGGACCACTTCAAACGCGTCAACGACACCCTGGGCCATCCCATGGGGGACCTGTTACTGCGGGAGGTGTCGCAGGGAATCCAGAACTGCCTGAGGAGCGGGGACACAGTGGCCCGGCAGGGCGGGGATGAGTTTACGGTGATCCTGACGAATATCGCCCAGCCGGAGGACGTGGAGATGGTGGGAGCAAAAATCCTCACCGTTCTTTCCCAGCCCATCCGGCTCCAGGACCAGGAAGTGCGGATTACCTGCAGCATCGGGGCCAGCCTTTTTCCGCAGGACGGGGATAACATCGACGTCCTGATTCAAAGGGCGGACACGGCGGTCTACCACGCCAAGCAAAGCCGCAACTGTTTCCGCTATTTCAACCCGGCCATGGCCCCCCATGTTCCGGGTTCCAATTGACGGCCGGTTATTTCCCGATGCAAAACTTGGTGAAGATTTCCTCGAAAGCCGTGGCGGGCAGGTTGCGGCCGCGGATGCGGCCCACCGCCAAGGCGGCCTCCCGCAGTTCCTCGGCCCAGAGCTCATAGGCCGCGGAAGACTCCATAAGCCCCCCCAGGCGTCCCAAAGCCTCCAGGGCCTTTTGGGTTTCCTCCCGATGCCGGGCGGAGGTCAAAACGACGTCCTCGCCGCCGGCAGGGGTTTGGATCAAGGCGCCGATTTTGGCGACCACCCCCTCCAAACCCTCCTTCGTCTGGCAGGAAAGGCCAAGGCAGCGTCCCGTGTCCAATCCGGCGCCTTCCCAGGGTCGTCCTTTCGGGGTCAGGTCCATCTTATTAAAGAGGAACCAGGTCCTCTCCAGGGGCAGGGAGGTCTTTTTGAGCTCCTCCAGCGACTCCCGGGGGTTGGAAGCATCGAAGATCCAAAAGAGGATGTCGGCTTCTTCAATCACCCGGCGGCTGCGGCGGATGCCTTCCACCTCGACCTCGTTTTGGGCTTCCCGGATACCCGCAGTGTCAAAGAGCCGCACCTGAACCCCCTTCAGGCGGATCTCCCCCTCCACCACATCCCGGGTGGTTCCGGCCAGGGGCGTGACAATGGCCCTTTGGGTCCCCAGGAGGGCGTTGAGCAGGCTGGACTTGCCCACATAGGGCGGCCCCACTAGGGCCACGGTGAGGCCCTCCCGGATTACCCTTCCCTGGCGGTAGCTCTCCAGGAGTTTATGGAGTTCCTCCCGGGCGGCCGCCGTCTCCTTCTTGAACTTCTCCAGGTCCAAAGGCGGAATGCCGTCTTCGGAAAATTCCAGCCGTGCCTCGATCTTGAGGTAAAGGGCCTTGAGCGATTCCTCCAGGGGCTCCAAATGGGCGGCCAGGCCCCCGGTCAATTGGCGCAAGGCCTGCCTTCGGGCCGCCTCGCCCTGGGCGGAAACCAGAGCCTCGACCGCTTCGGCCTGGGTCAGGTCCAGCCGGCCGTTCAGGAAAGCCCGGTAGGTGAATTCCCCCGGTTCTGCGGGGCGGGCCCCCAAGGCGACCAAAATTTCCATGAGTTTTTCCAGGACCGGGGGGCTGCCGTGCGCGTGGAACTCCACCACATCCTCGGTGGTGTAGCTCTGGGGCTTGGGCATGACGAGGAGGAGCCCCTCGTCGAGGATTTCACCGGTCCGGGGATTCCCAAACTTGCCGAAAAGGACCTGCCTTAAGTGCTTCAAAGGATGGGAGGGAGCGAAAACCTGTTCGGCGATGGAGAAGGCCTTCTCGCCCGAAAGCCGCACGATGCCGATGCCCCCGGTTCCTGCGGGGGTGGCAATGGCGGCGATGGTGTCTTCCAGTTGGTACATGAACCCAGTTCACAGTCCGCAGTCGGCTGTCCGCAGTCAAAAACCAGCGGACTCCAAACCGCCAAAACATTAAACCCATTTTAAACAAAAAGGCCCTCCCGGTTGGGAGAGCCTTTTTGTTTTTACCTGCCAGCTGCCGACTGTGAGCTGTCGGCCGCCTTTTACACCCTGTTGCCGATGTTATCGTCCAGTTCCCGCTCTTTGGGGACCGCATTGCCCGGCTCGGGCCCTTCCTCGGAAGCATGGGATACCGGTTCCGCGGGAAGGACAGGCTGGGAATCGGAAATTTCCTCCTTCACTTCCTCTTCTGCGGGAGCCACATTCCCGGCGGCTTCCGCCGCGGCGACTGTTTCGGGCGAGGCATTCTCGGCCTTCACCTTGGGGACAATCACCACCTTGCGGCGCAGTCCCTCCCCACGGCTTTCGGTGGTCACGTGCTCGTGGTCCTTCAAGGCCAAGTGGACCACCCGGCGGTCCTTGGAGCTCATGGGCCGCATGGGGATTTCCACGCCCGTCTCCTTGGCCTTCTGGGCCAGGTTCACGGCCAGTTCCTTGAGCTTGTCCTTCTGGCGCTCCAGGTAGTTTTCCACGTCCACGATCACGATGGACCTCTCGTCGCCGGTCATGCGCTGGACGGCCTTGGAAACCAGGTATTGGAGGGCTTCCAGGGTATGGCCGTGGCGGCCGATCAGGGTACCGCTGGAGGGCCCCTCGATATTGAGGACCGTATTGCCGTCCTCGTCCTTTTGGATCTTCACCTTGTCCGGCAGGCTCATGCCGCGCAAAAGCCGGCTCAAGACGCCTTCGGAGAAGTTGGGCACGGCCGAAGCCTTGAGGGAAATCTTGATCTTCGCCGGCTTGGACCCGATGCCGAGGAAACCCTTGCTGCCTTCCTCCACTGTCTCGCTCTTCAGGTCCGCCTGGCTCACGTTGAAGCGGCGGCCTGCTTCTTCCAGGGCCTCCTCCACCGTGCGGCCGGAAATTTCCACCCAGGAGCTGCCCCGGGGATGGGGTTGTCCCTCTTGCCGTTCAAAGCGGGGCTTGTCCCCGCGGTCCGGCCTATGCTCATGGCGTTCGTGGCGGTTGCCGCCCGAATGGCCTTGGGAGCCCGAACGGTTGCCACCGTAGCGGTTGCCGCCTTCCCGGTTGCCGTCGCGGTACCCGCCACCGCCCCGGTGCTCCCGGTTGCCTTCACGATTTCCATCGCGGTATCCGCCGCCGCCCCGGTGTTCCCGGTTGCCCTGGCCGTCCCTGTCGCGGTAATGTCCGCCGCCGCCCTGTCCCTTATAGCCGCCCCGGTTGCCGGAGGGCTTGGACGAATGGCCCGAGGGTCTTCCTCCCTGCTGATTCGAAAAATTTCTCATGACTTGCTTTCCTCGACTTTCTTCTTAGCGTGTTGGATTTCCCGGTTCACCACTTTCTGCTGGATCATCGAAAGGACGTTCGTCACCACCCAGTACAAAAGAAGCCCCGCGGGCCATTTGGTGGAAATGAACGTGAGAACGACGGGCATCATCCACATCATCATTTTTTGTTGACCAGTGGTTTGGGTCGCCATCTGGCCCGACACCTTCTGCTGCAGGATCATGGTCCCGCCCATCAGAAGGGGAAGCACGTAAATCGGATCGAGGAGCGTCAGGTCCTTGAGCCACAAAAAGGACGCCCCGCGAAGTTCAATGCTGTGGTTCAGGGCCGCATAGAGGGCCCAAAACACGGGTAACTGCAGGAACATGGGCAGGCAGCCGCCCAGCGGGTTGATGCCCGCCTCCTGGAAGAGCTTGGCTTGTTCTTCCCGCTGCTTGGTGGGGTCGTTGGGGTATTTGCGCTTGAGGGCATCCATCTTGGGCTGCACTTCCCGCATCTTTTGCTGGGTCAGGTACATGTTCTTGTAGCTGTTGTGCGTGGGCAGCCAGAGCACCAGCTTGACGGCGATGGAAAGCAGGATAACGGCCAGGCCCCAGTTGTGGATCCAGGCGAAGAACCATCTTAAAAGATCCATCATATAAACGCTGATGAAGCCGAAGGTGCCCAGGTCCATCACCTTCTCCGCGCCCAGGCTTTGGAGCAGCTTGTATTCCTGCGGCCCCACGAAGACCTTCATGCCCCTCTTGAAGCTCTCGCCGCCCTTCAGGGCCTGGCCCGCGAAGACCAGTTCGGGGCGCGGGGCGAAATTCGCCGGGTCTTCCACGGCCTTGGGATTGTCGGCCGTGGCCGGTTTATAGGCGTTGGTATCGCGCAGTACCTTGGCCGAAGCGGCACCCGTGGTGGCATCGGGGATGAGGATGGCCGCGAAAAACTGGTTCTCCAGGGAAGTCCAGGAGACGGGGGACGGGATCTCGGTGGCTTCCTGGTTCTTTTTGGCCGTTTGCGAATCCACATTGCCGCCCGAAAGGGTGGCTACGCGGTAGCCGCCGGCCCGGGAGCTGGTGCCCGTATATTCCTCCTGGCCCAGGGTGTCCGCCCACCCGACCGCCAGGCTGGAGGCGGGCGTGGAACCCCCGCCCGTCTGGCCGACGGTCACGTTGAAGTCCACCAGGTAGCTGCCGTTTTGGAAGCCGAATTCCTTCTGCAAAACCCGGCCGCTTTCGTCCACGTAGCGGAAGGTGAGGCCGGCCTTGTCCCCGGCTTTGGAAAGTTTCTGGGAAGCGCCTTCCACTTCAAAAACCCGGCTGTTCAGGTCGGGAATGGGGTCGTAGGAAAGGGAGAAGGGTTGGGGATGTTTGGGATCCGCGTTGACGAGCTCCACCAGGTTCTTGCTTTCCCGGTTGCTGAATTTTTTCAACTGGAAGCTGGTCAGGACGGCGCCCTGGTTGGAAAACACCGCCACATAGTCGTCGGTCTCGATGGTCACCGACTGCGCGGGGACCTTGGCGGTTTTCTTGGCGTGGGCGGACGGGGAAGCCTGGAGCGTTTCGGGGGCTCCGGTCTGCGGGGCTGCCGCATGGGGGCCGGAAGTGGTTTGGGAGACCGCGTTGGCGCCATTGTCCACCGGCACGGGCGGCGTGGGCAGGAGGAACTGGGAGAGGCCCAGGATGAGCATGGAAAGGATGAGGAACAAGACCAGGCGGCTGTTGTTGTCCAAAATGATTCTCCCGTTCGTTTAGTGCACGGGGTGGAATCCTCCGGATGAGGCGGGATGGCAACGGCTCAAACGCTTGAGACCCATGAAAAGTCCCTTCACGGCGCCATAACGTTCCACGGCTTGGCGGGTGTATTCGGAGCAAGAGGGCGTAAACCGGCAGGAAGGGGGTAGGTAAGGCGAGATCATCAGCTGATACCCCTTGATGAGTATTAAGAGCCCTTGCTTTAAGAGTTTGTCCATGCTGCTTTTATCCCTGCTTCATCCGGGGAAGGAGGCCCGCCCTGGTGGCGAGGGTGAGGAAGGAGGTCCTCAGCTCGCCGAAGGTGCGTAGCGCACTTCCGCGCCGGGGAACCAGGATGACCTGGTAACCCCCGCGGAACTTTTCTTTTTCCACCCGGTAAATTTCACGGAGGCGCCGCTTCAGGCGGTTCCGCAGGTAGGCCTTACCCAAGGCCCGACTCAGCGAAACGCCGAATTTCCGTATTCCGGCATCCCCGTTGAACTGCACGTACAGCGCTAAATGGCCGTCTTCCAACTTGCGGCATTGCTGAAAAACCGCTTTAAACTCTTTCGACTGCCTCAGCCGCTCGGACTTCAAGATACGCGGCATTCTATAGCCCTGCTTCCAGCTTACTGCTTGCTGACTTTATAACGGCCCTTTTTGCGGCGGTTGCTCAAAACGCGGCGGCCCCCGACCGTTTTCATGCGACTGCGAAAGCCGTGAACCTTTTGGCGTTTACGGCGGTTGGGTTGGTAGGTTCGTTTCATAGAAAGAAAAACCATTCCTTTTGGGGTTTTATTCGGAAAAACCCTAGATGTGCGGCGGTCCCTTTAAAGAGGGGGTCGATTCTATCCTATAGATGAAGAAAAGGTCAACGAAAGGCTGGCGGCCGGTAAAAACCCCTAATCCAGCCCCCATTCCGCCCAAAAGATGATAAAAGGTCTTTATGAACCCCCATTTGCAACTCATCCTCGGCGGTGCCCGGTCGGGAAAATCCCGCTTCGCCCTCAACCAAGGGAACGAAAAGGACTTCGAGCCCAGGATCTTCCTGGCAACGGCCACGGCCCTGGACCCCGAAATGACCCGGCGCATCCGGCATCACCAGGAAGAACGGGGTTCCCAATGGAAGACGGTCGAGGAACCTTACGGGCTGCTCGCGGCCCTGGAGGCCTGCCCCCATTCTCCCCGGGGGTTGGTGGTGGTGGATTGTGCCACCCTTTGGATTTCAAATCTGTTGTGTGGAGTGGGCGGAAAAAAATTATCTCCGGTGGAAATTGAAAAATTATTTGAGCAATTTTTAGGAGAAGCGCCCCGGTTGAAGGGATGTCTTCGGATCATTTCCAATGAAGTGGGACTGGGAATCGTCCCCGAAAACGAACTTAGCCGTCAGTTTCGCGATTTACAGGGACGTTTCAACCAATCCGCCGCCGCCGTTGCCGACGAAGTTTTTTTGATCGTGGCCGGAATCCCCCAAAAAATAAAATGAAGTATAAACAACGTCTCAAATCTTGAAAAAAAATCCAAACCTGCCACACTATCGGCGAAATCGGTCGAAAAGGTTGCAGATTTTTTTCAAGTGAGATTTCGTGTCCTTTAAAAGCCCAATTTTTGTCCCAAAGCCAAAATGGACCAAGGGTCTATCCACTTTAACCCGCCTATGGAATCGCGGTCTCCTTCCACAGGATTTGGACCGGCATTACTTCCTCCACTGGTTCGTGGTTTATAAGGGCAATATCATCCAAACCGCCAAGGCTTTGGATATCCACCGCAATACCATCCAGGGACATTTCCTGGAACTGGGCTATTCCAAGAAATCGGTCAAGCTGCGCCATAGCTGGCAATTGATGGAAGAAAAGTCACAAAAAATGTCGTTTGAAAATAAGTTTCATGCTTTTTACAACCGGTTCTCCGGCAAACCCCGCTTTTCCTCCGAGGAAAACAACGCGTTGATCGGCCTCTGGCAGGCCAAGTTCCCTTTCAAAACCCTGACGCCCCATTACCTTCTCTGGGCCATCCGCACGGGCAAGCCCAAGGACTGGGTCGAGAAGAAGCTGGGCTATTCCTACCGCCACAAGGCCCGGCTTTTGAGCAATGTGGTGAAAACCAAGACCCGCGACGGTTTCTGGCTTTCGCCCTTGAAGCCCACGGTCAAGGAAATCTACTCCGCCCGCTACCGCACCATCCTGGCCGGTAAGAAAAGGCGTTAAAAACAGCCGTAAATTTCCCCGCCTCTTCCCGCCGGCCATTTCTGTGCAGTTGATCCTCATTTCGAAAAATCCAATTTTAAACAATGGGAATGAGGGTAATTTTTCATCTTCCTGGTTAAAATGCCTTATCGAAATCCCCTCAAAGGCAAAACCATGAACCTTTTAAAACTGGCCGCATCCATCCCCTCCCTCGATGCCAAGGCTGTCCAAAAGGCCCAAGAGCGCCAAGCCCAATTGACCAAGCCGGCGGGAAGCCTGGGGCGGCTGGAAGAAATCACCGTCCAGGTGGCGGGCATTACGGGAAAAGCGGTCCCCTCCCTTGGAAAGAAAAGGGTCATTTTATGTGCAGGCGACCATGGCGTGGCGGCGGAGGGGGTCTCGGCCTTCCCCTCGGCGGTCACTCCCATGATGGTGCTCAACTTCCTTAAAGGCGGCGCAGCCATCAATGCCCTGGCCCGGCAAGCTGGGGCCGAGGTGCAGGTGGTGGACGTGGGCGTGGCGGCGGATCTTCCCGGATCCAAGAACCTTTTTTCGGCCAAAATCGCCAGGGGGACCCGTAACTTCAAGGTGGAGCCCGCCATGAGCGGCGCCGAGTTCCAAAAAGCCGTCGAACTGGGCTTTCAACTGGCCCAACAGGCCAAAAAGGACAAGGTGGTCTGGGTGGTCCTGGGGGAAATGGGCATCGGCAACACCACTTCCGCCGCCGCCCTCATGGCGGCCCTTTTGCCCTGCGCGGTGGAGGATGTGACGGGGTTCGGCACGGGCATCGACCGCACCCAATGGGCCAACAAATGCCGCGTCATCCAGGAAGCCCTCCAACGGCACAAGCTCAAGCCTGAAAGCCCCCTGGAAGCCCTCCGCAAGGTGGGCGGCCTGGAGATCGCCACCCTGGCCGGGGTGGTCCTGGGCTGCGCCAAGAACCGCATCCCCGTGGTGGTGGACGGTTTCATCACTTCCTCCGCCTTCCTGGCGGCCTACCGCCTGAACCCCAAGGTGAAGGATTTCGCCTTCTTCTCCCACCGCTCCGAGGAACCCGGCCACACGAAGTTTTACGAAATGCTGGGCGTCCAACCCCTGTTGGAAATGAAGATGCGCCTGGGCGAAGGCACGGGCGGGGCACTGGCCTTGAATATCCTCGAGGCCGCCGTCCGGGCCCACGCCGAAATGGCAACTTTCGAAAGCGCCAAGGTGCCGACCAAGATCGAAAAGAAACCAAAAGGTTCCAAAACCTCCGTCACGTCGTAAAACGAAGGGGGAGACCTTGCTGAATTCCTTGCGAATCGCCTTCTCCACACTGACCCTCCTGCCGGTCTCGCCGAAGGAATGGAAGGGAAGCGACGTCAAAACCTCCGTGGCCTTTTACCCGCTGGTGGGCGCCCTCTTGGGCGGGCTCTTGGCCCTTCTTTCCCTCATCCACCTCAACCACTCCCTCCTCCTGCTCCTGATTCTTTTCACCTGGGTTGTGGGAACGGCGGCCTTCCACCTGGACGGCCTGGCGGACTGCTGTGACGGGTTCTTCGGGGGGGCGACACCCGAGGAGCGGCGCCGCATCATGAAGGATTCGGCCACCGGGGCCTATGGCGTGACCGGCATCGCCTTGGACCTTCTCTTTAAATACAGCCTTGTTTCCGGGATCCTGGCCGCCGGGGAAGCTTGGAAAACTCTTTTACTCATCCCTTTGGCGGCGCGCTGGGCTGTCACCCTTTCCTGCGCGGTCTTCAAGGCCCCGCCGGGCGACAAGGGCCTGGGCTCCGAGGTGATGGGATTCCCCACGCCGCTTTTTGCGGTGGCAACCCTTTTAAGCCTGGCGGCGGGCATCGCCCTTCTGAGGCTGCAGGGCTTAACCGTTCTTCTGATCGCGGGACTCGTCGCCTTGGGGATGGGCTTCCTCTCCCAATCCAAGGTCAAGGGTTTGACCGGGGACGGGCTGGGCGCCACGATCGAACTGGGCGAAATCGCCTGCCTCTTTTTTGTGGTGGCGACCTTCCACACTGGATTTATCCAATTATGAAATCCGCCGTGCTCATCGTGGCCCATGGCAGCCGGGAAAGTCCCGCCCAAAGGGAGTTCAAGCGGCTGGTGGGGAAATACCGCAGGCGGCATCCGGGTTGGAAGATCGCCCACGCTTTCCTGGAACTGGCCGAGCCTTCCATTCCCCGGGCTTTGGAAAAACTCTCCGCCTCTTCCGGCGAAATCCTCGTCCTGCCCCTTTTTCTCTTCACGGCCAAACATGTGCGCCAGCATATCCCTGAAATCCTGGCGGCTTTTCGCAAAACCCATCCGAAAGTGAAAGTTAAAATCGCCAAGCCCCTGGGCGCCGACGGAAAGCTGTTGGACATTCTCGACCAGCGTTTAAACCAAATCCCCCTCGAATAAAAAATTTACTCCTAATTCTGTCGTCCGCGTAAAGGCGCGTGCCCATATCCAGCGGAGCTTGATGGCCAACCAAAGGGCCGTTGTGCCAATCATGACTCGAAAGAAAGTTGGCCGGACAGCCAAGGTCTGGAACAGCATGCGCGCGGCCAATTGAAGATGTTTCCAACGGTAAAGCCTGTAGAGCCGGACGATGTATCTGTTCGCTTCTTGGTGCACGGAAAGCGGGACATCGGCCCGCCGCGCGACCACCCAAGAGGCGGCCATAATTTGATCATCCTCGAGAGCCAACATTCGCCGGAGGGCATGAACGCACCTTGTCATCGGCCCCATACCCCCCGTAAGCTCGGCCTCCGCCTCAAGCATTCGCAAAAACATTCCAAAATGCCTTGCTTCATCTTGTGCCAGCACCGAAAAGGCACGCCGACTTTCGGCTGTACCGGTGGCGTCGGCTAAGACACGATAAAAAGTACTCGCCAGGGCTTCCACGACGCATCTTGCGACGAGTTCGGCACCGAGTGATCCACGCACCGATTTCCCGTCGGGGACGTGGTACCGAACAAGGCCGGTGTATCGATCCATGAGCCGTTGGAACGAAAAACTAGGATCGGCGGTTTCACACAGGAGCCGGAGCAACTCCCCATGCCGGCATTCCTCCATGTTCCATTGGTCAATGGCAGCCATCCATCTCTCACCTCGTTGTCCCACAATGGCCCGGAGATATTCGGCATAGTCGTTACACCGGCTTTCAAGAAGGCACACCGTTTGGGCGATATGGCGGACTGGCTCACTCAGGACCTCACCGAACAGCGAGAAATCCCCGGGCTTCCAATGATTCGGCAACGACTTGATAAAAGCCCGCTTACTCCCCGTCGTTTTAAACGTGTCTTTTTTCATGAGGATTCCCCCAAAAGACGCCTTGTGGATTTCCGGGTGTGGATGTTTTTATTTTCGAAGTACTTCCCGTAAACCAGCCGGAAGGTGAGGGAACCCAAGGCGATGGGCGGGATGGAAATCACCCAAAGACCGTTCGGCAGGAAAAGACCGTTATGGCCGTCTCGAAAAAGTTCCATGGCCATCCCATGGGGTTGAAGCAAGGCCCAAACCACCACCCAAAGGTTGGCGAGGATGAAGTCGGCCAGGCCAAAGAGAAAAGGTCCCGCCCCCCGCGACAGCAGGAACCGCTTGAGGATCCAGGAACCCAGGACATGGAGGGAAATAAACCGGCAGAAAAGGCTGAAAAAGCTGATTAAAAAAACAATATCGAGGGACCTGTCGGATTCACCTCCAACGAAAGCTTTTGTTTCAACCACCATCACCAATAAGCCCATGCAAAAGAAATACGGAACCTCGCATAGAAGGCTCAGGATCCAAAAACCAATGTTCAAAAAAACATTTTTCAACGCCGGCCAAAAACGATTCATCGAACTTCCTCCATTTCCATAACTTTTCGACTTGGTAGCGGATGGGTTTTTCCATCTATCAACCATTTGAAGGACTCGTTAAAAAGAAAACGCAAACGGATGAAGGGATAAGTCTGGTACAAAAACCCGAAGAGGGGACTGGCTTGAAGCCCCAGCCGCTGGGCCAGCAGGGGGTCAATGAACCGGGCCTGGAACTGCCCAAGGGCCCAATAGCCCAGCGGCCCCAAGGCGCGGCGGAAGGCCGCCAAAAGCTCCCGGGTGTGGGGATTGAACTGGAGCTCCCGGCCCACCATTTGGGCCCGCGCGATTTGGTATTGGGCGTAATCGGCAGGGAAGTCCTTTACTTCCATCAGCAGCGCGATGGAACGGATGTCCTGGAAGTATTGCTCCTCCTTCTCCCGCGACAGCCGGCGGCGGTTCAGGTACTCATAGCCCCGGATGCCGTACTCGATGAGCATGGAAAAAACCATCAGGAAGGCCCGGTCGGAAATCCTGTGAGGGGCGTCCCCGCAGGACCTTTTTTGCTCCACCTGGCGGTGCAGGTCGCGGATCTGCGCGGCCACCAGGGGCACCCGCTCCTTGGGCATGAAGAAAAGTTTTTGTTGGTATCGGAGCGTGTCACGCAACCGCCCCAGCGGATCGGCAGGAAGCTTGCCGGTGTAAAAGAGCCAGTGGTTCTCCGGGTGCAGGGCGAATTCCGCCGCGGCCCCGGCGTAAACGAGAACCACGTTCTCCGGGTCGCCCCAGATCGCGCGGGTGATGTCACTGCCGAACAATCGTTCCATGTTTTCCTCCCGTCAGTTGGATCGTAAACACGGCGCCACGAACAAGATGAAGGGAATGAAATCCACCATGACGACCGTCTCCCGGGACGCCCAGGGCAGTAGGGCCAAGCCCACGCTGGCGGCCAGGATGCCGGCCAGGAAAAGATAGGCCAGTTTCCTGAAAGTCCTCATGGCAAAGCGGTTCATCCAGCCACTCCCGTTTCTAAATGAAGCAACGTCTGGTAAACGGCCTCGATGGTCTCGTCCAGGGTAGAAGTACCGGCGGTCAGGCCGACCACGTTGAACCCCTTAAACCAGTCCGGCGCCAGGTCCGCGGCCTTCTCCACCTGCAGGGCCCGCACTCCCCGGCTTTCGGCCAGGGCCGTGAGCTGGCGGGTGTTGTTGGAATTCCTCCCTCCCACCACCACCAGGGCTTCCACTTCCTCCAAAAGTTCCTCCACGGCCCTCTGCCTTTCGCGGGTGGGGCGGCAGATGGTGTCCAGGAAGCGGATTTCCTTCCCGAAATTCTTCCGCGAGATCTTCTCGAAGACCTTCTCCAGCAGGGCCGGCGGGGTGGTGGTCTGGCAGATCACCGCCAGGCGGTCCGCCTCCCAGCGGCGCACTTCCTCCGGGCGGCCCACGACGGCGAAACGGGAAAGGTCGCCCACCAGGCCCTTTACCTCCACGTGGCCCTCGCGGCCCACAACCACCACGAAGTAGCCGCATTGCGCGAAATGCTTGGCGGTCTCGTGGACCCGGCGCACCAGCGGGCAGGTGGTGTCGATCAGCCCTTTTCCTTTTCCCAAGAGAGCCTGCTTTTCCCGGTCGCTGACGCCGTGAGCCGTGATGACCAGCCAGGGCTTGGCGGCGGGCGCGGAGCGCCGCTCCTCCTCCAATTGGGTCAGGCCTTTTTCCCGGAGCTTGGAGAGGACCTCCTCGTTATGGACGAGTTCGCCGTAGACGGCCGTTTCCCCCGGTTGGGGAAGGGTCATCACCATCGCGATGGCGTCCTTGACCCCGAAACACATGCCCATAGCCTGGGCCTTGAGAACTTTCATGGAATTCTCCTTTCACTACAAATTACTTTGCAATACAAAGCTAAAGGCCAAAAAAGGGTCACGCGTGCGACCAGGCCGACCCCTCCCCCTTCTCATCCTGGCGAATGGCCTTTTGCACCGAGGCATCCTTAACCACCTTTTCGAGCTCTTCCAGGTACTCCAGGAACCTTTTTCGCCCCTCGGAAGTCAACCGGCAGAGGGTTTTGGGCTTTTTGCCCTCGTAGCCCTTTTCCACCTCGACCAGCTTCTCCTCTTCCAGCACCTTCAGGTGCCGGCTCAAATTGCCATCGGTCAGGGAGCAGAGTTGTTTGATGTCATTGAAGGTCAGGCCGTCCTGGTGGGTCAGCAGGCAGGTCATGATGCCTAAGCGCGCCTTCTCGTGGATGGCCCTGTCCAGGCCGTCATAGGCATGCCGGCCAGCGCCGGAAGGGTTGGTTTGGGAGGCGCTCATGGCTTTTTCCTCTCTAGGTTGAAGTAGAGGATCCCGGCCCCCATCAAAAGGCCCAGGCCAAAAACCAGGCCCATGCCCCAGGGGGAAAGGCTCTCATGGGAGGGCACCAGGGCCAGGAGCCCCACTCCCCCCAGGAAAAAGAAGGCAGCCATCCAGTGGACGGCCCCGGGCAGGTAGGGCTTGGAGGCATAGACGCCCATGCCGAAAAGCATCGCCCAAAACCCGGGCAGGAACACGACGAAGGCCGTATCGGTCTTGCAAACCGCGAAGGTCAGGAAAACGCCGGCCAGGAGGCAGGGAAGGAACTGGCCCAGGGCCAGGCGGGTCTTGCGGCGCTCCAGGCCCGATTCATGGGCAAAATAATGGAAAAGGATCTGGCTGATGGGCAGGAGGAAGTTGGCCATTGCTACCGCCACCCAGAAATAGACGAAGGTGAGGGGCTGGCTGGGGTTTACGAAGCGGGGCTGGAGAAGGGCCGCCGCTAGGGCGACCAAACCGGTAGCCCCGATCAGGATGGACCGGTAGCCCCGGTAAAACTCTGACCGGTGGACCTGATTGTGGATCTCTTCGAGATGTTCGAGGGCCTTTTCGATTTCCATGTCTCAACGGTATCGCTTTTACTTTGTATTGTAAAGTGCTTTTTTAAATAAACCGATATCAAAAAACAAAAGGAATTTTCTGCTACTTCTAGTCTGTAGACGATCAAAACGAGATGTCTTTTTATATCACTTCAAATGGATAAAAAAATCGAACTAAGAAAACATCTTTCAAGCCTCGGAAACATAATACGTACGCGGAGAGAAGCCTTAGATCTTTCTCAGGAAGAACTTGGTCATCTTTCAAATTTACACAGGACTTATATAGGCAGTGTTGAAAGGGGAGAAAGAAATCTCACTTTGTCATGTTTGATTCAACTCTCAAATGCCTTGCAACTTTCTCCTCATGAGTTACTCGAGAAGTCTAAATTATGACTCGATCTCCATATCATAATATTCCGGTTTCTAAATGGAAGCTGGTTACAGAGAAATTATTAAACAACTACCCGTTATCCAAAGATGAATTAATCGCCGTTGTTTTCAAATCTTGGAATGACATCTTTCACTCAAAAATCGGGGATAAGGAATACATAATTGGAAAAGAAATATTTCCACAACCTCAAATCATGGCGTTTTTATTACATGAACTAATACCTTTAAACCTTCAATCTATTGATCCCCAAAAGTGGCGAAGAGGCGCAGCATCAAACGAATTCGATTCTTTTTATATACCTAATAAAGAACTTTCCTTTGAAATCAAAACATCAAGCTCTGATTCAGGTGTTTTTGGAAACAGAAGTTATGCTCATGTAAGTGAAGAAGCGAAAAAACGTCGAGATGGTTTTATTTTAGTAATTAACTTTGAAAAGTTTAATGTTGAAGCAAAACTTCCAGAACTAAAATTAATAAGATTTGGTTGGTTAGACCCTATAGATTGGATTGGTCAAAAATCAGAATCTGGACAACAATCAAGGTTAACTAAAGAAGCAAAAGCTTACAAACTACTCATTTTGTGGGAATCTTCAAAATAACGAGAGTTCTCTCGGTGTATTTTCAACTTGGTGCATCCTGCTTTTTGCCAAAAGAAAATAATCTTTTTTAATTTCAAAACCAAGGCTATTTCTATTATTCAAATAAGCGGCAACCAATGTTGAACCTGAACCAACAAATGGGTCTAATATCAAATCATTTTCATTACTTGAAGCTCGAATTATTCGTTCTATAACTTTTATAGGAAATTGTGCGGGATGTGTTGTTCGTTCTTTTGAAGAACGTCTAAATCCAGAAGTAACTTTTGGGATTATCCAAACATCTCCTGGATTTTTTCCAAGCGGATTACATTTTAATTTTCCGTTTTTCTTTTGGTTTGGATATTTAACATCTGGGTCTCTAACAGAGTCCAAATTAAAAACATAGCTCTTGGGGTCTTTAACGAACCAAATCCATTTTTCATTTCTTGGTGAAAATGTTCCTTTGGTTGCTACACCGGCTCCATAATGCCAAACAATTTCTTGCAAAAAATAAAATCTAGATCTATTCCAAAGAAAGTAAGTAATTGGTACAGCTCTACCGCTATTGGGAACTTCAAAATAACCAAGATTGAGCCAAAAAGAACCAGTCGGTTTAGTTACTCGATATATTTCCGATATCCATTCAACGCACCAACCAATGTAATCATCTATCGGTAATTTTTTTTCGTATTCTTTTCCAATGTTATAAGGAGGAGAAGTTATAGTTAGATCTATTGAACTTGATTTCAAAGATTTCAAACCAAGCAAAATATCCGTACATCTAATGTCATAAGATGGCACTTGCAAACCTCAAAAACCTAATTTTCAATTGATACTATAAGTCATCAAGCTTAATTTATCAATTCCGACTATTATTCCCTCTTTGAAGCCTTTAGCGTCCCCACGCAAGCACTCCTAGAACGAAACTTTCGTGCCCGCGTAACCGGACAAGCCCGGTGTGCCGAAGCCGTAAACCTGCTCGTAGAACTGGTTGAACAGGTTATCCACCCGGGCGTAAAGCTTCACATGCCCGTCCACCTGGAACGAGGCCCGCAGGTTCACCAGGTAATATTCGGCCAGGGTCACCGGCGCCCCGGCAAAGAAGTTCGCGTAATAATCCCAGTCGGGCCGGGCGCCCACATAGAGACCCGAAACTCCTGCCTCCAAGGGGCCTTCCTGGTAATCCAAATCCAATCCGGCTTGGTTGGCCGGCTTTTGCAGGAGGGGCGAATTGCCCTGGGTGGCGGGGACCGAAGTTTCCACCTCCGTATAGGTGTAGGAACCCTTGAGCGTCAAAGCCTTTTCGATCTTCACGTCCAGGGAAGCTTCCACGCCCCGCGTCTGAAAGGCCGCACTGTTCTGGTACTGCCCGGCACCGAAGGGCCCCACGAAGAGGATGAGGTTCTCGAAGTCGTTGTGGAAATAAGTGGCCCCCAGCCTCACGGCACCGCCAAAGAGGGGCTGCTCGAAACCGAAGTCGTAGCCCGTGCTGGTTTCGGGCTGGAGGGAAGAATTGCCCGTGGGCGCCGCGGCGTAAAGCTGGTACAGCGAGGGCGCCGAAAAGCCCGTCCCGTAGGTGGCCTTGAGCTTCGTTTCCAAACCCGGGATGAAATAGGCGATCCCTTCCTGGTTGGTGGCGTGCACCCCATAGCTGCTGTCATCGTCCACCCGTATGCCAGCCGTGAAAAACTCCCGGTCACCCCGGCTGTACTGCATCTGCCAGAAAAAACTTTCCGACCATTGGCTGGCCTGGGTGGGCACGCCGGGCACGCCGGAGGAGAGGGAAGAACTCGAACCCCATTCCCGGTAAGCCTGCAGGCCGAAAACCATGTTCTTATCCGAAGCCAATTTCAGGTCGTTCTGCCAGGTGGCCTGGGCCGTCTGGCCGTCATACTGGTTCACGAAAGTGGATGAATTGGGATAGGCGGTGCTTTGGGAATCGCTG
>JAJPJW010000090.1 GCA_021324075.1 Pseudomonadota bacterium | reverse complement strand
CTTCAAAGGCGTCCCTTTTATGAACGCCCAAGGCTACCTCATCGGCGCGCCGTCCCATGAGAATTGGCACCAGGAAGAATTGGTTCAAACCATCGACGGCTATCCTCCGGAGGAGAGGGAAGTGGCGTCTTCAGGGCTCACTTTGATGTATTTCAACGACTATGGCCTTTCCTATTACGCGAAAAGATACGGTGTCAGGACGAAGGGAATCGATGAGCGGCCCGCTTTTTTATTGGTGAGGGAACCCGTCGAACCGAGTTTGACCAAGGATTACCGCGTCGTTCAAAAAGCCGTCCTGCCCGACGGCAGTACGGTTGAGCTATGGAAGCGTTAGAGGACGGATCTTGGCCGCCACAACCCCACCTGCAACCCCAATAGGAAAAACTGCACGTTCATGAATTGGTGGCTGAAGGTGTATTCGGTCAGGCCCCAGACCAGCACGGCGGAAAAGGCACAGAGGAGGACCCAGTTAAGGTCCCTGCCGTCAACCCTATCCCGGTGAAACCTCAAAGCGGCCACGAAGTAGGCGCCGATCCAGAAAAGATAGGCGGCCAAGCCGATCCAGCCGTTTTGGGCCAGGATCTGCAGGAAGTTGTTGTGTAAGTGGGGAATGATCCATTCGGTGGCATGGGGGTTGTAATACTTGGGAAAGATATCGCCCATATTCCCCTGGCCTATGCCCCAGGGGTGGTCCTTGATGATCCGCCAGCCCGAATCCCAAATAAAAATCCGCTCGTTGCTGGCCGATTGGATTTGGCCGTCCGGACCGTAATGCACCCAGATGTGCCCAATGCTTGTGACCCGTTGTTGGAGGGAGGCTGGCAGGAAAAAAGGGATGACGGCTACCACCAGAAGTCCTGCCAAAAGCCATTTCTTGTTGACCCGCCAGGCCCAGATAACAAATCCGACCACCAAGCCCATCCAGGCACCCCTGGTTTCCGTCAGCACCAAGGCAACTCCCAGCAGGGGCAGCAGAAGCCAGTGCCGCCAGTCCCGCGGGTTTTCCGCCAGGAAAAAAGCAAGAAACAAGAGGGCGACCATGAGCATCCCGCCGAAAACCATCTTGTCCCCGGAAAAGGAGTCGATCCTATCCTCGTGAAGGAAAAAGTGTTTTGAGATTCCGTAAATGGCACAGAAGGCGGCGCCGTAGACGAAGGCTAAAAGCAGCTTCCGGTTTTCTTGAAGGTTCAAGGCCATGGCCCCCAGGGGAAAGATCAAAAGGAAGGTCAGGTATTTGTGGACCGTGTGGTAACTATTGGCGGGGTTGATGCCGACAACGGCACCGAGAAAAAAAGTGAGGACAAACAAGACCGTGGCCCAGGGAAAAATGCCGGTGGGCCATTGGATTTTCAACCTGCTTTTGAAATGGGCCCCTAAAAAAAGCAGGACGGTCGGCCAAATGAGGATGTTCTGGAGGGCGATGGAAGCCACGGCGGTGGCCGCGAAGGCCAGCAGGAGCCAGAAGAGGGTCCGCGACAAGGGGAGTTGTTGTTCCATGTGGGGGAATTATAAAACTCCCGGGGCAAGGATCGGTCAAAAAACCCGGTAAACCCGGGCTCTTGCAAGTTGACAGCCCCCACCTTCGATGTTTAAATACCGATGCTTTTGGTCGCCTTTTCAGCGGAAAGATGGGCTGGCGGCGAATTTGGTTCTGGAACGTCCCCGTGAAATGTCGAGGCGTTACCGGTCCCCGGTCATTACGGAGGCATTCGAATGGCGAAAGTGGTCCTGAAGAACGTCAACAAGGTTTACGCGAACAACGTGGTGGCGGTCAACAACGTCAACATCGAGATCGCGGACAAGGAATTCTTGATCCTGGTCGGGCCCTCGGGCTGCGGCAAATCGACCACCCTGCGCATGGTGGCCGGGCTGGAGGAACTCTCGGGCGGCGAAATCCGCATCGACGATACGCTGGTCAACGACGTGCCCCCCAAGGACCGCGACATCGCCATGGTGTTCCAGAACTACGCCTTGTACCCCCATATGACGGTTTTCGACAACATGGCCTTCGGGTTGAAGCTGCGCAAGTACCCCAAGGAAGAGATCAAGCAGCGCGTTTACGAGGCCGCCAACATCCTGGGCATCCAGGAGCTTTTGAACCGCCGCCCCAAGGAACTCTCCGGCGGTCAGCGCCAGCGCGTGGCCGTGGGCCGCGCCATCGTGCGCAAGCCCAAGGTCTTCCTCTTCGACGAACCCCTGTCCAACCTGGACGCCAAGCTGCGCGTACAGATGCGCGCCGAGATCTCCAAGCTCCACACCCGCCTGCAAGCCACCATGATCTACGTGACCCACGACCAGTTGGAGGCCATGACCATGGGCGACCGCATCGCGGTCATGAAAGACGGCTATGTCCAGCAGATCGCCGACCCCATCACCCTTTACGAGAAGCCGGTCAACAAGTTCGTGGCCGGGTTCATCGGGACCCCCGCCATGAACTTCATGGAAGGCTCCTTGAATAAGAAGCGCACGGGCATCTACTTCAACGAGGAAAACTTCGAGATTAAGCTGCCGGACAACTTCACCCCCCAGGTGGAAAGCCACGTGGGCCGGGAAGTCATCCTGGGCATCCGGCCGGAGGACATCCACGATAAGATGGATGCCGCCAACGCCGGGCCGGACAACACCATCAGCGCCACGGTGGAGATTATCGAGCCCCTGGGTGCGGAGGCCTACCTCTACCTGACCACGGGCAAGAGCCCCTTCATTGCCCGGGTGGACAGCCACGAGCAGATCGAGATCAACCAGGACATCGAGCTGGTCTTCAACATGCAGAAGGCCCATATCTTCGACAAAGAGACGGAGAAGTGCCTGACGAACTAGAGGCAGTTCACGGTTCACCGTTCGCAGATGGCAGGTTAGACAAAGGCCATAAGCCGCAAAAAACCGGGGTGAAAACCGCCCCGGTTTTTGTTTTTATAAGCTAAAATCTCAAGGCTGCGGCACCTAAAAGCGCCCGGCCATCGTCGAATCGGCAGATGTTTTTTAAGGGCTTTCCTGCCAACTGTGGACTGTGAGCTGTGAACTTATTTTGGGGGCGTTCATGAGGATCGCGGTCGTGGGGACGGGTTACGTCGGCCTGGTGACGGGCGCCTGCTTTGCCGAACTGGGCAACCAGGTGACTTGTGTGGACGTGGACAAGGAAAAAATCCTCCAGTTGAAGAAGGGGGCGGTCCCGATCTTCGAACCGGGCCTGGAGGAGATCATCCACCGCAACCGCGGCAGCCGCCTCTCCTTCACAACCGACCTGGCCAAGGCCGTGCAGGCCTCCGATTTTATCTTCATCGCCGTCAGTACGCCCCCGGGCAAAGGAGGGGAAGCGGACATCTCCAACGTCAAGGCCGTGGCCGTCGGCATCGCCAAGGCCATCAACCGCTACAAGATCATCATCAACAAGAGCACCGTGCCCATCGGCATGGGCGACGTGGTCACCCAGATCATCATCAAACACGGCCCCAAGGACGTTTCCTTCGACGTGGTGTCCAACCCCGAGTTCCTGCGGGAAGGTTCGGCGGTGGCCGACCTCCTGCGGCCCGAGCGCGTGGTCATCGGCGCCACCCGCCGCACGGCGGCCCAGAAGGTGGCGGAAATCTACAAGCCCCTCCACAGCCCCATCCTGATCACGGACCTGAAGAGCGCTGAAATGATCAAATACGCCTCCAATGCCTTCCTGGCCACGAAGATTTCCTACATCAACGAAATCGCCAATCTCTGCGACAAGGTGGGAGCGGACATCCTGCAGGTGACCCGGGGCATGAGCTACGATTCCCGCATCGGGGGGCAGTTCTTCAACTCAGGGCTGGGTTTTGGCGGAAGCTGTTTTCCCAAGGATGTGACGGCCTTGGTCCAGATCGGCAAATCCAGCGGCTACCGATTCCGCATCCTCCCGGATGTTTTGGACATCAACGATTACCAGCGCAAGCTCTTCGTTCAGAAGGTGCAAAAGGCGGTTGGGAACCTCAAGGGCAAGGTCCTGGCGGTTTGGGGGCTTTCCTTCAAACCCAACACCGACGACATGCGCGAATCCCCCGCCCTGACCATCGTCCCGGCCTTGAAGGCGAAGGGCGCCAAACTCAAGCTTTACGACCCGGTATCCATGGGTAAGGCCCGGGGCCTCTTCAAGAACGTCAAGTTCGCCAAGACCCCCTATGAGGCCGCCCATGGGGCGGATGCGGTGCTGGTTTTAACCGATTGGAACGAGTTCAAACAGATCGACTTCCAAAAATTGAAGGGAGTGGTCCGCCAGCCCCTCCTGTTGGACGGCCGCAACATGTATGATCCCCAGGAAATGGCCGAAAAGGGTTTCGAGTACCATGGCATCGGCCGCGGGGAAGTCACCAACTTCTGAAAACCAGTTGGCAGTTCGCAGTCGGCAGTCTGCAGTTGAGGCGGGCCCCACCGCGCCATTAATTATAAGTTAAGTTGTTAAACGGTGATTTAAGGAGCCTTGAGTGAAGATCGCTCTATTGGGTGACACTGGCATGCTGGGGGCCAAGATCATCGAGGTCTTCAAGGCCCAAAACCAGGAATTGCTCACGCCCTCCCATTCGGAAGTGGATTTGAACCAGCCCCACACCTTGGAAAAGTTCTTCCAAAGCCAGTCCTTCGACGTGCTCGTCAACTGCGCGGCCTTCACCCGCGTGGACGCCTGTGAGGAACCGGCCAAGTTTTCCCTGGCCCTGAACGTCAACGGCACGGCGCTGGGCTGGCTGGCCAAGTTCTGCAAGAAGTCCGGCCGCATCCTGGTCCATTACTCCACCGATTACGTCTTCAACGGCAGAAAAGAGGAACCTTACCTGGAAACGGACCCCATGGCCCCGATCAACACCTATGGACGCACCAAAAGCCAGGGTGAGAAGCTCATCTTGGCGGAGAATCCGCATTTCTACCTGATCCGTTCCTCCTGGGTTTACGGCCCGAAAGGGAGGAACTTCGTGGACACCATGGTGGGGTTGTTCAAGAACCGCTCCCGCGTGGAGGTGGTGGACGACCAGGTGGGTGGGCCCACCTATACCGGTGACTTGGCCCAATTCACCTGGGACCTGCTGGCGAAAAAAGCCGCGCCCGGCACCTACCACTTCGCCAACTCGGGATACGTTTCCTGGTACGGTTTCGCGAAGGAGATCCAGCGGCAGACGGGCTTGAGCCGCTGCGACGTCGTGCCGGTTTCCAGTGAAAGGGTTTTCCGGCCCGCGGAACGCCCGGCCAATTCCCGCTTCGACCTCACCAAGTCCACCCAGGCCCTGGGACAGCCTCCCCGTGGCTGGGAGGAAGCGCTGAAGGATTACCTGACCAAGGAGCTTAAAAGTGAAGCGGCCTGAACTTTCGGCCGTCATCCCCGTTTACAACGAGGAGGCCCGGATCGGCCCGACCCTGGAAGCGGCAATCCGGTACCTCAAAGCCAAACGCCTCAAGGCGGAAATCCTGGTGGTGGACGACGGCTCCAAGGACAAGACAGTCGAGGTGGTGGGACGGTTCAAGCGAAAGGCTACCGGCCCCGTCAGCCTTAAGGTTTTAAAGCAGGGCGTCAACCGGGGGAAGGGCGCAGCGGTGAGGATGGGCGCAATGGCCGCCAAAGGCGAGGCGATTCTTTATATGGACGCGGACAACGCCACGCCCCTTTCGGAATTCGAGAAATTCAGGCCCCTTCTCAAACAGG
>JAJPJW010000200.1 GCA_021324075.1 Pseudomonadota bacterium | reverse complement strand
GGCCTGGGCGCCCGGGGCGGGGTGCTGCGGGTGAAATCGGGCTGTGCCTTCTTCATCTTCCTGCTCGTCGCCCTGCCGGCCCAGCAGTTCTTTTCCAATTTCCGCCGCAACGACCAGTCCCTTCAGGTGCTCCGGTACGACTACGCCGCCAACCTCCTGAAGTCCGCGCCCAGGGGCGCCGTGCTTTTCGCGGAAGGCGACGAGGATTACTTCCCGCTTTATTTCTTCCAGGAGGTCGAGGGGAAAAGGCCGGACGTGGTCCTCCTTCCCTCCTTTACGCTTTTTGAGGACTGGGGCGTGGAGCAGGTGGAGCGGCTGCACCCTTCCCTGGGCCTGGACATCCCCGCGGGAAATTTCCCCGGCCCCGTCGAGCGGCTGCAGGCGGCCGCGTCGGAAATCGTCCAGAAAAACCTCACCCGTTCCCCCCTGGCCTTTACCTACATCGACGGGGCTTTCCACCGGTATGTCCTCGCCCAAAATCCTTCCCTGGAATTCCGCCGCTCCGGCGTCCTCCTGGAGTTCGCGGCGCCGCCGGCCTCGAAGGGGCCCTGGCTGGGCACGGGCCAACTGCGCCTGAGGCACCTTGAGGACTCCCCCACCAACTCCCATGATTCCCTCCGGGGAATCCTCCAAGTCTACGGCCTGCTGGGCGCAAAGCCCTGATCCGCCCCTTGCATCGGACGCAGGCCAAGTCCTAAGATTGAAACCTATCCCATCCTCCTTTAAGGAAAACCCATGTCCTCCAAGCCGACCACGTTAGGCGCGCTCAAAGCCGCCCAATACCCCGACTTCACCGTGAAGGAGGAACTGGAGCGCAACATCCTCAAGCAGCTGCGCTCGGGCCAGCCCCTTTTCCCCCAGATCCACGGCTTCGAGGAGACCGTCATCCCCCAATTGACCAATGCGGTCTTGTCCCACCACGACATCGTGCTCTTGGGCGAAAAGGGACAGGCCAAGAGCCGCCTCATGCGGTCGTTGGTGCGGTTCCTGGACGAGGAAATTCCCATCGTGAAGGGCTGTGAGATCCACGACCATCCCTACCACCCCATCTGCGCGGCCTGCCGCCGCCGGGTGGCCCAGCACGGGGACAACACCGAGATCGAGTGGATCGGCCGGGAAGCCCGCTATGGCGAGCGCCTTTCCCCCGGCACCAAGATCGCGGACCTGATCGGCGACCTGGACCCGGCCAAGGTGGCGGCCGGAAACCCCCTGGCTTCCGAAGAGGCCATCCATTTCGGCCTCATCCCCCGCATGAACCGGGGCATCTTCGCGGTCAACGAACTGCCCGACCTGGAATACCTGGTGCAGGTGGCGCTCTTTAACATCCTGGAAGAACGCGACATCCAGGTGCGCGGCTATCCCATCCGTTTCGACCTGGACCTGGTCCTGCTTTTTACCGCCAACCCGGAGGAATACACCCGGGCCGGCAAGATCATCACCCAGCTCAAGGACCGCATCGGGGCGGAAATCAGGACCCATTACCCCCTCACGCGGGACCTGGGGATCAAGATCATCCACCAGGAGGCCAGCGTCCCCAAGGACGGCGAACTCAAGCTCTGCGTGCCCGACTTCATGACCGACATCATCGAGCAGATCACCATGGAGGCCCGCAAGAGCCCCTACGTGAACCAGAAATCCGGCGTCTCGGCCCGGCTTTCCATCGCCAATTACGAGACCATGGTGGCCAACGCCCGGCGGCGCGCCGTCATCCTGGGCGAGGCCGAGGCCGTGCCCCGCATGTCGGACCTGAACTACCTTTACACTTCCTCGGCGGGCAAGATCGACCTGGACCCCTTCCGTGAGGAGACCGTGACCGAATACCAGGTCTTCAGCAAGATCATGGACAAGGCCGTGGGACAGGTCTTCAAGGAGACCATGGAAAAGGACCATGTGGAGCTGGGAGCCCCCGACATGAGCGGTGAGAAACACATCCGCATCTCGGAGTTGACGCCTTCGGGCGACTATAAGAACGTCATTTCCCAATTACCGGAAATTTGGGAACCCGTTCACCACTTGGCGGGCAAGAACGGCGAGGCCTACCAGGCCTCCTGCGTGGAGTTCGTCTTGGAGGGCTTGCACCTCTCGGGAAGGCTTTCCCGCACCAAGGTGGGGGAAATGATGGACTACCAGACCTCCGGCGCGCCGAAGAAAAAAGGCGGATGAACCACAGAGTTCACAAAGTACACAGAGTGAGGCAAAGATTATGAATTTTACGAATTTAAAATTCTTACTCTGTGGCCTCTGTGGTGAAAAAGGTGTCCGATGATTACTCATGACTACTCCGAATGGCACGAGCCCGAGAAGCCCCCCTTCACCATCGAGGACCTGGTCAACGCGGTGAAGGAGCTGATGATGCAGTACCACGTCACCTTCGACGAGGCCCTGCGGCACCTGCAGGAGAAGGGCATCCCCTACAACCAGTTCCTCAAGACCAGCGGCCTGGAAGACCTCCTCCAGCACTATCTGGACGAACTGGAAAAGCGCAAGAAGGAGATACTGGAGGGCCACCGCCTGGACAAGCTCCTTAACGACCTGGAGCAGGAAATCCGCCGCAAGGGCATGGAACTGGAAAAGCTGGCCTCCAAGCTCAAGGACAAAGACGTCTCCCGCAAGATGAAGGAGGGCCTGGAATCCCGCAACCCCTCCAACCTCTACAACCTGGACTGGCAGCTCTCCCGCCTGCGCAACGAAACCGCCGACGAGGCCCGCCAGCTTTTGCAGCAGCTGAACTACCTCATCCAGCGCCTGCAGTCCCTCTCCGACCTATACGACAAGCACGACTTCACCGGCCCCAAGACCCCCACGCCCGCCGAGGCCGAGCGCCTCAAGGAGAAGTTGGACGCCCTGGATTCCCTGGAACAGCAACTTAAGGACGCGCTCGAATACGGCGACCTCTTCAACATGGAAGTGGAGACGCTGGAGCAGATCCTGGGCAAGGAAGCCGCCCAGGCCCTGCAGGCCAAGCGCGACGAGCTGCGCCAGCAGTTCACCGAGGCCATGAAGGCCACCGGCGACGTGGACTACGACGAGGAGACCGACATCTACAAGATCACGCCCGGCGCCGCCCGCAAGATCGGCGAGAAGGCCCTAAAGGAGGTGTTCTCCCGGCTCTTCACCGACGGCATGGGCCGCCACCACGCCACTTATACGGGCGACGGCAACGTGGAAATGACCGTCACCAAGCCCTATGAGTTCGGCGATTCCCTGACCAACCTGGACCTGCCCTCCAGCCTGCTGAATTCCGCCATCCGGCAATTGGGCACGCCCGAAGGGCTCCAGGGCGGCCGCATCCAGATCGACAGCCGGGACTTCATGGTGCACCAGACCAAGGGGGCGGCCGCCTCGGCCATCGTCATGATGATCGACCAGTCGGGCTCCATGGCCCGCTACGGCCGTTTCTACAACACCAAAAAGCTGGCCCTGGCCCTGGACGCCCTCATCCGCGCAGAATACCCCGAGGACAAACTGTACTTCGTCTGTTTTTCCACCTTCGCCAAACAGGTGTCCGTGGGCGCCATCCCCGAACTAGCCCCCAAGCCCATCAGCATCATGGGTGGGGCGGTCAATATGCGGGTGGATTTCTCGAAGGAAGTCAGCGAAAGGGACCGGGCCATGATCCCCGAGCACTTCACGAACCTCCAGAAGGGGCTGGAACTGGCCCGGGTGCTCCTGGCCAATTCGGATACCAAGAACCGCAGCATCCTCTTGATCACCGACGGGGCGCCGACCGCTTTTTACGAAGGTTCCCACCTCTACCTCACCTACCCGCCCAACGAGCGCACCTACCAGCGTACTTTGAGGGAGGTGCGGGCCGTCACCGACGACAACATCACCATCAACACCTTCATGATGGGCAACGAATACGACACGGGTTATTTCGGCGAGGGGGAGTTTTTGGAGAAGATGCACCGCATCAACAAGGGGAGGCTGATCTACCCCGCCCCGGACAAGCTGACGCAGTACGTGTTGAAAGACTACCTGGACCGTAAAAATAAAATCATCCAGATCTGAGAGCCCGCAAACCATTACCCTTCTTTCCGCCTCTCCCCACTTGGCTTTTACTCCTTTCCCTTCCTAGGCTTAAGTTAAGCACGACATAAGTTCAAAGGAGGGCACCATGGCACTTCGATTAGGCGACGCGGCCCCGGATTTCAAACAGGAATCCACCAAAGGGCCGATCCACTTTTACGACTGGGCGGGCTCGTCCTGGGTGGTCTTTTTCTCCCACCCGGCGGATTTCACCCCCGTCTGCACCACCGAGTTGGGCATGACGTCCAAGCTCATGGGGGAATTCAAGAAGCGGGACGTGAAGGTGCTGGCCGTTTCGGTGGACCCCTTGAGCCGGCATAGGGAATGGATCGAGGACATCAACGAAACCCAGGGCACCGAGGTGGACTTCCCCATCCTGGCGGACAAGGAACGCAAGGTGGCCGAACTTTACGACATGATCCACCCCCAGGTCCTGGCCAATGCCACGGTGCGGTCGGTCTTCATCATCGACCCTGAAAAGAAGGTCCGCGCCACCATCACCTACCCGGCCAGCACGGGCCGCAATTTCGACGAGATCCTTCGGGTGGTGGATTCCCTCCAATTGACCGACCGCTACCGGGTGGCCACGCCGGTCAATTGGAAGCCCGGCGAGGATGTGGTGATCCTGCCGAACCTGCAGGACGAGGCGGAAATCCGCCGCTCCTTCCCGAGGGGGTACAAGACGGTGAAGCCTTACTTGAGGATGACGCCCGACCCCGCCCGGAAATAAGGGGTTTGGGCTGACCGAGGCCGGGGACCTATGGGCCCCCGGCTTCTTTTTTGACTTGAACCGCTAGTGCGCTTGAGACGACTCTGTCGTGAAGGAATAATTTCCCCCTCTGAAAGAGGGGGATTAAGGGGGAGTTAGTCTTTTCGTAATACCCTGCCAAAGACTAATACCCCCCTCCCCCCTTTTTCAAAGGGGGGGACAACCCAGGGTTCACGAATAACAAGTCCTGCGTTTTTGAAGTCGGTTACTTCCCGGCAACTGATTGCTTTTCCCCCGCAGTCCCCCCATCCTATCCCCGCTGACATCCCATCTTCAGGAAGGCTCCTATGAAATTCTTCGTCACCGGCAGCACGGGCTATATCGGCACGGCGGTCGTGGCGGCCTTGGTCAAGGCCGGCCACCAGGTCACCGGCCTGGTTCACAATTCGGAAAAAGAGGCCCTTTTAAAATCCCTCGGCGCCACACCCCTTTTGGGCGGTTTGGAGGCCGTGAACCCATGGAAGGACAAGGCCGCCCAACACGAGGCCGTCCTGCACCTGGGCTTCGCCAAGGAAGGCAACCCCGCCGACATCGATAAGAAAGTCGTCGAAACCCTCCTGCCCGCCCTGCAAGGCGGAGGCGTCACCCAAAGCTTCGTTTATACCTCCGGCGTCTGGGTGCTGGGCAATACCCAGGGCAAATCCGCGGATGAATCCTCCTCCACCGACAAGGCCTTCGCCATGGTGGCCTGGCGCCCGGTGGTCGAACAGATCGTCCTTAAAAGCTCCTCCCGCCAACTGGCGACCGCCATCATCCGCCCCGGCCTGGTTTACGGCGGCAAGTCCGGCATCCTGGCCATGATGTGGGGCGGGGTTCTCAAGGACGGCGCCGCCACCACCGTGGGCGATGGGCAAAACCACTGGCCCATGGTGCACCGGGACGACCTGGCCCAGCTTTACCGCTTAGTGGCCGAAAAAAGGGCAACCGGTGTTTTCCACGGGGTGGACGGGGTGGCGGTCAAATACGCCGAGGTGGCCCAAACCGTCAGTCAGGCCGCGGGCAAGGGCGGGTCGGTCAAGGCCTGGCCCCTGGAAGAGGCCAGGAAAGCCATGGGCCTCTTCGCCGAAGCCCTCACCTTGGACCAAATGGTCGCGGCAAAACGGCCCGCCGAACTGGGATGGAAATGCTCCCATGGTTCCTTCGCCGCCTCCGCCGCCCAGGCCTTCAAGGAATTCCAAGCCTAGGCCGCCAAAGCCCGCCTTAATTCCCCCTCCGGGTGGGGGCCCCCCGTATTATCATGGGCCATCCCCTATCCGGAGGTTTCCATGAAGCACGATATGACCACCACCGCCTTCGAGCTGGAAGGCCACCAGGTCACCAAGAACCTCGGCGTCGTCCGGGGCATCACCGTCCGCTCCCGCTCGGTCATCGGCAACTTCGGCGCGGGCATCCAGGCCATCTTCGGGGGCAACATCACCATCTTCACCAGCCTCTGCGAAAAGGCCCGGGAAGAGGCCTTCGAGATGATGGTGGAGCATGCCGAACAGTTGGGCGCCAACGCGGTCCTGGGCGTGCGCTACGACGCCACCGAGATCATGCAGGGCATTACCGAGGTGCTTTGTTACGGCACCGCCGCGGTCGTGAAGGAAAAATAAGGACCCTCCCCCCGACCCCATGGCCATCCCCCTCAAACGTAAAATTTACTTCGGCTTCGGCGTCCTCACCCTCTTCCTGCTGGGGATCGGGGCGCTCTTCTACACCAGCATCGACCGGATGCTGGAAGGCAACGCCTGGGTGGACCATACGGAGATGGTCCTCGCCCATATCAATGCTTCCGAAAATAATTTCAAAAAAGCCCAGGCTTCCTACCGGGCCTATATCCTTTCGAAAGACCCTTCTTTCTTGAAATCCGGCCAGGCCAGCATGAACCTGGTGATGCCCGAAGCCCTGGAAGCGCAGCAAATGACCCAGGACAACCAGGCGGAACGGGAAAATTTCAACAAGCTCATTCCCCTGCTGGAAACCCGCGTCAAGGGACAGGATTTGATGGCCTCCAACGACCCGCAGCGCTTTGCCAAAGCCCTGGCCGGTCTTAAGGATCCCGCCAACCAGGCGATCAACGTTGAAATCGACCGGTTGATTTCCAAGATGCAGGTCGAGGAACAGAACCTGCGCGCAAAACGCCGGGAAGAGGAGACCGCCTACGCCCACAGCACCCTGACCATCTTGGTCGTGGGCGCCGTTTCCGCCACCTTCTTCGCCTTCGCGGCGCTGCTGACCATCCGGCGGGAGGTGGAGAAAAGGGAAAAAGCCCAGGAGATGCTCCAGCTCAACGAATACCGCCTCTTCCAGTTCCTGGAGGCCGTGCCCCTGGGGATCTTCGTTTTGGACAAGGACGGCAAGCCCTTTTACGCCAACCAGAAGGCCCGGGAGCTCCTGGGCCGGGGCATCGTCCAATCGACCGAATTGGACAAGCTGGGTTTCGTGCAACAGGCCTTCCTGGCCGGCACCGACAATCCCTATCCGCCCGAGCAAATGCCCATCGGCAGGGCCTTGAAGGGCGAGAAGTCCTCCATTGAGGACATGGAGATCCACCAGGAAGACGGCCGCATCGTCCCGCTGCAAATCTGGGGCACTCCGGTCGTCGACATGAAGGGCCAGGTGCAGTACGCCCTGGCCATCTTCAGCGACATTACCGAGCGGCGCCACGTGGAGGAGATGAAAAAGAGCCTGATTTCGGTGGTGTCCCACCAGCTCAAGACCCCCGTGGGGGAGATCAACGGCTACGTGGAAAACCTGCTGGAAGGCCTGGCCGGGGAGCTTTCCCCCAAGCAGACCGAGTACCTGATGGACATGCGGGAAATCGGCATGAACAACTACCGGCTGATCTCGGACATCCTGAACCTCTCCAAGATCGAGCGCGGCCTGACCGCCGCCAACCTGGAGCGCTTTTCCCTCATGGAGATCATCCAGCTTTCCATGCGCGATTACGAGGCCATCATGGCCCGCAAGGGCCTGACCTTCAAACTGGAGGGCCTGGACGAATGCCCCGACGTGATGGCCGACCGCGACAAGCTGGTGGAAACCCTCAGGAACCTTTTGAACAACGCCATCAAGTTCACCGATCAGGGCGGCATCACCCTGTCCGTCGAGGTGAAGGACCGGGTGCTCCTGCTGCACGTCAGGGACACGGGCCGGGGCATCAGCGACACCGCCATGGCCCAGATGTTCACCCAGAAACGGGTCCTGGGTGAGGAAGCGGGCCGGGCCGGGGCCGGCCTGGGGCTCTACGTGGCCAAGCACTTCATGAAGGCCATGGGCGGGGACATCACCGTCACCACCACCCCCGGCAAGGGGTCCTGCTTTACCCTCACTGTTCCCCGGGCCCTCTGACCTTTGCGCCCTTCCGGCCTTTCCTCCAAAATCCTCCTGGCCGTCTTCGTGGCCGCCCTGGGTTATTTCGTGGACGCCTATGACATCATGTTGTTTTCCATCATCCGCACCAAGAGCCTCCTGGGGATCGGCGTGCCCGAATCGGACGTCTTCAACCTGGGCGTGGAGCTGCTCAACTGGCAGTTGGTGGGCCTGCTCCTGGGCGGCATCTTCTGGGGCATCCTGGGCGACAAGCGGGGACGGCTTTCGGTGCTCTTCGGCTCCATCCTGATTTATTCCATCGCCAACATCGCCAACGGCTTCGTGGATTCGGTGGGGGCCTACCGGGCCTTCCGCTTCCTGGCCGGGCTGGGCCTGGCCGGGGAATTGGGGGCGGGGATGACCCTGGTCTCCGAGCTCATGGACCGCAGGTCCCGCGGCTGGGGCACCATGGTCATCGCCACCGTGGGTGTGATGGGCGTGGTGGTGGGCTCCCTCCTGGGCCAGGCCTTTTCCTGGCGGATTTCCTATTTCGTGGGCGGGGGCATGGGCCTCATCCTGCTCATCCTGCGGATGGGCGTCCTGGAATCGGGCCTTTTTAAATCCGTCCAAAAAAAGAAGAAGGTCATGCGCGGCGATTTCCTCTCCCTTTTTTCCACCCCCCGCCGGGCCTGGAAATATTTTTCCATCATCCTCGTGGCCCTGCCCGTTTGGTACGTCGTGGGGGTCCTCATGACCTTTTCCCCCGAGATCGGCAAAAGCCTGGGCCTCTCCGAGTCGCCGGAGGCCGGCCGGGCCATTTTCTTCGCCTATATCGGTTTGACCCTGGGGGACGCGGCCAGCGGCGCCTTGAGCCAGCTTTTGAAGAACCGTAAAAAGGTCGTGGTCGGGTTCCTCTTCCTGCTCCTGGTTTTCATCGCGGTTTATTGCCTCGGGGGCGGGGTTTCCCTGCCTTTCTTTTACGGCGTCTGCCTGGCGCTGGGTTTCGCCTGCGGGTATTGGGCGGTCCTGATGGTCACTTGCACCGAGATGTTCGGCACCAACCTGCGCGCCACCGCTTCCACCACCGGCCCCAACTTCGTGCGGGGTTCGGCGGTGCTCTTGACCCTGGCTTTCAGGGCCTTGAGCCCCCATTTCGGCCCCGTTGGAAGCACCGGGCTGGTGGGCCTGGCCGTGATGCTATTGGCCTTTATCTCCCTCGGGAGCCTGGAGGAAACCTATGGGAAGGATTTGGATTTCCTGGAGTCCGTTTAAAGCCGGCAAGTATGGTAAAAGGGTTCCGGAATGAAAAAGAAAAAAGCACGATCCTCCCTGGACCTGCTGAAGGATAGGACCCGGACCTTCCTGTCCGATCCGTCCCACCTCCAGGCCTTCGCCTTCTGGATAACGGCTTTCCTGGCCGGCTTGGTCTGCGTCACCTACGCCGGGCTTTTCAAGGGCGCCGAAACCCTCTACCGGCAATGGGACGCCGCTCACCACCCTTTGATTTGGATCTGGACACCCTTTTGCCTCTTGGGTTCCTGGGCCCTGGTGGCCTTCCTGGCCCCAGAGGCCTCCGGAAGTGGAATCCCCCAAGTGCTGGCCGCCAATGACCTGAAGGATGAGAAAAACCGTCCCTGGGTGGACCGGCTTCTTTCCCTCAAAGGCGTGGCCGTGAAAATCGCAGGTTCGCTTTTGGCCGGGTTAGGCGGGGCGGTCCTGGGCCGGGAGGGCCCCACCATCCATATCTCCGCGTCCATCTTCCGGGCGGTGAGCCGCCTCTTCCGTAAGTCCCGCATTCCGACCGATGAATCGGCCTGGATCGTGGCCGGGGCCGCCGCCGGATTGGCCGCCGCCTTCAATACCCCCTTGGGCGGCATCGTCTTCGCCATTGAGGAAATGTCCGTCCATTTCAAACGTTTCCGGACCGCGCTGATCAGCTCCATCATCATCGCCGGTCTGGTATCCCAATGGATCCTCGGCAGCTACCTTTACCTGGGCCACCCCCAGATCAACGAGGTTCCTTTTTCCATCTTTTGGCCCGCACTGCTGGTGGGGGCGGTGGCCGGTTTGTTCGGCGCTTTTTACGGCCAATGCCTCAAAGGCATCGTCCTCTGGCGTGGCCGGCTCAAGACGAAAACCCAACTGGCTTTCCTGGCCTTCGGCTGCGGCTTGCTGTTGGCGGGTTTTGCCTTCCTGGACTCGCGGGCTTCCGGCTCCGGCTTGGAGATGATGAATAACCTGCTCTTCAAGGACGAGAAGGCCGGATGGGATCTTCCCTTCCTGCGCGTGGCCGGCTCCCTGGCCTTTTACGCCTCCGGTGGCGCCGGCGGTATTTTCGCCCCTTCCCTGGCGGCCGGGGCTTGCACCGGCTCCCTCCTGGACTCCCTATTAAACACCGGCTCCCCTCACCTTCTTATTTTGCTCGGCATGGCGGGCTTCCTGACCGGCGTCACCCGCACTCCTTTCACGGCCTTCGTGCTGGTGGTGGAAATGACCGACCACCACGTGGCCATCTTCCCCATTATGCTGGCTGCCCTGGCCGCCGAACTGGTGGCCCGGCCTGTAAGCCGGGAATCTTTTTACGAATGGGCCCGTAAGCGGTTCATGGCCAAACCCAAGGTTTGACGGGGTCATTTGAAATCTCCCGAGCCTTGGGCTATCTTGGTCTATCCCTCGAACTTTTATTGAAGAAAGGATTCTCCCGATGAACGTCCTGCCCCTCATCCTCGGCGCCCTTTGCGTCATGGCCATTGCCTACCGCTACTACAGCGCCTTCCTGGCCGCCAAGGTGGTGGCCTTGAGCGACAATCGCGTGACCCCCGCCCATGCCCTCAACGACGGGCACAACTACAAGCCCATGCCCAAGTTCGTCCTCTTCGGACAGCATTTCGCCAATATCGCGGGCTCCGGCCCCCTCATCGGGCCGGTCCTGGCCGCCCAGTTCGGCTTTGCCCCCGGCTTCATCTGGCTGGTGGCGGGGGTCTGCCTGGCGGGGGCGGTGCACGATTTCATGATCCTGGTGGCCTCCATCCGCCGGAAGGGGAAGTCGTTGGTGGAAATCCTGAGGCATGAGATCAGCCCCCTCTCGGCCGTCATGGGCGCCGTGGCCATCTTTATCATCGTCATCATGGCCCTGGCGGGCCTGGGACTGGCGGTGGTGAATGCCTTGAAAGGCAGCCCCTGGGGCGTCTTTTCCATCGGCACCACGATCGGTACCGCGGTCGTCGTGGGTTTCTGGCTGTTCAAGTTCCGGGTCGGCAAGATTGCGGAAGTCAGCATCTTTGGGGTCGCCGTGGTGGCTTCAGCCGTGATTTTCGGCGGTGCCGTGGCCCATTCCGCCATCGCCCCCCTTTTTACCTTATCGCCCACCGGGGTTATGGCCGCCCTGGCGCTCTACGGCTTCATCGCCTCGGTCCTGCCCGTTTGGATGCTGATGACCCCCATGGGTTACCTGAGCTCTTACATGAAGGTGGGGACCATCGTGGCCCTGGTGGTGGGCATCATCCTGGTCCATCCCAACCTGCAAATGCCGGCTTTCAGCCAGTATGTGGGCGGGGGCGGACCCATCATCCCCGGCAAGCTCTTTCCCTTCGTTTTCATCACCATCGCCTGCGGGGCCATTTCCGGCTTCCATGCGCTGGTTTCCTCGGGCACCACCTCCAAGATGCTGGACAAGGAGACCGACGCCCGCACCATCGGCTACGGCGCCATGCTGGTGGAGGGCCTGGTGGGCGTGGTGGCCCTACTGGCCACCTGTTCCCTCTTCCCCGCCGATTACTTCGCCATCAACCTCCCGCCGGAGAAATTCGCGGCCCTGGGGTTGAGCCCGGTGCGGTTGAACGACCTCTGCCAGGCCGTGGGGGAAAACGTGACGGGGCGCCCGGGCGGGGCCGTTTCCCTGGCCGTGGGTTTCGCCCAGATCTTCGCCGGATTGCCGGGCCTGGAGAGCCTGATGAGCTACTTCTACCATTTCATGATCATGTTCGAAGCCCTCTTCATCCTGACCACCATCGACGCGGGCACCCGCATCGGGCGGTTCCTCCTCCAGGAATTCCTGGGCCGCTTTTGGAAAAGGATGGATGACCCCCAATGGATTCCCGGCTCGGTTTTTTGCACCGCCCTCGTGGTGGGGGCCTGGACCTACCTTTTAGGGACCGGCAATGTCAGTACCATCTGGCCCATGTTCGGGACCGCCAACCAGCTCCTGGCTTCCATCGCCCTGGCGGTGGCCACCAGCGCCATCATCAATTCGGGCCGGGCTAAATACGCCTGGGTCACTTTCATCCCCATGCTTTTCGTGGCCACCACCACCCTTTCGGCGGCCTTCCTGAACATCACGGATAATTTCCTGCCCCTGGCCCAAGTCCATCCCGAAAAGGCCGTCTCCGCCTATTGGATGGTCGGCTTGACCCTGGTCATCATGGCCTGCGCGGGGGTGGTGTTATGGGAATCCTTCCACCGTTGGTACCAGATCTTGGTGATGAAGAAGCATCCCAAGGCCGTGCACGACGCCAAACACAAGGGCCACGAAATGCCCGAGTACGGGTGCTGCTAATTCAATTACGGGCAACTTGTATCAATAACATTATTGGAGTTCGGCTATGTCAAAATTGATTGGAAAAAAATCCGATGTCAAAAGCAGGACGCGCAAAAGACAGCCATCCCTGTCCCGCCTCTGTTTTTGCCTTTTAGGCCTCCTCCTCCTGAATTCATGCGCCACCATCGGACGGAAATTCGAATTGACCGGGGTGAACCAAATCGGCATTGAAACTTCCACCATGAGCGAAGTCCGATCGATGTTCGGTGATCCGATGGCCGAGATCGACGTGGCGACTTGGGGTTTCAAGCGGGTGCACTTCGGTGACGAAAACACGGCCACCATTTGGCGGTATGTTTATTCCAGCGGTTCGGTTGTGGAGGTCCACATGAAGTACTTGGAGGTCGATTTCGACGGGAATGGAATCGTGAGCGATTATGATTTCAGCAGTGACTATAACGAGGACAAGACCCAGGAACCCGACAAAAAACAAAGAAAGGACTTCGAC
The DNA here is from genome assembly GCA_021324075.1 of Pseudomonadota bacterium. GTDB lineage: Bacteria > Oederibacteriota > Muellerivitia > Muellerivitales > Muellerivitaceae > JAJPJW01. Next base: position 25,487 of record JAJPJW010000200.1, on the reverse strand, counting down.
ATTTTCGCCGCCAAGAATAACATCATTCCCCACAAAACTGACCAAACCCAGGTCCTGAGCCTTTTAGGTCCCATCCACCGGGTGTTGACCATAAATAAACCGGATGTGAAGGAAAGGTGGACTTACAGTTACGAGAGAAAATCCACTGACGAGAAGGTCGCGGTTCCCACCTCCGCGGGAGTCGTGCGAACTAATCGGTATTATGCAAAAGGTGTCGCCATCGACTTTAACGAAAAAGGAATCGTTGTTGATATTAGCGGGGAAAGCGATTTTCCCGAGGACAAGGACAAGTTTTTTACAAAACAGGAATAATCAAGGCTACCCGCCTTTTAGGAAATAAATTTTCCACCGTCGTTGGTTCGTTTGTTCGGCCATCCACAAGGGCGATGAAGTGCCCGGATACGGTTGTTGTTAACTTTTCTGTTCTGAATTTTTTTCGGTTTTTTTCGGAAAATTCTACCCAACCCTTTTAATTCTTATTTCAACCAGACTAAACTACGGTTCTGGTTTGCTATTCATTTCCGGGAGGTTTTTTCCGTGCACATCGAAAAAGGCGACTTCACCGCAGGCCGGCGCATGCTTTGGATCACTTCCCTGGCCCTGGTGATCGGGGCCGTTTGTTCGGTGGTGGCGCTGGTGCTCCTGCGGCTGATCAGCTTTTTCACCAACCTCTTTTTCTTCCAAACCCTTTCCTGGTCCTTCACCTCCCCCGCCGAAAACCATTTAGGGTGGTGGGTGGTGGCGCCTCCCATCGTGGGCGGTCTCCTCATCGGCCTGATGGCCCGCTACGGCTCGGACCGCATCCGGGGCCATGGCATCCCCGAAGCCCTGGAAGCCATCCTCTTCGGCAAGAGCAAGATGTCCCTCAAAGTGGCCTTGCTCAAACCCATTTCCTCCGCCATTTCCATCGGCTCGGGCGGCCCCTTCGGCGCCGAAGGACCCATCATCATGACCGGCGGGGCCTTCGGTTCCCTGATGGCCCAGGCCTTCCACCTGACCGCCGCCGAGCGAAAAACCCTGTTAGTGGCGGGCGCCTGCGCGGGCATGTCCGCCGTCTTTTTTTCGCCCCTGGCCGCAACGCTCCTGGCGGTGGAGCTCCTGCTTTTCGAATTGAAACCCCGCAGCATCGTTCCCGTGGCCGCCGCCTGCGTGGTGGCCGCCATGCTCCGGCCCTTCCTTTTGGGCCCCGGGCCCCTCTTTCCCGTGCCCGAACACCCCGTCCTGCCCCTGACAGGCCTCCTTTTCTCGGTCCTCTGCGGGCTCATCGCCGGGCTGGCTTCGGGTCTTTTGACCAAGCTCGTTTATCTCTTTGAGGATTTGTTCCAGAAACTGCCATTCCATTGGATGTGGTTCCCCGCCCTGGGCGGGCTGGTGGTGGGCATCGGCGGGTATTTCGAACCACGGGCCTTGGGCGTGGGCTATGACATCATCGCCGATTTCCTGAAAGGGGATACCACGGCCACCGGGGCCTTCTTCCTGATCCTGGTGAAGGCCTTCATCTGGTCCTTCGCCCTGGGCTCGGGAACCTCGGGAGGCGTTTTGGCCCCCCTCCTGATCATGGGGGGCGGCTTGGGGGTGGCGGAGGCGGCCTTCTTCCCGGCCGAGGGCGCCAGCAGCCTTTGGCCCCTGGTCAGCATGGCGGCCATCCTGGGCGGGGTGATGCGGGTGCCTTTTACCGCCGTGGCCTTCGCGCTGGAACTGACCCACGATACCAATGCCATGCTGCCCCTCTTGATCGCCTCCATTTCGGCCTACGCCATCACGGTTTTGACCATGAAGCGGTCCATCCTGACCGAAAAAGTGGCGCGGCGGGGTTTCCATGTGTTGAGGGAATATTCCGTGGACCTTTTGGAGCGCAACCACGTGGAGGAAGTCATGACGAAGAACCCCATGGTCCTGGGGCAATCCTGGCCCCTGTCCAGGGCCCTCAAGGCCATGGGCCAAAGCCATAAGCACCAGGGATATCCGGTGGTGGATGACAAGGGGAAGCTGGTGGGGATGGTGACCCGCTGGGAAATCATGAAAAACAAGGCGGCCCGGGACCTCAAGGTCCGCAACCTGATGAACGCGAACCCGATCGTAGCCTACCCCTCAGACCCCTGCCGGGCCGCGGCGGCACGGATGGCCCGCCACCGCATCGGCCGCCTGCCGGTGGTCTCGTCGGAACATCCCACGAAGCTCCTGGGCATCCTGACCCGCAGCGACCTTTTGAAGCTCAACTTGAAGCACTTCGAGGAGGAGGAGGTCCACGAGAAATTCATCGATATGGACCCGTCCAAGATCGTGAAGCTGCCTTCGTCGGCGGCCTCGAAGCGGGGGGCCTGAAACCCTAGCCCAGGAAGCCCAGTGTAAAGAAGACGACGCCGACGGCGCCAAAGCCCAGGCTGACGAACCAGAAGGGCTTGCGGCGCGTCAGGGCGGCGATCGCCCCCACGGCGATGGCCACCTGGAAAAGGGTCACGCTGTGGGCAAGGGTCTCGTGGTGCTTGAGGTGGCCCTCCGAGTCCTCCTCGAATTTCTTGGCGTCTTCGCTGATCTTGTCCTGGTCTTCCTTGTACTGCTCCATCTTCTTCTCGTCGTCTTCCTTCACGGACTTCTTCAGGGACCTCAGCAGATCGATCTTGGCGCCCAAAACCGCCGACTTGATGCCCTTGGCCTGGTAATAGCTCCATTGGTCCGAGGACTTGATGCGGTCGATCATGGCCTCGTTGGCGTGGAACCCCGCCATGAGGGCGGCCAGGGCCGCGAAGGCCGCCAGGAAGGCCGAACTCAAGGCCACGCCCAGGACCCATTTTTGGCCCGATTCCTCGGCGCCGTGTTCCATGTGCTCGTGCAGGTGCTCGGTGGGCACTTCAATTTCTTCAGGCATGGGGAAATCCTTTCGGGGGGATTTGAACGCGGGCTTAAATTATTCGGCGGGGGACGGACTGTCAAGCGGGCCCCAAAATAAAAAAGGGGACGGGCTTGAAAGCCCCTCCCCTTTTGGAAATCAGCGTCGACGCTTAAGCGGCCTTTTGGCGGGCCTTTCCTTCGACCAGTTCCTTGGGGTGGGTCTGGATGTCCCAGACCAGGCCGACCCAGGAAAACGCCTTCAGGACATAGTGGGACATGTCGATTTCCCACCAGTAGATGCCTTGGGGCTCGGCATAAGGGAACTTGTGGTGGTTGTTGTGCCACCCTTCCCCCATGGTGATCATCGACAGGATGAAGTTGTTTTTGCTGTCATCCCCGGTCTCGAACCGCTTGCTCCCGAAAACATGGGACAGGGAGTTGATGGTGAAGGTGCCGTGGTAAAGAAGGGTGGTGGAGGTGAAGAAGCCCCAGGAGAGCATCTGCAGGCCGTTGGTGTGGAGCTGCGGCGCGGCGTGCTGAAGGAAGGAACCGAAGAAAAAGATGAGGGTCGCCAGGATGAAGGGCGCCAGGCCGTGGTACTTGTTGAGGAACCGGAGTTCCGGGTACTTGGCCAGGTCCTTCACCGCTTCTTCGTTGGTGGCGGAGTAACGCTTGCAAATCACCCATCCCCAATGGGCCCACCAGAAACCCCGCAGGCCGGGGGAGTGGATGTCCTCCTCCGTGTCCGAATACTTGTGGTGGTGGCGGTGATGGGCGGCCCACCAGAGCGGTCCTTGCTGGCCGCAGGAGGTTCCCCAGAAGGCCATGATGAACTGGAAGAACCGGCTGGTCTTGTAGGACCGGTGGGAGAAATAGCGGTGGTAGATGCCGGTGATGGCGAACATGCGCGCGTAGTACATGAACAGGCACATGGCGACCGCCACCCAGCTGATGCCGGTGACCCAGGCGCAAAGGCCAATGATATGGACGCCGAAAAAGGCGATACTGCCGCCCCAGTCGATCTGCTCTTCCTTGGTGAAGGTCCGCAGGAATTGGCGGCGGTTTTGGTTTTCGGCTTCGGGTTGGGTTGGGGGTTGGGTGATTAAGGGTTGGGTAAGGGGTTGGAGCTTCAATGACTCAACATCTGGTTGCATAACTAAAAACACCTCTTAAAGTTGGTTTTGGATAGTCCGGCGGGTTGACCTGGAGGGAAGGAAGTTGGTCAGAACTCCTGCCACATGGAAGGCCGCGCCACTATCTCGGGAAAAGCGCGCTTTGAACCAAAGGCTTCTGATCCCACAAAAATTATACCCCTGGGCTTGGGAGTTGACACCTTAAAACACCCTTTTTCAAGCCCCCCTCGCTCTTTTGTCGGACATAGACCCATAGATTGTGGCAAGGGCCGCCGCTCACCCCCAAAGGGAAGACGCTTATGGGTCACTTTTCGAAGGGATCGGGAACAACCGCGGAAAAAACCGGGGGTTCAGCGCGGGAACGGCGTCGGGGTCAATTGACTTCTGATTCATCATAGGATCACGGCCGGTTTTGACCAGCCCCTTTTTTCCTTTGAATCACTTAAAAATTGATCCCCAAGCTTCGGGTGACGGCTACGGCCGATTTCACCGCGTCTTCATGGAATCCATCCCCGAAATAGCTTCCGCAATAGTAAGTGTTGTTGGCCCCATTCAAGCCCGGCAGGTCCTTCTGGCTTTCCACCGCCGCCCTCGTGAAGGTGGGGTGGGTGTAATACATCTCCTTCACCACGTAGCGCTCGGGGATGGGCCGCACCCGGTTGAGGGTCACGAAATAATTCTCCCGGGAGTCCAGCCCCTGCTGGCGGTTGACGTGGGTGGTCAGGGACACGGGTTGGGAAAGGGTGGCGTCGATCTCCCGGACGTAGTTCCAGCAGGCCCAGGCGTTCTTCAAAGGGGGCATGACGTCCCGGTCGGTATGGAGGACGGCGTTGTTCTTTTGGTAGCTCCAGGCCGAAAGGAGCCTCTGCTCCTCCTCCGTGGGGTCGGCCAGCAGCCCCAGGGCCTCGTCCGCGTGGCAGGCCATCACCACCTTGTCATAGGCCTGTTCCTGCCCGGAACGGGTGCGCAGGAGGACCTGGTCTTTCTTTCGCTTCACTTCCTCAACGGTTTCACCCAGGTGAACGCGGGTCTTGAAGGTTTTCAGGATGGCCTTGACGTAGCTTTGGCTCCCCCCCTCCACCGTCATCCATTGGAGCCGGCGGGGTTTGCCCAAAAGGCCCAGGTTTTCCAGGACCCGCACGAAAAAATCGGCCGGGAATTGCTCCACTTCCCTCACCGAATTGCACCAGACGGCTGCGCCCAAGGGGAGCAGGCAGTCCCGCAGGAAACCCCTGGAGTAATTTTCCTGCTCGGCATATTCCCCCAGGGCCAGGGCGCCCAGCTTACCGGCGGCCAGGTCCCGGCAGGAACGGCGCTTGAAGCGGGTCCATTCGCGCAGGATCGTCCAGAAGGCCGAATTCCAGAGGTTTTCCCTTTCGGCGAAGAGGCCGTTGAGGCCCGTGGCCCCGTATTGCAGGCCGCTCTTTTCGTCCCAATAGCCGAAGGAAAATTCGCTGGGCCGGACAGGCACTTCCAGGCGCTGCAAAAGCCGGCGGAAGGTGGGGTAGGTCTGGTCGTTGAGGAGGACGAAACCCGTGTCCACCGGTTTGCCCTTGTCCGGCCCGTTGGGGATGACGACCGTATTGGCATGCCCCCCCGCATAGGCGTTCTTGTCGTAAAGGGTGACGACGTAGTGCTGTTGGAGCAGATAGGCGGCCGTCAGCCCCGCCGCGCCCCCGCCTACGACCGCGATGTTGGTGATTTCTTCGCCCATGAAAAAGCCTTCAAGCCTTCCGGGTTGACCGACAGGAGGATTTTACAGGAGGATGAAAAAGTCGAAATGAAGACTTTTTCATATTTATGTCGCAAACCATCCCCTTGAAATTATAAGGGGATAAAAGTGATTCGCTCCCAACCCGGGGCTGTAGACAGGGCAAGAAGCATTTTAAGTGCCCTGTTAATGAATAGCGGAGGAAAGGGTTGGGCTTAAAAAAGCATTTACCCGAAAAACGGCCGGCCAGCCGGCCGAAAGGCGGAATTTGTTCAATTTCCTTGGCTTTTTCGGGAGGCCCCCAGGGTGATCAGGACCACGGCCGTGACGATCAGGGCCGCGGCCAGGAAAAGGGAGGGTGTCAGGCTTTCCCCGGCCAGCAGCCAGCCCAGGAAAACCGCGATGACCGGGTTGACGAAGGCATAGGTGGAGGCCAGGTCCGGCGTGGACTTTTGCAGGACCCAGATATAGGAAGTGAACCCCACCAGCGAACCGATGAGGGTCAGGTAGACCCAGGCCTCCACCGAGGAGGCGGTGAATTGGGACCAATGGAACCGGTCTTGTTCCCCGATCAAAAAACCCACCGCCAGTTGTTGGAGGCCGCCGGCGATCATTTCCATGGACGTGGCCAGGAGGGCGGAAGAAGGCAGCTTGGCCGAGCGGGAGTAAAGGGAGCCCCAGGACCAGGCCAGCGAAGTGCCCACCAATAAAAGGGCCCAGGGGGTGTCGGCCCCAAGGCTTCCCTGCCCCGGACGGAACAGGACCAGGACCGCGATGCCGGTAAACCCCAGCAGCACGCCGGTGAGGAGGCGTGGCCCCGGCCGGGAGCCCTTTTTCCGGCCCCATTCCAAAAGCACCATCCAGATGGGAACCGTGCCCACCAGCAGGGCCGTCATGCCCGAGGACACCTTTTGTTCGGCCCAGCAAACCCCGCCATTACCGATGAGCAGCAGGAAAAACCCGATGATGGCGGCGGACTTCCAATGGGTCCAGGTGACCCTGGGCAGTTTTTGGGATTTCACCTTGGCCACCAGGGCCACCAGGCCCCAGAGGATGATCCCGGAAACAAGGAAACGGACACCCGCCATGAGAAAGGGGGGAATGGTCTTGATGGCGAAGTGGATGGCCAGGTAGGTGGAGCCCCAAACCACGTAGACGAGCCCCAGGGCGATCCAGACGCCGGGAGGATGGCTGGACTTGGAGGCTTTCATGGAACGGGTCCAAAGGCGGAATTGGGGACGACTGAATATTGCGGATCCCCCGGCTTTTTCCAGAGAAGGTGGAAATCCAGGGCCACATCCGGGTTGCTTTCCCGGTGGCAACGCAAGACCAAGGAATGCCATCCCGCCGTCAACCGGGCCTCGCCCTTCCCGCCCTGGGTGGCGGCCATGACCGTCCGGCGGTCCAAGTCGAGTTCACTGGGATCGCGGGAGAAGATGAAAAAAACATAGGGACCGCTTTGGGGAATCCGGATCTTCCCCCGCCAAACCACCCAAACCGGCGGATGGCTCACCCCCAGATCCCCGATATTCGTGAAATTGATGAGGGGGTCCACTTGCCGCCCGAATGCGGCCCGGCTTGAATCCGGGTCCCCCGTGGTACTCTCCCCTCTTTCCAGGCCTTTCGGGTAGGAAAGGGGTTTGACCGGCCCCGGAATGTCGTAAAAAAAAGCCAGGGTCTTTCCATAGCGGTCCTTGAAAGGCTTTTCCGTTCCGTTGGGGTAAAGGCCTTTCAAAAAGTCCAAAGTGGGGCTCTTTCCCTCATCCAGGACGAAACAAACCCGGTGAAGCTGGTTATCCAGGGGCTGGCCGTTCATCTGGCCCAGGTCCAGGGGATGGATACGGTTGGATTCGAAGTAGTCCAGGTATTGAACCGTGAAATGCTGGTAAAAGGCGGGTGACAGGTAATAGACCGTATCCGGATGCTTTAACACCGTTTCCCCCACGGTCGTGGCTTCAATGCTGAAATCCCTCCAGCAATCGTAGTCGCCCGCCTGGTCCACGAAATAAGTTTTAAAGTTATCCACAGCGGCAAAAAGAAGGAGCCCCACGACCAGTCCCCTAAGCCATGGACGGAGGGAAGGAAAACGCTCCTCCATTCCTCTCTGCCAGGAGAGGACCGCGATGGAAGCAAAAAAAGCCACGAAAGGCAGGGCTCCCAGCATCCGGTGGGATTGGGTGACCTCGTTGGACAGCAATCCGGGTAGGCTCATGACCGCGAATCCGCAAAGGGCGTAATAGCAGGACCTTTCCGTCCGTTTCCAGAGGGCCAACCCCAAGCCTAAAACAAAGAACATTCCCGTGACATCGTCCAAAATCCTGTGATTCTTGAAGTTATGCCGGGGCTGTTCCTCGCCCTGCCGGTTGAACATGAGGGCTGTTTGAAGGAATTTATCCACCAGGGGCTGCAGGCTGTTTTGCTCGACCACCGTTTTTCCAATGAAAAGTTCGGATTCCCGGGTTCCCAGGCTGCCTTGTTGAACCCAGTACTGCACGAGCGGCGCCGCCAGGGCGAAACCCAAGAAAACCGAAGCCAAAAGGGGCCTCAAAAGGGCTTTGAACGCCTTCGGATCGCGGTGCCACTCGTAAACCAGCAATAGGACGAGAAGTAAGGGGAAGGCCTTGAACGCCTGGTAAGTATATAAACCTCCGGTAAAAAACAGGGCGGCCGCAAAGAAGGGCCAGGCTTTTCTTTGCTTTAGCCCGTAAAGAAAAAACGCCATCGTTCCGAACATGTAAAAAGGCACTTGAATGCCCCGGAAGCCCATCCGGCTGAAGACCAGGTGCCACCGCATGACGACGATGAAGTAAAGGGTGAGTAAGGCGGTTCGGGGACCCGTCAATTGCCGGAAGGTCCAATAAACCAGGGGCAAGGCGGCCACCGCGAAAAAGACGTAAAAGAGGAAAAGATGCTCCGGAGTGGGGGAAAACCACCGGAACCAAAAGGCCAAAAGATAAACCAGGTAAGAAGGATTGGCGGCGAAGGCCGGCAACATGAAAGGGGGATGAAAACCCTCATGAAGCATTTTCAACGCGTAAAGGGCGGGGCCGGAAGCGTCCAAATAAACGCCGGAGGGAATTTCGTCCAGTTTGTAAACCCGCAGGAAAGCGGCCAAAGCAAGGAGAAGGCTGAAGAAAACCCATTCCACTCGGGCCGGCATGGCTTTTTCTTTTAAAAATTCGGCTTTTTCGGATCTCAGGGCGGTCCAGCCGAAATAAAGCGCCAAACCGTAAAAAGCCAAGGCGGGAAATAGGGTTGCAGGAACATGGTTTTGGGCCATCAACCATTGGCCCAAAGCCGCGAAGACCAAGGCCGCCGGAAAAAGCCAAGAAACCGAAGTGTTTTTCCTTTTAACGCGTTCCAAAAATTTCCTTTCGATTAACCCACAACTTAGTTATAGCTCAAAAGAAAGAGTCCTCCCATCCAAACTTTGGAGTCGGCCGCGACGGATTTTCCCTGAATTCCCGATTGAATGGACGAAAGGGTGGATATCACGTCGGTCGTCTCATTTTTTCCAAAGCTGTGAAAAATTTTTGGTTTTCATTTTTTAGGCCGCGATTTTTCTGGCTTGTTTTATGCGTTGAATATTTTTTAAGATTCTAAAATTTTTCTTGAGCAAAGCCCGCACAGGAGGAAAATGAAGACGGTCGCACTGTCCATCAGAGTACGGGCCACTACCACAAAAAGCTGGGTGAGCCCCTGATCTCCGGAGTTCCGGAGCGTGCGGCCTTTTTTATTGGTGTATTGAAAAAAACATCTAAAAATCTCAATCGACAATGCACCCTGCCCAAATGCCGAAAGACATTTGGACATATTTATGCCCCATTGATCCTTTTCCCGCTTCTCCCTATGATTTTAATAACGCCTCGTCTCCACGAGAATTGTGGTTGAACCATCCGGACATCCCGGAAACGGCCCGAAACGGAATAGGTGGGGCCTCACGAAAACGGGAGACGGGGCGCTTTTGTTTCGGGGGAAACCCCCGCCTTGAATTCCCCTCCGCCCTTACTAGATTGAAATCAACCGCACCTTCCGCGAGGAAAAGCCACAACTCTCTCCGTGGCTTCGAAGCCTTTAGTCTCAAGCTGAAGCAGTTTGTTCTCCCAAAGGATAAACAGGTGGGTGCGGCCTTTTTTATTTTCAAAATAATCGATACTCACCATTACCAAACAAAAATCCCTGATTGTCTAACGGCAATCAGGGATAAGTTTTTTCCGTTGTTACCCTAAAAAAAGAAAACCCACGGGTGTTTTGCGGCGTTGGACGGAAATTCAGCCTTCCCTTTTGCGGTCCTTCACAGGAATCACAAATTTGAGACCCGACCAGGTGTCGTCCACCGCGCAAACCTTGATGTCCACCAACCCTGTGTGAAGGCCGTAATTCCGCACCACGGTCTCCGTCACGTCGGTGGGCACCTTGGAAGCCGCCTTGGGCCAGGAAACCCAGATCATCCCGTCCTGCGCCAAGACCTTCTTAAGTCCTGGAAGCCGTTTTTCATATTCCTTCCGGTCTTGGGTGAAAAAGTGGATAAAGTCCATCGGACCCTTGGCGGGCCGGACGACCTGCACGCCCGGCGGCAACTTTCCCAACAACTCGAAGTAGTTTCCCGGGGCGTTCACCACGTGGACTTTAAAGGCTTCCTTGATCCCGAGCTTTTTAAGCAGGGGCGTGACCGAATATCCCGCCAAAGGGCCCTCCCGCCGGGCCATCGGGCCCGGGCCTTGGCCGTCATCTTCCCCGGAGGGACTGTGCGCGTCAACGAAGATAGGGTCCTCCTGCGGCAGGCGGGACCTTAGCTGGCATCCATCTTTCGGCGGAAGACGGTTTTTTTCAAATTTCCTTTGCCCGGGCCCAAAACGGACGCCTTGAAGCCTGCCTCAGAAAAACCGTCAAAGTTTGTGAATTTTCCATCCGGCCAGGAAAACAACTCCATCTGAAAACGATGTGAAAAAATTTTTCGGGAAAATTTACCTTCCGCATCGGTAAAAATTCCTCGTTTAACTCTCAGGGCCGCCCCAAACCCCGGCCTCGAATCGTTCCTTGTTTTTCCAATTGGCATCGAACCTGCTTTTTCAAATCCGGCCCCGCCGGATTGACTCCCGTTCCGCCAAGTGACAAGAATTTCTTGTAGCGGATTTTTCATGACCGAAAGTCGGTTCCAAAGGCCGTCGGATAAATTCAAGGATGCCTCCTTCACAAGGACGATCCACGCCGTTCCCGCCGAAAGTCCGGGGAACGCGGTCCTTTCCCGGCCCCAAAATTTCAATCCCGGAATAGGTCTTCCCCTTTTCCTCCAAATGACGTGGCGGGCGCAACCCCTATGTCATTTTCCCTTATCCGGTTTCAACCATTGAAGGACCCAAGGAAGGTTTCAATGACATCGGCAAAGACGCTTTTCTCGTACAGGTGGGCGGCCCGGCTCCGGGCCGTTTTTGGGCTTTACGTCATTATTCTTTTTGGCGCTTCCGGCGCCTGGGCCTGGGTGAACGCGGGTTTTGAATCCGGGACCCTGGCGGGTTGGACCACCGCCACCGGTTCGGGCCCCAACGTGGTTTGCGCGCCCCCCAGCGTCACGGTGGTCCCCAATGGGGTCGCCCCCGATTCCGCCGGCCCCCTGGCCCCGGCGGGCCTGAACCAGGTCCACACCGGCAGTTACGCGGCCCAGCTTTTTTCCGCCCGGGGGGATGACAACCACGCCGACTGGGCCCAGATCTGGCAGACCGACACGGTGCCGAGCGACGGCACTTGCTGCCTCTCCTTCTGGTTTGCCGGGGTTTTCGAGGACCACCATTACCTGCAGAACGACCTCACCGGGGATACCTATCTATTGGCGGAAGTCCTCATCAACGGCGCGGTGGTGGCCAGCCTGCGCTACACCTGGTCCAACAACCTCAACCAGATCGTAGTCAACGGCCTGACGGGCGCCGGGAACACCGGCTTCTGCCAGGACGACAACAACGGCAATGATTTCGGCTACCTGCCTTGGACCCAGTACACCGTCAACCTGTGTAAATACGCGGGCCAGCAGGCCACCCTGAGGGTGACCGACTACGACTGCGTGGCGGGAGGGCATTTCGGCCTGGGCTACCTGGACGATGTCAGCTGGGGCGCCTGCCCCAGCCCCAGCCTGACCCTTACCAAGGCCAATAACCCCTCCGGACAGGTCAGTGCGGGCCAAACCATCACTTATACCCTCACCTACGCCAACACGGGCGCCTCGCCCATCGACGGGGTGGTGGTGGACGACACTGTCCCCACCGGCACGGTCTTCGTCCCCGGTTCCATGGGCTCCAACCCTTCCATTCCCGTCACCGCCATGGTCGGGAACGACCTGGTCTGGAATGTGGGTTACCTCTATCCGGGCAATACGGGCACCCTTTCCTTCCAGGTGGTGGCGGGGCCCAATTGCGGTCCCGTGACCAACCAGGCCGTTGAATCGGACTTGGAGACGGCGGGCCGCACCTCCAATGCCGTGACCAATGCGGTCGTCGGCTGCACGCCCACTTTTACCTCCACCGCCACCTCGACCAGTACGGGAACCCCCACCAGCACCTTCACGCCCAGCTTGACCCCCACCGTCACCGCGACCCGGACCCCCACGGCCTCCGCCACCGCCACGCCCAGCGCCACTTCCACTTCCAGTCCCACGGCCACCGGAACCCCCAGCGAAACCTTTACGGCCTCGGCGACGGCCACATGGACGGCAACGTCGACGGTGACCTCCACTCCCAGCCTGACCGCAACGGCAACGGTCACGGAGTCGCCCACCCAATCCCCGACGGCCACCGCGACCGCCACGGCCACCTTAACGGCCACCGTGACCGATACCGCCACCTCCACCGCCACGGCGACGGTCACCTCAACTTTCACGGTCACTTCTACGGCCACGGTCACCTCCTCGCCCACCTCTACGGCCACCGCCACCCCCACCGCGACCGTCACGGCAACCCCGACCCTGACCGCCACCGCAACGGCGACCTGGACCGCCACCGTTACTCCCACCCTTCCGCCGTCGCTCCAAATTCAAAAAAGCGTTTCCGAAAACGTGGCCCATGCCGGGGACAGCCTGGTGTACCGGATCCAGTTGTCCGTTTCCGGTTCGGCCGCCTCCCACGTCCAGGTCACCGATACGCTTCCGGCGGGACTGGCCTTTTCCGGGCTGGGCCAGCCTTCCCCTGCCGTAGCCGGTGAAACCATGGGGCAGGAGGGAAGCGTCCTCTCTTGGGGCTTCCCCTCCTTAAGCCCCGGGGTCTACCAGTTGCCCTATACCGTAACGGTGCCCTCCTCCTTCACAACCGCCTCGGTGCTCTTGAACAACGCTGAAGCCGTTTTTTCCGGCGGCCAGCCCCAATCGGTTACGGCGCCCGTGACCATCGTCTTTCCCATCTCGGTCCAGGTGGCCGTCTACAATTCGGCCGGGGAACTGGTCAAAACCCTTTTAGTAAGGGCCTTCTCCCTGCCCGTCGGGTCCTTCCAGCTTTCCTCGGCCGTCCTAACGGACGGCGTTTCCACGACCACCCTGTCCATTGCAGGGGTGGGCTTGGTTTCCTGGGACGGCACGACCCAGGACGGTACTCCCGTGACCAACGGGCAGTACTTCATCAAGGTCCAAAACACCGATCCCTTGGGCGTCGTTACCGCCGTTTCCCAGACCGTGGGGGTCAACCGCTCCCTTTCAACGCTCTCGGTGGCCGTTTATAACGAGGCGGGCGAGGTCGTAAGGCACCTTTACCAGTCCGTCCTGGCGGGCGGCGGCGCCGACATCCAGTCCATGGCTTTATCCTCCAACTCGGTGGAACCCGGTTCTCCCGCCGGCTCCCCCTCGTCTTCCCCCATGACGATTTCACTGTCCGTGCCCGGCGGGGGGGTGACGGTCACCTGGGACGGCACCAACGACCAGGGCGGCATGCTGACCAACGGCCAGTACTTCGTACAAGCCTCCTGGCTGGGCACCCAGGGAAACCAGGCGGTCACGCGCCAGGTGTGGCTGATGGACAGTCAAAGGGGGATGACAGGCCGATTGAGCGTGGCGCCCAATCTCCTGGCCGGCAACCAAACCACGGCGGTTTTTACGGTGGATTCTTCCCCGGACCTGACCCTGAAGGTCCGGGTTTACGATGTGGCTGGCGAATTAGTGGGAACGGTCAAGGGTCCGGCCGGGTCGGACCAGGCGGCCTGGAACGCGCAGGGAATGGCCAGCGGGCTTTACTTCACGGTTGTGGACGTCGAGGGGCCCAATGGCTTGGTGGGGCGCAAAACGGCCAAGCTGTTAGTTAAGCACTAGGAGAAGTCCGGCGGATGAGGCGCCGGTTGGGGAATATTCGTCCCTGTCAGGGATGGCAGGTATCCAGGCCGTAGGACCAGCGGGCCCCCGGGGAAGAGGCGCCTGCGGGAAAGGGATCGGGGAAATTTCCACCGGCCAGATAATTCAACGTGGTCGCGCCGGTATTTTGGTAGGGCTCATATTGGACGGAGCAATGCACAGCCAGCCAATAATTCCCGGCCGGGAGGGAGAAATTCGGCGGGTTATAGATATAGGTGGCGGGTCCGGTCGAGGTGAGGGCTTGGGGACCGGATGTGAAGAGGACGCTTCCGGGATAGTTGGAGGCGTCCGAATAAAGTGCGATTTTCAGGTTGTCTCCCGTGCCCGTAGCGCTGGCCCCAGCGATCACTACGGTCACTGCGTTGAAATTGGAGGCCTGGGAAAGAGTGAACTGGTCTGCATAGGTGTAATTCGCATTGACGGTGGCGGTCGCGCTGGCGGCCTCGCTGAAAACCACATGGGTGTTGCAGGTCACGGGCGTTGTGGTGGGTGTGGTCGTGGCCGTATTGGTGGGCGTCCCGGAGCAGGTGCTGGTCGGGGTGGCGGTGGGCAAAGGACCCGGCACCGTGGGGTTATGATTGTTGGTGTTGCAGGATTGGAGGGCCATTAAGAGGGCCGTCGAGGTGAATAGGACGGTAAGAAGGGCTTTCTTTTTCACGGGTATCCTTCTGCAAAAGGTGGCCCGATTATACCACTTCCCCATCTACCCGTTGCGGGCCGGCCCTCTGGACGGGGAGGGCGGATTCAACGGCCCTTTCCTCTTTTGGAGGAAAAATGGTGGGCCGCCCAGCCCACCACCGCGAAGGCAAAGCCCAGGATGACCATCATCCAGCCCACCAAGGTGATGAAGAAGGCCGTCTCGACCAGCCAGGCCCATTTTTGCCACCAGCCCAGGGCGAAGATGGAGGCCCCAAGGGCCATCACCAGGATGCCCGTACCCAGGGAACCCCGGGATACCCTTTTCTCCTGCATCAGGCTGGCGCCATAGGGTAGTTGCTCGATGAAGGATAGGAACCGGATGGTTCTTTGCGCCAAGCCGGGCCTGGAAGGTTGGGGGGATCCCCTTCCAGGCCCGCGGGCCGGCGTTGTGTTCCGGGTTGGACCGGGTTGCAATGGGCGCGTTTTATTTGATCCCGATCGCGTGGAAGACCACGTTCAAGGTGAAGGCGAAGATGGCGCCGCCCAGGAACATGCAGACCGGCAGCGTCAAAACCCAGGCCATGGCGATGTTCCGGAGGGTTTCCATCTGGAGCCCGGAACGGTTGGCGGCCATGGTGCCGGCAATGCCCGAGGACAGGATGTGGGTGGTGCTGACCGGAAGCCCGTACCGGTCGGCGGCCATGATGGTCATCGCGGCCACGAGCTCGGCCGAGGCCCCCTGTCCGTAGCTCAGGTGGGACTTTCCGATCTTTTCGCCCACGGTCACCACGATGCGCTTCCAGCCGATCATAGTCCCCAATCCCAGGGCCAGGGCCACCAGCACCTTGACCCAGGAAGGGATGAACTTGGTGAATTTATCCATGTGCTTGCTCAAGTCCCCCGCCGCTTTCTTCTCGTCCGGGTCGGTGATGGCGTTGGTCTTGACCGCCTTGGTCAGGGAGCCGGAAACCAGGAAAAGGTCGTTTCGCAGTTTGCTGCGTTGGTCATTGGCCAATTCGTTCAAGTTCTGGTGGGTGCCCAAGGCGGCGGAAACCTCACGGCACTCGGTACCGATGGCCGCGAAGGTGTCCGTGGTCATCTTGGCGCCGGGTTTCAGGTAGTCCGAGAGGTATTGTTCGGCGATGGGACCCGCGCCCATGGCCGCGCCGGGCGAGTGTTTGTCCATCTGGAAGGAGATGGTTTGGGTGGTGGAGGAAAGGTCCTGGATGGACTTGGAGTCGATGCCCATGTCCAGGGCGAAGGTCGCGGGAAGGATGCCGATGAGGATCAACATGATAAGCCCTTGGCCCTTCTGGCCGTCGTTGGAACCGTGGGCGAAGCTGACGCCCGTGCAGGTCAGGATCAACAGGATGCGGATCCAAAGGGGCGGTGGGGCGTCCTTTTCCGGGGCCTCATAAAGGTCCTTGCGCTTGACCAGCGCCTTGAGGGTGAGGAGAAGCAGGGCCGAAAAAACGAAGCCGACGATCGGGGAAAGCAAAAGGGCCTTCCCGGTGTCGATGGCCTTGTCCCAATTGACCCCCTCGCCGAAGGAATGGCCGCCGGAGAGCATGGCGTTGGCCAGCCCGACGCCCATGATGGAACCGATGAGGGTGTGGGAGCTGGAGGCCGGCAGGCCGAAGTACCAGGTGCCCACGTTCCAGATGATGGCGGAAATCAGGAGGGAGAAGACCATGGCGAAGCCCGCGGCCGAACCCACGTGGATGACCAGTTCGACGGGCAACAGGGCGATGACGCCGAAAGCCACCGTGCCCGCGGAGGTCAAAACACCCGTGAGGTTCCAAAGGCCGGACCAGACCACCGCCACCCAGGGCTTCATGGTATGGGTATAAATGACCGTCGCCACCGCATTGGCGGTGTCATGGAACCCGTTCACGAACTCGAAGGAAAGCGCCAACCCCAGGGCCAGCAAGAGGAAGATCACATGCCCCAACGATAAGGTCTGCCCGAATATTTCCACGGAAGTCCTCCCGGACGGATGAATGGTGCGGCGATAGCGGGAGGACTATGTCGGGGGGAGGTTTCCTGGGTGTTACAAGAAAGGGGGAAGGTGGTTAAAACCCCCGGTTTATGGCAGGAAAGGGCGGAATCCTAAGGGTCAATTTCACCCTAAACCCGGATGCCACATCCATCGGATAGAATGTCCTCATTTGGGTCAGGACGCGTCCTTGCATAAAACCTTTTTCTTCGTCCTTTCATTGCTTCTATCGGTTTTTTCCTGTGGCCCTTCCCTTGCGGATAATTCCAACTTGGGTGGCAGCCTTCCCTCGACCCTCATCGACGATTTTGAGGACCAAAGCCGGAACGGCGCTACTCCCCACCGCCTGAACCTTTGGGGCAGCCCGTGGAACACGGTGGTTCTGAACAGTTCCATCGGCGTGACCTTCAATGCGCCAGGCCTTTCCAGCCGCTATTCGGCCGGGGTGACGGGATTTATGGGCATGGGGAACGCCTATGCCATCTTCCAATGCCCCCTTCTTTCATCCTTCACCCAGCCGGTCAACGTCGCCTGCCACGGCCTCAAAGGGGTCCAGTTCTGGATCATGGGGGACGGCAACCGCTACCGCGTGGAGGTGCCCAATGCGGCCGTCACCGACGGCCATGATTGGTACGGTTATGAATTCACCGCCCCTGCCGGGGAATGGTCCTTTTTCCAGGTGCCCTTTGAAAAGATGACGCGCCGGTATAGCGGGAGCCAGGGGGATTTGCCCGAGAACCTGGACGGAACGGACGTCAGTGGAATCCAATTTTTCCCCTTAAGAAACGGGGCCTTTGGCTACAGCCTGGACACGGTGGGCTTTTACGGGGACTACATCCCCCAATGCCCTCCCTCCCCGTCGGGCCCGGCGCCGGCGGCAAAACAGCCGCCCCTTCCCACGGCTACTCCCCTCGGATACGGATGCCCCCCAACCTTTATTGACGACTTCGAGGATCCGGGCCCCAACAGCGGCGCCACCCGGACCAATCGGATGGGGGGAACCTGGAAAACCGGTTCTTCTCCTGACGCCGATGTGGCGGCCGCCTATGACGCCCCCGGCGCCGATGGGACCCGATTCTCGGCCCGGATGGCTGGAAGCCGGGGACAACCCGGGGAGGGCCGTTACGCTTCCCTCCAGACGACCTTGGGCGCCGGAGGCGCGCCCTATGACGCGGCGGGCCGTGGACTGGGCGGCATCCAATTTTGGATGAAGGGCGACGGACAGGCCTATTCCTTCACTCTCACGAGCACCGATGAAACCGGGAAGAACCAGTATCTATTTCCCCTCTACCGCCCGGGCGGGGATTGGACCTTTGTCCAGATCCCCTTCGCCAAAATGGTCCGGAAATCCTGGCTGGTGAGCCGCTTGGGCCAGGAGCCCCATTTCAACGGGTCCAATATTACGCTGCTGGAATTTTCATGCGAAAGCCGGGGGGCTTTTTCATTTCAAATCGACCAGTTGGCCTTTTTCTGCGGGCCGGCCACGCCAACGCCCCTGCCCACCCGGAGCTTCACCCCGACAGCCGTTCCATCCACGCCCACCCATACCCCGGCGCCCCTCAGGAGGGTTCCTCCACCCTCCCCCACCCCCCTGCCTTGGGTCCCTCCCCGCCCCAAGCCCAGCCCGACCCCTTTTCGTATCGCGCCCCGCCCCAGCGCCGTTCCCCGGCCCAAGCCCACTCCGGTAGGAATCCGGCCCACTTCAACCCCCTCTCGGCCGCGGTGGACCCCGACGCCCATTCCCCTTTCCGTGCCGCCGCCCACATCCACCCTTCCGCCCGCAAAGGCCCGGCCCACGGCCGTCCCCACTTGGCTTCCCCATTTGGATTTGAGCCAAACCATCGAATTCAACGCCCCGCCCGCCAATGTTTACGTGGAGTTTGCCGACGGCCCGGGGCAGTACCGGGTGGAAGTGGTGGACGCCTCAGGAAACCTGTTGCAATCCATTTTTGACGGCAAGGTGGTCGGGCAAAACGACCAATGGTTGGAATGGGACGGGCGGGATGCCAGGGGGAAAGACACGCCCCCCGGCCGGTATTTCGTGGTGGTTTACAAGGACGGCAGGCCTTTGAGAAGCCTTTCGGTCCTGCGGACGGTTTCCGGCAGCCCCTAAATCTTCCTGGCCAAAAAAACACTTTCCAGGGGGGCCGCCAGGGAATCGTGGCGCCGATCCGCCCCGCTTCCCTTTTATTCGAACTCGTACCCCAGTCCCAAAAAGCCCTCGATGTCGGGAAAGAGGATGGACCCGCCATTCGGATTGATCTCGGAAACGGAGGAAGTCTGTCCGTTTCTGTTTTTCGTGTAAACGGTTTGGGGGCTTTCCAGGAATGCCGTATTGCACTTGGCCCCCAGGGAAAAAAACAACCGGTCGTTCGGCACGTGGAAGTCCAACAAATGCAGTTCGGTATAAAGGGCGAAGGCGGAGATATCCCTTTGCCCCTGGTAAGGGTCCCCTGGATTCCCGGTGTCGTAGGATGTATGGACGGTCAAATCAAAATAAGTCAGTCCGACGGCCAGGGAATCAAGCCAGCGGAGGGTTCCCCGGTCGGTCCAATGGAAGGCCAGGGCGGTGGTGACCATGTCGTGGATGTCGAGGCCGACGTTGTAGTCGATGGCCGTGTTGTTGGTAAAGATGAAAAAAGTCTGGCCCGAGGCCGAAGTGAAGGAAATACTGCCGATCTCCAGGGCGAACTGCCCCCAAAGGGGACCCAGCAAATCCCGGGAATAGGTGAGGCCGAAAGATTGGCCGAAATAGTTGTCCCCCACCTGGGCCTGCACGGAATTGGGAAGAGGAACCTCACCTTGGGCCCAACCCAAGGTAGCGGAAAGATAAATCATCAAGGCCAAAAACAGGGACGGCTTCATAATTTAAATAATACCAAGGCGCCGTTTTGAATGAAAGGAAGGCGGGATTCCCTTCCAATAGCCTTGTTCAGCGGAGTCTTGAGGGGGGCGTCAATGCGCCCCGGCCGCGGGGAAGCAAAGGTGGAAGGTCGTTCCCTTGTTCTTTTCACTCTCGGCCCAGACCTTCCCATTGCTTTTCGTGACGATGGAATAAACGATGGCCAGTCCAAGGCCCGTCCCCTTGCCTTCTTCCTTGGTGGTGAAAAAGGGTTCGAAAATATGCCGGACCGTTTCCGGGTCCATGCCCGTCCCCGTGTCCTGAACCGAGAGCCAGGCATAGGGGCCGGCCGGCAGGGGCGACCCGTCCGGGCCTTTCCCCGTCGAGCTCCAGGCCCGGGTCTTGAAGTGGATGCTCCCTCCCGACGGCATGGCGTCCCGCGCGTTGATCACCAGGTTCATGAAAACCTGCCTCAACTCCATCCGGTCCCCCTCGATCGGCGGCACCCCTTCCCCCAATTCGCACTCCAGGGGGAGCGCCTGGGTGACCATCCTTTGCAGGAGCCGGGTTTCCTCTTGGACTAGTTGGTTCAAATCCAGGGGTTGGGGAGCGGAGGGGCGTTTGCGGCCGAACATCAGCAATTGCTGGGTCAAATCGGCGGCGCGGGCCAGGGTGTCGCGGATGGTTTCCATCGCTTCCCGCCCCTCCTCCCCCAGGTTCTCGTCCTTCAACAGTTGGAGGTGCATGTGCACTGCGGCCAGCATGTTGTTGAAATCGTGGGCCAACCCGCCGGCCATGCGGCCCACCGCCTCCATTTTCTGGGCCTGCAGGATCTGTTCTTCCCGCCGCTTCAAGGCCTCTTTCAGGCTGACCTTTTCGGTGATGTCCTTGATGAAGACCGAAGCTCCGGCGATACGGCCCTCCGCGTCCCTCAAGGGGGAGAGGGTGACGGAGATATGGATCAGCCGGCCGTCCTTGCGCCGGCGCACCGCCTCGTACTGGGCCGCATGGCCTTCCTTGATGAGGCCGACGACCTTGGGAAAGTCGCTCACCTGGCCTTCGGGCACCAGCATGGAAAAATCCTTTCCCAGGACCTCCTCCGCCGTATAGCCGTAGATCCGCTCGCAACCCTTGTTCCAATAAAGGATCTTGCCTTCCAGGTCGTCCCGCGCCACACCTTCCGTGGAGTCATCAACGATGGATTTCCATTGGGAAATGCGGCTTTCGGCCAGTTTGAGTTCGGTGATGTCCCGCAGGACGACGCTCAAGGCCGTAATCTTGCCTTGTTCGTCCCTTGAGGGGCAGAGGGAAAGTGAAAGCTCGACCACGGTTTTGTCCTTTTTCAGGCCCTGGGTGTTGAAGTCGGAAAACACCTTCCCCAGGCCGGCGAACCCTAGAATGTCGCCGAGGGTGCCCTTGGCTCCGTCCGCAAAGAGGTCCAGGAAAGCCTTGCCCACGGCCTCGGCCTTGGGGTAACCAAAGATTTTTTCCGCCGCCGGGTTCCACCCCATAATCCTCCCCTCCAGCGAAAGGACCAGGATTCCGTCCGGGATCTTCTCGGCGATGGGGGGCATGCGTTCATCCGTCACGTCCCGGGTCACCAGGGCGAAGCCCCGGACCCGCCCATCCTCCGCCAACAGGGGGGAGGCGGAGCACCAGGTGACGATGGAACGGCCGTCCTTGCGGACGCGGATTGTTTCATGGCTTTCCACCGGTTCCCCCTTCAGGAGGGCCTGCACCTGTTCCTGCATGAGCGGGACCTTGTAAAGGGGGACCAGGAGGGTGTAATGCCTGCCCACGATCTCCTCGGCCCGGTAGCCGTAGATCTTTTCCGCATAGGCGTTCCAGCTGACGATCCGGGCATCGGGGGTCGTTTCAATGATGCCGATGGGTGAAAGGGCCACCAGGTCGGTCATGCGCTGGGCGCGGATCGTCTCTTGTTTGAGGGTGGTGATATCCTCGAAGAAAACCACGCCGCCCAGGACCTTCCCTCCTCCGTCCTTCAAGGGGCGTCCCCGCACGGAAAGCAGCCGGCCCTGGGGCAGCCGGTCGTTGCGCAGGAATATTTCCACGCCGTCGGTTTTCTCCCCGTGGATGGCCCGCACCAGGGGAAGGGCTTTGAAATCAAAAAGTGTGGCGCCGTCCATCCGGTAGGCGCCGTGGGTTTTGGGCCAGTCTTCCATGGACGCATGAAGCGTTTCCTTCCAACCCAGGATCCTCTGGGCCGCGGCATTCAGGAACAGGTGCTCCCCTTCTTCGTCGGCGATCACAACGCCCTCCGACATTTCCTCCAGGAGGGATTTCAAAAAAAGGGTTTCTGTGGTTAAGGGGCCTTTTTTCTTCAGGAATTGAAAAAGGCCTTCGATTTGAATGGAAAGGACGTTGTCGGGGAAAAAATCCAGCTTCATGAAAGGGCCTCTCCAAGGGGGCCGAAGAAAACCCCCTTTTGGAAGATGCCCATTTTAAGGCTTTTGGAATGGAACGGATAGGCCGAAGAATCCTTTAAAGAACGGCTTTTCCGGGAAAGACCGGACGGCGGGGCGGATTTACTTGCCCGTAATCTTGCTCCAAAGGATGCGCAAAGGATCGTAATAGCGGTCCACGACCCTCTCCTTCAGGGGAATGATCGCGTTGTCCGTGATATGGATGTCCTCGGGACAGACCTCGGTACAGCACTTGGTGATGTTGCAATAACCCAGGCCGTGTTCACCCTTGAGGAGCGGCACCCGGTCCTCGCCGTCGATGGGATGCATCTCGAGGGAGGCGATGCGCACGAAGAACCGCGGGCCCGCGAACTTGCCCATCTTGTCGTGGTCGCGAAGCACGTGGCAGGTGTCCTGGCAGAGGAAGCATTCGATGCACTTGCGGAATTCCTGCACCCGGTCCACGTCCTCCTGCTCCCAATGCCAGTCGGCGCCTTCCTTGGGGGTGAAGGGGGGGATCTTCTTGTTCACCTCATAGTTGTAGGAAACGTCGGTGGCCAGGTCCTTGAGCAGGGGGAAGGTCTTCATGGGGGCCACCGTGACGGTCTCCCCTTCCTGGAAGGTGTTCATGCGGGTCATGCACATCAACCGCGGCTTGCCGTTCACTTCCGCCGAGCAGGAGCCGCATTTGCCGGCTTTGCAGTTCCAGCGGCAGGCCAGGTCGGAGGATTGGGTGGCCTGGATCTTGTGGATCACGTCCAGGACCACCATGCCTTCCTCGACATCGACGTTGTAATCCTTCAGTTCCCCGCCTTCGGAGTTGCCACGGTAGACCTTCATGTGGACTTTGCCCATGTTAAGCCTCCCCGCGCAGTTGCTTTAGGATTTCCGGCTTCAACAAATGGGCGTCCACCAGTTCCTTCTCCAATTCGGCGGGGATCTGGGGCAGGTCCTCCCGGACCACCTCCATCTTGCCGCCCTTGTCCCGGATGAGGATGCGTTTCTTGGCGAATTCCTTCGAGTAACCCGTGAAGTCGGTGCGGGTATGGCCCCCGCGGGATTCCTTGCGTTCCTTGGCGGCGCGGGCGACGGCCTCGGCCACCACCAGCATATTGCGGAGATCCAGGGCCACGTGCCAGCCCGGGTTGAACATGCGGTTCCCCTCGGCGGAGACCTTCTCCAGCCGGGCCTTCAGGCCCTCCAGGTCCTTGAGGCATTGGTCGAGCAGGCCTTCCTCGCGGTACATGCCGGCCCCCTTTTCCATGACCTGCTGGAGGTCGGCCAGGATCTTGTAGGAAACTTCGCCTTGGCCGTTTTCGAAGGGTTTGTTCATTTCCTTGTTCAAGGCCGAGAGCTGGCCCTCGTTCACCTTGGGCAGGTCTTTCTGTTTCTTGGCATAGGCGGCCGCGTTCTCCCCGGCCAGCTTGCCGAAAACCACCAGGTCGGAGAGCGAATTGCCGCCCAGGCGGTTGGAGCCGTGCATGCCCGCGGAGCATTCGCCCGCGGCGAAAAGGCCCGGCACGTTGGACATCTGGGTCTCCGGGTCCACCTTGAGGCCGCCCATCATGTAATGGCAGGTGGGGGCGATTTCCATGGGCACCTTGGTGATGTCCACGTCGGCCAGTTGCTTGAACTGGTGGTACATGGAAGGGAGCTTTTTCTTGATGTCCTCGGGCGTGCGGCGCGAGGCGATATCCAGGTAGACCCCGCCGTGCTCGCCGCCCCGGCCTTCCTTGATCTCGGTCCAAAGGGCCCGGGCCACTACGTCGCGGCTCATGAGCTCGGGGGGCTTGCGTTCCTTGACCCCTTCTTCCTTTTGGCCTTCAACCACCACCTTCTGGAACCAGGCGTTGGCCTCTTCCTCGGTATCGGCATATTTGCCCTGGTACTTGGGGGGGATGTACTTGAACATAAAGCGCTCGCCCTTGTTGTTTTTCAGCACCCCGCCCTCGCCCCTGACGCCTTCGGTAATAAGGATGCCCCGCACCGAGGGCGGCCAGCACATGCCCGTGGGGTGGAACTGGATGTATTCCATGTCGGCCAGTTCGGCCCCGGCCAGGTAGCCCAGGGCGAACCCGTCGCCCGTGCATTCCCAGGAGTTGGAATTGACGAAATAAATCTTGCCGATGCCCCCGGTGGACACAATGACCGATTTGGCGCGGAACAGGACCGGCCGGCCCGATTCGCGGAAATAGCCGAAGGCTCCGGCGATTTTCTCGCCATCCTTGATCAGGGAATAAATGGTGCATTCCATGTGCACGTCGATTCCCGAGTGAACGCCCTTATCCTGCAGGGTGCGGATGAGTTCCAGCCCCGTGCGGTCACCCACGTGGGCCAGTCGCTTGTAGGTGTGGCCGCCGAAATGGCGGACGTTGATGTTGCCCTTGCCGTCGCTGGTGCGGTCGAACACCGCGCCCCATTTTTCCAGCTCCCTCACCCGGTCGGGCGCCTGTTGGGCGTGGATCTGGACCATGCGCCAGTGGTTGCCCAGGTTGCCGCCGATCATGCCGTCGCAGAAATGTTGTTGCCAGGAATCGCGCGAATCGACGGTGGCCAGGGCCGCCGCGATGCCGCCTTCGGCCATGACCGTATGGGCCTTGCCCAGGAGGGATTTGCAAACCAACCCGGTCTTGCAGCCCGCCGCCGAGGCTTCGATGGCGGCCCGAAGCCCCGCGCCCCCGGCCCCGATGACCAGCACGTCGTAATCGAAAGATTGGTAATTGTCGCTCATGGTCCCGTTCCGTTCCGTTTTTTAGAAGAACCTGTAGTCGTGCCAGACGCCCATCGCGCACATGCGGATGTAGAGGTCGGTGAAACCCACCCAGAGCATGGAAACAAGGGCCCACTGCATGTGCTTTTCATTGAGCTTGGTGACCAAACGCCACAGGAGGAACCGGGTTGGATGGTTCTTTTTCACGCCCAGGAAGTCGAGCCCGCCGCCCACCAAGTGCCGGAAAGCGTGACAGCCCAGGGTG
Source organism: Pseudomonadota bacterium (assembly GCA_021324075.1). Classification (GTDB taxonomy): domain Bacteria; phylum Oederibacteriota; class Muellerivitia; order Muellerivitales; family Muellerivitaceae; genus JAJPJW01. The sequence continues at coordinate 613 of JAJPJW010000200.1, read as the reverse complement.
TAACCCGCCAAAAGGTAGGCGTTGAGGCACATCACCAGGGTGCCGACCCCGATCCCGAACTGATGGGGTCCCGGCAAGGAGGCGTTGTCCGGGCCCACGCCCAGGGAAGGCCAGATCATGGCCAGGATCCCGTCCCAGGTCAGGATCAGGATGAAGATCAACGCCACATAAAGGAAGTAACGGTGGATGTTCTGGAAAAGGAAGAACTTGGTTTCGCCTTCGTATTTCACGCAGGGCTCCCCCACCGCGCAACCGGGGGGATCCAGGAAAATGGAACGATAGTAGGCCTTGCGGTAGTAATAGCAGGTTCCCCGGAAGCCGCCGGGCGCCCAAAGGATGAGGAGCGCCGGGGTTGCCAGCCACTGGGGCAGCTTGTGGAGCCAGTCGGGATTGAAGAAGGGCGAGAACATGGGGGAAAGATAGGGGCCGAACTCATAAAGATGCTTCCCATCGACGCCATAGGGATGGAAAGCCGCCCAAGTCGCATAGATCGTGAACCCGCCGAAGAGGCACTGGTAGAACAGGGGTTCTAACCACCAGGCGTCTTTGCGAAGGGTGAAGAAGAGGCCCTTCTTGGTCATGACATCAATGACCATGGGAGGCTCCTTGGACT
>JAJPJW010000074.1 GCA_021324075.1 Pseudomonadota bacterium | reverse complement strand
TTCCGCCACGTCCTTATAGGCCGCCAGGCAACCCGACGGAATCCTCAAGAGCGCTTCCCAAACCTTGATTTGGAACGGCGTCCCTTTGAGCAAGACTTTCAGTTTTTTCCCTTTGGAAGGCCTGAAGATCTTTTGAATGACATCCGATGTGGCCAAAGGATTTTGAGTGAACTGCGCCTTGGGCCATTGGTGCTTTAATTGGGCCAAGGCTTCTTTTTCCCCGCCCTTACCCAAAAACAGGAAACCGCAAAGACCCCGGGAAGTGTTGGCCGCGAGGGCCTCCCCGAAGGGTGTGGAATGGACGCCGTATTCGATCTTGAGCCCTTCTCCCAAGGCCTTGTATTCCCCCGGGGTCATGGCTTCCACCGAAACAAAGAGGTCGTGCAGGCGGCCCGGGCTGGACAGCCCGGAGTCATAGGCTGCGTCCAGGACGCTCTGGGATTCCCTCAGGCGCTTTTTGGCGTATTCGGCCGTCAGGTACTGCAGGAACCGCTTGGGGCTGACCCCCGCCCAGCGCCGGAAAAGCCTTTGGAAATGGAAAAGGCTCAAACCTGAGGCCCGGGCCAATTCCTCCAGCCCCGGCTGGTCCTGCCAATGGGCCTCCAAATGATGGATGGCTTTTTCAATCCGTTCGTAGTCGTTCATGTTTTGAAATATAGGGGATGGGGCCGGAAGAAACCACCCGGTTCTTGCGGTGGCTTGCGGCAGGCTTTAATCGATCTTCCGGGAGGCGAGGTAGGCTTTGACGGCCATGACGGGGGTTTCCAAGGGCGGGCGGCCGATGACGGTGACGCATTCGATCCGGTTCTCGTCGATCGGGATGCCCCATCCGAAGGCGACCTTGGCTTCCGGGTGGCCGTCCAGCTGGAAAACCTCCACCTTTCCCCTCCAGGTGATTTGGCCGTCTTCCACCAGGCGCAGGGGCTGGGTGTGGAGGTAGCGGACCTGGCACAGGGCCTTCCGCTCGATGGCATCCTTGATCTTTTCCCGTTGTTGTCGGCTGTCCAATTTCTTTCCTATCTCAATTTGAGGATAAAGCTGAGGGGTGCGCCTTCCCGTTCCACCCGGTGGATCACCTTGCCCTCTTCGCCTGGATCGGGTTTGAAGCCCGCCCGGGTCATGATGATAGCGTAATCGGCCGCTTCTTTCTTGGAAACGTAAACCATGTTCGGCATGAAATAGGCCTGGGCTTGGAAGGGCTTGCCGTCGGTGTAGATTTTATAAGAACGGCCGGGGTCCTTGATTTCGTGGGTTTCCAGCCACTTCACCGCCTCCTTCATGCTGGCCACCCAGTAATCGGTCTCGTATTTCCCATAGGCCCCCCGAAAGCCGCCCACGAGCTGGTTGAAATAAGCGTATTCATAGGGGTGTAGTCGGGCCATATCCGACAGGGTCAGCAGGATTCCCACCGCCGTCAACCCGGCGGCCGCTTTGCGCCCAAGATCCCACGGCTTTTTCCGGAAAAATTCAATGAAAGCGCCCGAAGCAAGGACCGACATGATCGGCAGGAGGAACAAAAAATGCCGCAAGCCGTCATAAATAGCCGGGTGAAGGAGGAAATAAAGCCCCAGGTTCAAGAGGAAGACCGCCGCCATCAGGGCAAAAAGCGGTTTGGATTTGACGGCCTTCACCAAAAAGAAGGAACCGGCAAAGAAGACCAGGATGAACATGGGCGTGGTAACGGCCATCCAAAGCGGCAGGTAATACCAGGGGTAGGTGAGGGAATCGGCCATGCCGCCCATGAACAGGAACGAAAACTTCGGGGGGAAGCGGGCGCTCAGCCAGAAAACCCCTAGCAGGTTCCTGAAATAGTCCTGGCCGATAAAAGGCCATAAGAAGGCGCAGAGGACCTGGGAAAAGGCAAGGCTGCCCAACCATCCCCAAACCTTTCCGGACCACTGGAGGGGGGCCTTGGATTTCTTTTTCCCCCGCGAGGCCCAAAGCAGGTAAAGGTCGTAGAAAATCATCACCGGGAAGAGGGTGAATCCGACGATCCGCGAACTGACCGTCAGTCCGGCCATAAGCCCCAGGAAAAACCACCGGAATCTCCCTTCCGGGAACCTGCGTTCATAAAGGTAAAGCACCGCCAGGCTCAGGAAATAGAAAATGGCGAAGGGGATATCCTTGGGATTGGCCGGGATGCTTCCCACAAAAGGCGGAAAGAAGAAGAGGAACACCGGGCCCGCCAGCGCCCAAAGGGCGCCATACTCCTCCAGGAGTATTTCATAGGCGGCCCAAAACAGGAACCCGGCGAACAACAGGTTGAGCAGGTGCAGCAGTTCGTAATCCGAGGGCCCCGCGATAAAGCTCAGGAGGAAAGTGTAAGGATAACTGTGTTCCGGGTCCATGTAGGACAAGGGGACGCCGTGGATCAGGTATTGGTAAAGCTCGGCGCCGCCTTCATAGGAATCTTGTTCATCCCAGGTGCAGCCGTAATCCCGGAAAGTCGCGAAGGAAAAAATCAGGTAAAACAAAAGGAAAGCGAAGAAGGGAAGGCGTTTTTTCATGGGGACCCGGGAATTCAGAATGGGGTCATTTTAACCGAACCGTCCGGTTCCACCTAGTACGGACCCACCCAAGGGCGGTGGGTTTTCACCCCAAACAAAAAGGGCCCTTCTTTTGGAAGGGCCCTCCGAATTCTTTGTTGCGGCGAACGGTTGATTAATTAGAAGGTTGGGAAGCGGTGGATGAAGGGGGTTGGACCTTGGGGGCCGGGTCGGTGGCACCGATGATGGTGGCTTCCCTTTGGTGCTGGTCCGAAACGGCCTTGTCCAACTGGCCCATGGCATCATCCATGTTTTGCTTGGTTTCCAACTGGTGCTGGGTCCGAAGGGCCTTCTTGAGGGCCTGCTCGTAGCTGTCGTAGAACCCGTCGGTGATGTCCATGGTGGCCAGGGCGTAAAGGGCCCCGGTTTGGGGGTCGGTCCAGCGGTCGATGATGTGGCTTCCCATCAGGGTCTGGTCCACGACCTGTTTGGAAACCACGGTGGTCATTTCATCCGAGCCCGCGGTGTCCTTTTGGTCGAAATAATCCTTATGGTCGCTCATGTAGTCCATGGTGAGCTTTTGCACGGTCACCTTGATTTGGGCGGCCATATCGGCCCGGGCGCGGCTGTCGGCCTTCTCCCGCATGAGGGAGATGTTGGGCCCCTGGTCCGCGATACCCACGCCATAAACCACCGAATTCACGTCGCCCTTGAAGACGCCCCCGCCTTTTTCCACCCAATCGGGTTTGCCGTTGGAAGCAACGGTCTTCACCTCCATCTTTGTCCCGCCGCAGCCGGCCAACAGCAGGCCCGCCGCCAACAATCCCAACAATGCCTTTTTCATCGAACGACCTCCTTAAACTTAAATTGAAAAATTCCATTCCCCGTCAACCCTGGACTTCCAAGGTCACAAGATCAAATTCTCATAGGCGCCAATGGAGACCTGGCCCCCTTCCCCATAGTACCCACCGTTGATGAACTTCATGGCCACGCCGAAATCCTCCACTTTCATGAAGACCCCCGCCTGCTTGCGGAAAAGTGACAGGCCCACACCCACCGTTTCCCCCAAGGCCAGGTGGCTGGCAAGATCGGTGGAACTATTGGTATCCGGATCAGAGGCCGAGGCCCAGGAAAAAGCCCCCAGCCCGCCGAATCTGACATAAGGGATGTCCTTACCCGATTGCACTTCGGAAAAATACAACATCCCGTCCACTTCCAGTGGGAAATGGAAATCCCAAGCCTTGGCATTTTGTCCGGTGTAGGGGCTGTTTTGGGTGATCTGGTTCCCGCCGACGGCAATGACGAAACCAAGGTCCGTTTGCAGGCCCAAGTTGCCCTCCGCATGGAAAAAAGAGCCGTTCACGTTGAAATTGAGCTCCGGGTCCGTGCCGGCGACATAGTCCAAACCGCAACCCACGGCAAAGTCGTTGAAATCCTTGGCCGGTAGGGTGCTTTCGGCCACCTTGGCCATATCGTTGGGGCTCTGGTGCCCGAAAGCACTTGTACTGGTCGTATTGACGCTGGCCCTATAGATTTCGGCGTCATAGTTTTGGACCAGGTAGTTGTATTGGGTGATCTCGATATAGGCCAGCAAAGTGGTCTGGCTGTCCTCCGGAAAATTTTTAAAGAAAACGGTTTTTACGTTGTTGCGCACGTCCTGGATATCCCTGAGTTGGTCGTGGATCAGGCCTTTCTTCAGTTGGTCCGCTTCCTCGTCGATCCGGCCGAGATCCTTCTGGTTATCCAGTTGGAGGATCTGCTGTTTGTAATAATACCTGCCGCCTTCGGTGATCATTTTGACCTGGTCCTGGTCCTGTTGATATTGCTCCCTTTTGGCCTTCAGCCGGGCCATTGCGTCCTGGATGATCTGCCGGGCGGTGGCCTTGGAAACCTCGGCCTTGGTGGTGACCAGGTGGTTCTGCGAATCGATGACAGGCTGGTGCATGTTCACTTCGCGAAGCAACTGGACGACCTTGGTGACGGTGATGTTCTTGTATTGTTCCTTGACGCTTCCGCCCGATTGGACCGTCTCGTCCACCGTTTTGACGTTCACATAGGTCAGGATGTTCGCCGAAAGGTCCAAACGGGCCTTTTGCTGGGAAAGCTCGATGGCCTTGTCCAGGTCCCCCGATCCGCCGTATTCCTGCGTCCCCCAGCCCACCACCGTTCCCGAATCATCGTCGGCGAAAACCGGGGCAAGGGCCCCGAGTAAAAGAACCGCCGACAATGCCGGCAGCCACCTAATAGCTTTCATTTCTTTCCTTTTTCCTTTTGCCTTCATTGGTCAAAACCGTCCCGTCGTCAAAGACCACTTTGTGGATCGCCACGGCAACCTTCCCAGTGCCGTTCCGCGCCGCCTCCCACATCCGGTTATAGGCTTCGTTGTCGTTATTGGGGTTGTCCTTCCAGATAAAATAGGCGTCGTTTTTCATCTGTTCCATCGGGTTGATCACCACTTCGTCGTCCTTGGAAAATTCATACAGGGTTTTGCCGAAGGGGCTGGTAATGTTGACCGAAATGGAGACGCCTACGACCTTTTTGGGGGTGTTGTTCTTATAGTGGATGAAAAGCCGGACCGCATCCCGCGAATCCACCTTCTCGTTATCGAAAGTAGTGTCCCAAACCTCCACGGCTTCCCGCGCCGTCCGAGGCATGGCCGGGGCCTGGCCTTCCGCCGGAGCGGGCGCGGAGGCATCACCCTGGGGAGCCCGGGGGTTCCGGGCCCAGTCCCAAGTGTAATCCTCGTGAAGTTCCACCACCCGGCCATCCCGCAGAGTGACGCTTTCCTGGACCCCCTTGCGGAAGTTGGATTCAAAGGTCTCGTTTTCCATATAGGGGATCTTTTTATCCGTCGCGGCAGCCGGCAGGGCGGGCAGAATTCCGAGGCAAATTAAGACGGTGGACAGCAAAATTTTTTTCATCCCTTCCTCCTGGTGCATCCGGTTTTTCAAGGCTTTGATTCGTTGATATTCGCGATCAGGGTGTTGATCGTGGAAATCTGGTCGGGCCCGAGAACGAGGGTTCGGTCCCCGACGGCCACCTTGGCCCCCTCGGTCAGCTTTTTCAGGTGGTCCCAGTCCATTGACACTTGCAGTACTTCCCAAAGGTAGATTTCGCTCATCATCCCGGTGGATGTCTTGTTTTCGTGGGAAATCGCATCGCCGTCGCATTGAAAACGATCGCCGGAGGGGGTCAAGAAATAAACGGTCGTTTCCGGACCGAAGACCAGGAGGCTCCTGGAATCAAAGGGCCGCCAATCCTTGTCATGGCCCTTGAAGAGCCCATAATCGGAGTCGTACTTCGTCCCCGCCATCCTGAAAAAAAAGAGCATGGCCGTGAAGCGGGAATCGGGGCCGAAAGTCTTGCCTGTAAAGGCGCCCACCAGGCCGAATTTGACGGCGTCGTCCGGTTGGCAGTCGACACGGTCGCCGGTGCCCAGTTCGTCCTTCGTTTGGATGAAGGTCATGTCCCTGACCTCGTCGTAATTCGACTTGAACCATTCGGGATGGAGGGGGCCCTGGACGGGGGCGGTGGGCGCGGGCTTGACTTCTTCCGGCGCCTCGTCGGCAAAGGCAAGGGGGGCCAAGCTCGCCAAGAGTGCCATACCCAACGGCATAAAAAGAGAGGAGAACTTTTTCATAAAATGCCTTTTAAACAACCTTCCGATCCGGGTCATTTCAGGAAATGGGAGGGTTGAAATATAGGGCCCCATCATAATGAAGGAAAGCCTTTGCGGAAGTTAAAAACCTGTGTCTTTAGGGCCTTAAAATCCTCAAATTTGGGACTCTATCTCTGGAGGCGAAATGAAACAGGGCCTGGACCCATTTTTCCAGGCTGGATTACAACGGAAAGGTAATCCCGCCGGTCAAGGGTGAGTCAATGCCCGTGGGATAATCCCGGACCAGGATCTGCATCTTGTAATCCAGGAACAGCCGGATCTTCTCGGTCAGTTCCACCCGGAAACCCGCCCCCCAAACAAAATCCAAGCTCAAAAGATTGGGTGTGCCGGCGTCGATTCCCAAAAGGCCCGCAAAACCGAACCCAGCCAGCCCATAGGGTTGGATAAAAGGGGTGTCCGGCATCAGTTTGACGTCCGCGAAAAGGCGTAAGTCCAATATCCCGCCGTTGGTGCCCGCGTTATAAGCCATGCCGTCCAGTTCCCCCTCGCCGACCAAGTGAGGAGCTATGGAATGCCCACTGACGAGGCTTAAGACCCCATGGTGTTCCTTACCCGCGTTTTGGATGGGAAAATCCAAGCCCCCTCCGACACCAACGTAGCTTCCGCCCGCATTCCCCGCGGTGGGAGTGTTCGACGGGAGAAAATCCGCCCGGGCCGCCGCAACGATCCCGAAAAACAAAATGAAGAACAACCCCTTGGTTTTGTTCATGGTTTCCTCCGCCTTTCAGGAATGAGTTTTCCGGCCCAGGAAGGCTCTGATTCGGTTTTTTGGTTTTTCGCCATGCGGTCGGTGTAAGCCGACCGGATCTTATGGGCCCGGATCGGGTTCTTCATCAAGATATTGTCGAATTCGGACTTTCTCAGGACCATCAGCTCGGAAATTTCTTCCGAGGTGATGGTGGCGTTGCGCGGTTGCTGGGTCAGCAATGCCATTTCCCCGAAGAATTCACCCTTCTTGAGTTCCTCGACTTTTTTGACCTTGGAGCCCCTTTTGATCTTTACCGAAACCCGGCCGGAGATGATCAGGTAAAAGGAATCCCAGGAGTCGCCTTGCCGGATGATCTGAAATCCCTTTTGGGTTCGGATCATCCTCAGGTGGGTGATGAGGTTGTCCATCTCCTGGACCGTCAACTCATGGAACAGGTCGCTTTCCTGCAGGAAGAAGAGAAGCCGGGGAAGATTTGAATCGTATTCCGACATGGTTTCTCCCAAGGAGATTTTTGGGGGAAAAAGGGCATAGGCCAGCCCTTCCCCAAGCCAAGAATAAGGCCCATTTACGGCCTTTGGCAACTGTCTTGCGCCCCGGCCAAACCTGGAACTTTCCGGGGGGAGCTGTGTCCAACCGAACAGAGCAGGAAGCCTTATCAACCAAAGGAGAAGACCATGCAATTCAACCGGATGCTGTTCACCCTATCGCTGGCCTTGGCGGCCACCGCCGCCCAGGCCGCAGTCAAGAGCTACGACGTCAAATACCGCCTGGCTGTCCAGCAGGACGGCGCGTTGATCCACGAGGCCCGGCGGCAAAACTACGGTTTCCGGGTGGAAATCGTGAGCGATTCGGAGGGGGTCAAGCCCGAATCGGCGCGGAACGGCCGTCCCTTCATCACCGCATCCCAGGGGGAGAACTATTCGGTCCGCCTCTATAACCCCCTTCCGGTGCGCGTAGCGGTCAACCTTTCGGTCGACGGTGTCAACTCCATCACCGGAAAGCCCAGCGGCATCGAGGACGGGGAAAAATGGATGATCGACCCCTATAGCTCCGTCACCATCCCAGGCTGGCAGGTCAGCAGCGGGGAGGCCCGCCGTTTCTTTTTCACCGACAAGCCCAAGTCCTACGCCAAATGGCGCGGGGACGCGTTGGGCAAGGACCTATCGGCCAACTGCGGCGTCATCGGCGCGGCTTTTTTCTGGAACCAGCAGGAGTTGGACCAATATTACGATGACCATCCCATTTACCGGTACACCCAGAAGCCCGCGCCTTATTCCTTGTCCGGGTTCCGGGACAAAAAAGAATCGGCGGAAAATTCAGCCGGCGCCCCGGCGCCTTCCGCCCAAAGCTACGATGCAAGGGCATCGGAGTCGGCCCCCGAACAACAGGCCGGAACCGGCATGGGTGAAAGCCAGTCCAACCCCACCTACCAGGTGGATTTTCACTACGACACGGGCATGTACTCCGTCGCCCAGGCCGTGGTCATCTATTACGACTTCGCGAAAACACCGAAACCCAATCCTTTCCCGGATATGGAATTCGCCCCCCGGATGAATTAAGAACTCCCGGAGTTTCCGCAATCCAACAAAAAAAGCCCGGACCCGAAAGGGCCAGGGCTTTTTTTGTTGGCAAGATTTTTTATTCCCTGGAGGGGCGCTTGGGCTTGAGCCCCTCGGTGGCTTCCTTAAGCTCCTTGAGTTCCTGGGCCAATTGCTTGATCAAGGCCTGGTTGGGGGGCGATTTGCGCAGCTCATTCTCCAGTTCCACCCGCTTGTTGTGGATCGGATAGGACTTGCGGATGACGGCGAAAAACTTGTCCAGGTCCGGATGGATCTGGCCGTACTGGAGGGTGACGAAGTTCAAGGCAACGGCATAGGTCACATCCACGTAATCGGACTTGAGATGCGGATGCTTGGCGACGTAGCGGTTGAAGCTCTGGACCCCCGTCAGATACACCTTTTGGGCCTTCAGGTTGTCCTTGTCCTGGTAGTGGCGCCCGACGAGGTAATGGAGTTGGGGGTCGAAAAGGTCGGCTTGGGCCAGTTCCTCATAAACCGCCAGGGCTTCCTTCACATGGGACCCCGGGACATCTTCCAACATGTTTTGGTTGAAGAGACAGAACTTGACGAATTGGGCCTTTAAATTTTGGTCGTGGGGATTTTTCCCGAGGGCGCCCTTGAACTTCTTGTACTCGCTGGAGTATTGGGCCGTCTTTTTCTTCTTGGGGGATAGAAAAACGTTACTAAGGAAATCCATGGAAGTTCCTGTGGGCGGCCTTGGTTGATGAAGGATTCTATCCCGAATACCCCCTCAAAAAACCTAATTATGTTTAAGAGCTAGGAAAGCTGCCGCGATACGGTCTTCCCTTTTGTCATTTGTTACCACTTTTTCCAGTGCCGGAGGAGGACGATATTAAGAACAACCACAACAACAAAAAGTGCCGCTTGCCCGTTGTGGCCGGCCAAAACAAGTGACAGTGCCGCCGACCCGAAGGCTAAAGCCTCAAAGGCCAGCCGGGGGAACCCTTCCAGCCGGTGGGAGGACCTTGGGGCGGCCCACCTTCCCCAGGCCAGCGCGAAAAGCAACGGAAGGCCGATTCCAAATACCCAATGAATAAAAGGTGACCCACCTTGCCGGAATCCCCAGGAGCCCAAAGCAAAAAGGGACGCCAATTCCAGGAGGAAACGAAGGAGGAGGTTGAACGCCTTGAAAGCTTCCATGGGCGGCCCTTCTTAAAACTCCAAATGGGCCCGGCCCGAAACAATGCCCACCGGGCCCCGGTCCTGGTTGTAGGCGGGGTTGGCGATTCCCTGCAGGTCCAGGGTCAGGCCCAGGGCCGAAAAGGGTTTGAAAAGGTAGTAAAGTTCCGCCACCTCCTCGGGAGCGTAACGCAAGGCCCCGTCCCCGATGTTGAAATCCAGCCCCCCCGCCGCCAGATAGGCCTGGTGGGAAGAGGACAATCCGTTGATCACCAAGCCCAACCCGGCCTGGTCCCCCGCCCTTCCCCAGGCGCTCCCTTTCAGGACCGCCCCGAGGGAAGCGGTTTGGTCCACGGCCGTCAGTTCCCAGGATTCGGTCGTTCCATTGTTCCAGCCCAGGCGGCCGAAAAGGCCCAGGTCGCCATTGAGGTCCTGTTCCCAGCCGAGCCCCAGGCCGTATTTGTCCCGGTAGTCCCGGGTCTGGGTCACATCGGGTGAGCCGGGTGAAAGGTCGAGGGCCGCCTGGTAGTCGCCCATATGGGCGTGGTTGACATAGCCCAGCAGGCGCAGCTTTCCTGAATGGGAGCCCTCATCATAGCGCCATTCCAGTTCCGCGTTGTCC
>JAJPJW010000197.1 GCA_021324075.1 Pseudomonadota bacterium | reverse complement strand
GGCCCCGGCCAACCGGGGACCGTCCTGGAGGAGGATATAGGGGATACCGAAGATGGCGGCGGCTTTGAGCCAGCCCAGGAAGGTCTCTTTGCCGGTCCCGTGATAGGACAGACGGTCGCCGTCGAATTCGATCTGGCCCCAGATGTACTTGCGGATGTTCACCCGGCCCCAGAAGAGGTAGATGCCAAAGGTGATAAGGCCCAGGAAGAGGTTGACGATATGGATACCGAAGAGCGTTCCCCCTTCACCGAAAAAACTCAACCGACGGGAGTCATTGCTCGCCATACGCCGCCTCCTCACACCCTTGATATGTTTGGCCGGCTTCGTTCTTTTGACCGGCTTCTTGATACGTTTGGTCACCATAGGTCCCCTAATATAACCCAGCCTTAAGCCCCGCCGATACGGAAAGCCGATTCCACCTTCCGGGCGATGCGGGCCATCATTTCGGCCGTTTCCACCGGATATTCCCCGATGGCCGTTTCCTCCGACATCATGACCGCCGAGGTCCCGTCGAGGATGGCGTTGTCCACGTCACTGACCTCCGCCCGGGTCGGACGCACGTTGTGCACCATGGATTCCAGCATCTGGGTGGCCGTGATGACGGGCACGCCCCGGTGACGGGCTTTTTGGATGATGCGCTTCTGGACCAGGGGCACATCCTCCAGGGGGATCTGCACCCCCAGGTCGCCCCGGGCCACCATGACCATGTCGGTGACCTTGAGGATCGAATCCAGGTTCTCAACCGCTTCCGCCCGCTCGATCTTGGCGATGGTATGGATCTTCCGGCCTTTGCTGCGGGCATGGGCCTTCACCTTCCGGATATCCTCCGCAGTTTCAATGAAGGAAACGCCGAAGTGGTCGATACCCTGCTCCAATCCGAAATCCACGAACCTGAGGTCCTCCGGGGTGACCGGTTCCACGAAAAGCTTGCCATCGGGGATGTTCAACCCCTTATGGGAAAGCAGCTCGCCGCCCACCAAAACCTCGCACTTCACGGCGGAATGGCGGAGCTCCAGCACCCGCATTTGGATGAAGCCGTCGTTAAGGTAGATCATGGCGCCCTCTTGGACGCTTTGGGACAATTGGGGGTAATCCACCGGGATGCTGTCGTGGAAAACCCGCATGAGCTTGCGGCCGTTCAGCCAGACCAGGTGGCCCTTTTTCAAATAAAGCGGCTCATGCTTGAGTTTGCCCACGCGGATCTTGGGGCCCGGGAGGTCGATGAAGATGGAGCAAGGGATGCCGGCCTTGGCCGACGCCGCGCGGATGTTGGCGATGTCCGCCGCATGCTGGGCCAGGGTGCCGTGGGCGAAATTGAGGCGGGCCAGGTTCATCCCCGCCTTCATCAATTCGGCGAGTTTTTCGACCGACCGCGAGGCCGGCCCGACGGTGCAGACAATCTTGGTTTTGGGATGTTTAGGAGGTTTCATTTCTTTTTAGGTGTTGGATATCCGAGTTTTTTGAGGATCGCCTCGTCTTTGCGCCAGTCCTTCAAAACTTTGACCCAGAGCTCGAGGAAGGCCTTTTGGTCGAGCAGCTTCTCGATTTCCTGCCGGGCGGCCGAACCGATGGACTTCAATTGCCCGCCCTTGGCGCCAATCAGGATACCTTTCTGGCTATCCTTTTCCACGTAAATCGTGGCTTGGATCACCACCGGCTGGGGCGGTTCCTTTTCCTCGAACTTTTCAATAATCACCGCGACACCATAGGGGATTTCCTGCCTTAACTGCAGGAAACACTGCTCCCGTATCATTTCCGCGGCCAACTCCCGCAGGGTCTTATTAGTAAGGTCATCCTCTGGAAACAAAGGCGGCTGGTTCGGGAGGAATTTCTTCAATTGCCCCAGCACTTCCCCGATCCCTTTTCCCCTCAAAGCCGATACCCGGAACAAGAGCCAACCGTTTCCCAATTCGCTTTTTATCTTTCCCGACAGCTCCTGCACCCGGCCTTCGGGCACCCGGTCGATTTTGTTCAGCAGGCAAAACACCGGTTTCGAAAACTTCCGCAACCATTCGGCGACCAGGTAATCTTCGTCCGTCAGTCCCGCCTGGGCATCCACCAGGAACAGGGCGGCATCGGCGCCTTCCAGGACCTCCTCCACCTCGTGAAGCATGTAATGGGAGAGCTTGTCTTTGGGCTGGTGGATGCCGGGGGTGTCGTAAAAAACGATCTGGGACTTGTCATCCTGGTAGATGCCCGCCATGGAACCCCGGGTGGTCTGGGGACGGGGCGAAACGATGGCGATTTTTTGTTTCAGGACCGAATTGAGGAAAGTGGATTTGCCCACGTTGGGCTTGCCCAGGATGGCCACCGCGCCGCAGACGAATTCGGGTGAGTTCATTCGAGGTCCATGGCTAGTTGTTCGCTATCTTGCGCTTGGTGTCGAAAATCCGGTCTTCTTTCAGCCCATATTTCTCGATCATTTTCTTGGGAAAGTCCAAAACGCAGGTTTTCAGGGGGTCATGGCCGTCGGACCCCACGGAGAACTTCACCCCCGCATCCACGGCCTTTTTCATGAGCCGGTCATAGGGCGTCAGCCAGCGGTTTGAGATTTCCATGGCCACGTTATACATCAGAAGGGTGTTGATCAGTTCCTCCTCCCACCATTCGGGAAAATGTTCCTCGGGCTTGCCCAGGGCCAGGGGCGGCAGCATGGTGCAATGGCCCAGGATGGAATAATCCTGTCCGCTGAATTCCTTTTTCAGGACTTCCAGGTGGGTTTTGAAGAAGTGGTCCCAGTCCTTGATCTGCTGGCTGGGGTTGTAGTCCGGCAGGCCGCCTTTGAGGTATTTGATGAGGGGGCTGAAGCCGATCCGCAGGCCGTGAAGCTCGATACCGTGCACGCTGCCGATCATGTAATCAAACCGGCGACGGACATCCTCTTGCACCATGAAACTGCGGCCCAGGTCCATTTCGAGTCCCCGCGCAACGGGATATTGGGAAAGAAAATCCGCGTAGGCCAGGAGCCGGTCGTTGGAATTCAAGTAATCCCCCATGCCTGTGTGGTCGGAGAGGCCCACCCGGACTCCTTCTTCCTTGGCCCTTTGCAGGATTTCCTCGATGGACTGGCGCCCGTCGGACCATTCGGCGGTGTGGTTATGGCAATCCAGATAGGTCAAGAAGTCTTCTCCGCGTTCGAGTCGGTCGCTTCGGCGGGAGCATCCGTGGACGCCCCCGAGATGGGAGCTTCCACCGGAGCGGGCTTCGGCTTTTTCTTCCGCGGTTTGGAACTCGCCGCGGTCCCTTCAGCAGGGGGCGGCACCAAAGGCGTCCTGCGTTTGACGGCGCGTACTTTGACAACATTGGTCTCACTGGCTTCCAGGATCTTGAACGAGGCTTCCTTATCCTCAATAACGCGGTTCTTGCGGGGCAGCTTGCCGGCCACCTCCACCAAATAGCCTCCCAGGCTGGCCACTTCCCCTTTGGGGACCAGGCGGATGCCCATGGCTTCATTGACCTCGTCCAGGGCCACGTCCGCCTCGATGATCCAGGACCCATCCGCCTGCTTGGCAATGGCCTTCTCCTCCTCCGCCTCGTGCTCGTCCTTGATCTCGCCGATAATTTCCTCGATCAAATCCTCCAGGGTCACCAGGCCCGCGGTGCCGCCGTATTCGTCCACGACGATGGCCATGTGGAACCGGCCCCGGCGGAACTCGCGTAAAAGGCGGTCCACTCGCATGCTTTCCGGCACGAAATAAGGCTTTCGAAGGAGGTCCTGGATGACGATCAACTCGTGGTTTTTCCAGATGGAAAGCAGGTCCCGGGTGTGGATGATGCCCACGATTTTATCGGGACTTCCCTTGTAAACCGGAACCCGGGAGAAGCCGTTCTGCACCACCAGGTCCAGGAGCTTGTCAAAGGGCGTGGCGATATCCACGCAGAACATGTCGGTGCGGGGCACCATGACCTGCTTCACCTGGGTATCGGTGAACTTGAAGATGGAGTGGATCATCTTTTGTTCCTCATCCTGGATGGTGCCCGCATCGTGCCCCATTTGGATGAGTTGTTTGACGTCCTCTTCCGTCACCTGCACGAGGGAGGCCTGGCCCAGGCTGGGCAGGAAGACGGCCACGAACTTGCCGAAGGCCCAGGTGAGGGGGCTTAAAACCTTGTCGAAAAGATAAATGGGGATGATCAGCCAGTTGCCCATGAGGGTGGAATGGCTGCGGGCGGTGACCTTGGGGATGGCTTCCCCGAAGACCACCAGGATAAAGATGACGGAGGCGGAGGCCGCGGTTCCGGCCATGGCCCGGCTGTAATGGTGGAGGTCGGCGAATTCGATGGCCATATAGGCCACCAGGGTCGTGGCGGTGATATTGACTGTATTGTTGCCGATCAGGATGGCCGTCAACACGCGGTTGGGATGGTCCTGCCACTCCTTGAAGGCCGCGCCGATCAGGCCGCCTTCCTGGGCCCGCCGCTGGAGCAACAGCCGGGGGTAGGACAACAGGCCGGTTTCCACCGCCGAGAAGAACATCGAGGTCAGGACGAGCACGCCTAAAACGATCAGGTGGGATAAAAGGTAAGTGTCCATGGGTGGCTTAAGCTTTCCACTTCTTCAGCAGGCGGTCTTGCAGGCCGAACATTCTTTTTTCTTCCGCTTTCGTCCCATGATCATAGCCCAAAAGGTGGAGAATTCCATGGGTGAGCAAAAGGGCCATTTCGGCCTGGAAATCCTTTCCCTGCTCCCGGGCTTGGCGCCGGGTTTGCGGTACGCTTAGGACCACATCCCCCAGGGGGATGGAGCCCTTTGCCGCTTTCATCTTTTTGCCCTCCAGAAGCGGAAAGGAAAGTACGTCGGTAGTCTTGTCCTTCTTGCGGTAGAGGCGGTTCAGCTTCCGGACTTCCCCATCCCCGGTCAGGACCACCGAGAGCTCGGCTTGTTTCTCAAAGGCGGCGCCCTTCACGTTTTTCAAGACCAGACTCGAAAGCCGCTTGACCCAGGCGGATGGAACCGGATTGTGGCTGACGCTATAACGTAGGAGAAGTTTCAAGGAAAACCCATTTCACCACAGAGGTCACAGAGTACACAGAGTTAAGACAAAAAAATTCTTAGCTTTAGGTTTTACTCTGTGTCCTCCGTGTACTCTGTGGTTCATTCTTTGTTTTTGTTCTGCACAGTATGATCGTTATAGGCCTCGAGGATGTTCTGCACCAGGCGGTGCCGGACCACGTCCTTGGGGCTGAACTGGATGAATTCGATGCCTTTCACCTTGGAAAGGATTTGTTGGATCTCGATGAGCCCCGAACTCTTGCCCAGGGGCAGGTCAATCTGGGTAACGTCGCCCGTCACCACGATCTTGGAGCCGGTGCCCATGCGGGTCAGGAACATCTTCATTTGCTCCGGGCTGGTGTTCTGGGCCTCGTCCAGGATGATGAAGGAATTGGAAAGGGTGCGGCCCCGCATATAGGCCAGGGGGGCCACTTCCACCACCCTTTGCTGGAAAAGCCGCTGTAATTTCTCGTATTCCACCATGTCGTAAAGGGCGTCATAGAGCGGGCGCAGGTAGGGGTCGACCTTGTCCTGCAGGTCACCCGGCAAAAAGCCCAGCTTTTCACCAGCTTCCACCGCCGGCCGGGTCAGGATCAGGCGTTCCACCTCGCTCTCCCGCAGGGCGTGCACCGCCATGGCCATGGCCAGGTAGGTCTTACCCGTCCCCGCCGGGCCGATGCCAAAGACGATATCCTCGCGGCGGATGGCGTCGACGTAGCGCTTTTGGGCGATGCCCTTGGGGGCGATGGGCCGCTGGCGCGTGCCGACGATGACCGTGTCCTGGAACACCTCCTTGACGGCGACGTTCT
>JAJPJW010000084.1 GCA_021324075.1 Pseudomonadota bacterium | reverse complement strand
CGTGATGGCCGCCGTCAGGGTCGTCTTCCCGTGGTCCACGTGTCCGATCGTCCCGATGTTCACGTGCGGCTTCGACCTTACGAATTTTTCCTTCGACATAGACAGCCCTCCCTACGCCCTTACTTGGGCGCTGATTTTTTTCAACCCTTCACTTTACCGATGATTTCTTGTTGGACCGCTTTGGGCGTCTCCTCGTAACGCGCGAACTGCATGGAGTAAGTCGCCCGGCCCTGGGTCATGGACCTTAAGTTGGTGGAATAACCGAACATTTCGGACAAAGGAACCTTCGAACGGATGATCTGCGCAGAACCGCGCAACTCCATCCCTTCAATCTTTCCGCGCTTGGACTGCAGGTCACCCATCACCGGGCCCATGAAGTCATCGGGCGTGACAACTTCCACGTCCATGATCGGCTCCAAAATGACGGGACTGGCACTCTTCATGGCGTCCTTGAACGCCATGGAAGCCGCAATTTTGAAGGCCATTTCATTCGAGTCCACATCGTGATAGGAGCCATCAAAGAGGGTCACCTTGAAATCGACCACTGGATAACCGGCCAGCACTCCACTGTCTTTGGCATCCATGATGCCCTTTTGAACGGCGGGAATGAATTCCCGCGGGATCGCGCCGCCCTTGATGGCGTCCACGAATTCGATGCCCTTACCGGGTTCTTGGGGTTCCATCTTGATGTAGCAGTGGCCATAGTTACCGCGGCCGCCGGTTTGCTTGATGTATTTGCCTTCGGCCTCGACGGCTTTACGGATCGTCTCGCGGTAAGCCACCTGGGGTTTACCGACATTGGCTTGCACGTTGAATTCGCGCATCATGCGGTCGACGATGATTTCCAGGTGGAGCTCACCCATGCCAGAGATGATGGTTTGGCCCGTTTCTTCATCGCTTTTAACACGGAAGGACGGATCCTCTTCGGCCAGCTTGCCCAAGGCCAGACCCATTTTTTCCTGGTCGGCCTTGGTCTTAGGCTCGATGGCCACCGAGATAACCGGATCGGGAAACACCATCTTCTCAAGGATGATGGGCTTCTCCTCAAGGCACAAGGTGTCCCCGGTCGTGATGGTTTTGATGCCGACGGTGGCGGCGATATCGCCGGCGTGAACCTCTTTGATTTCTTCGCGCTTGTTGGCGTGCATCTGCAAAAGGCGGCCAATCCGCTCGCGGTTGCCCTTGGTCGAGTTATAAACATAGGAACCCACGGAAAGGGACCCCGAATAGACCCGGAAATAAACCAATTTTCCAACATGGGGGTCGGTCATGATCTTGAAGGCAAGGGCGGAGAAGGGCGCATCGTCGCTGGCTTCGCGAGTCTCTTCCGCATCGGTTTCAGCATTGTGGCCCTTAACCGACGGGATGTCCAAAGGCGAAGGGAGATAATTGACAACCGCGTCCAACAAAGGTTGGACTCCCTTGTTCTTGAACGCTGAGCCGCAGAACACCGGGTTGAATTTATTGGAAATCGTCCCTTTGC
Source organism: Pseudomonadota bacterium (assembly GCA_021324075.1). Classification (GTDB taxonomy): domain Bacteria; phylum Oederibacteriota; class Muellerivitia; order Muellerivitales; family Muellerivitaceae; genus JAJPJW01. The sequence goes on along the minus strand of JAJPJW010000084.1, from coordinate 33,661 downwards.
GGATACAGTTTTGGATTTCTTCCGAGGTGATTTCATGGCCGTCGAGGTATTTTTGCATGACATCGTCGTCAAATTCGGCGACGGCTTCGACCAGCTCTTTCCGGTATTTCTGGGCCATTTCCTTCATGTCAGCCGGAATTTCTTCAATCTCGAACTTGGCCCCGAGGGAGTCGTCCAGCCAACGATAGCGTTTCATTTCGACCAAGTGGATGACGCCATCGAACTTGTCCTCTTCCCCCACCGGCAAGGTGACAGGATGGGCATTGGCGTTCAAACGCTTCCGCATTTGGTCAATAGCCGCAAAGTAATCGGCACCGATCCGGTCCATTTTATTGACAAAAGCGATGCGGGGCACGCCGTAGCGGGTGGCTTGGCGCCAGACGGTTTCGGACTGGGGTTCCACGCCTTCCACGGCTCCAAATACGCCAATGGCACCATCCAATACCCGAAGGGAACGTTCCACTTCAATGGTGAAATCCACGTGGCCGGGCGTATCGATGATATTGATCCGGTTGTTTTTCCAGAAACAAGTGGTGGCGGCAGAAGTGATGGTAATGCCGCGCTCTTGTTCTTGGGGCATCCAGTCCATCGTGGCGGCGCCGTCATGGACCTCGCCTATCTTATGGGTGCGGCCCGTATAAAAAAGGATGCGCTCGGTCAAAGTGGTTTTGCCCGCATCAATATGAGCCATGATGCCGATATTTCGGGTCTTCGCTAATGGGATCTGACGGGTCGTAGTAGTGGACAATTTCTTTCCTCGAAATTACCAGCGATAGTGGGCGAAGGCCTGGTTAGCTTCCGCCATTTTATGGGTATCTTCTTTTTTCTTGATGGCCGTACCCTGGTTCTTGAAGGCATCGGTCAATTCGGCCGCCAATTTCTCGGCGACGGTTTTTTCCTTGCGGGCGCGGGCCGCGGTCAAAATCCACCGAATGGCCAGGGAAACCCTGCGTTCAGGACGAATTTCCACGGGAACTTGGTATGTGGCGCCGCCGACCCGGCGGGACTTGACTTCCAAAACTGGCTTCACGTTCTCAATGGCGGTCTTGAACACATTCAAGGCGCCTTCCCCATGCTTTTGGCCCAAAACATCCAGGGCTTCATAAAAGCTTTGAGTAGCCACCATTTTTTGGCCGTCATACATCATGCAATTGATGAACTTGGCCACCAACTTGTTGTTGTAACGCGAATCGGAAAGAATTTCGCGTTTCGCGGCTACTTTTCGACGGGGCATTGGGTGCTCTCCTTAAGCTTTAGCGGCGTCTTTTTTAGGCCGCTTCATTCCATACTTGGACCGTCCCTGCTTGCGGTCGGCTACTCCGGCGGCATCCAAAGCACCGCGGATGATGTGATAACGGACACCCGGAAGGTCCTTCACGCGGCCGCCGCGGATCAAGACAATCGAGTGCTCCTGCAAATTGTGGCCGACACCCGGGATATAGCAAGTCACTTCCATTCCGTTGGTCAACCGCACACGGGCGATCTTCCGAAGGGCCGAGTTGGGCTTCTTCGGCGTCATGGTGGCCACTTTGACACAGACACCACGCTTTTGGGGACAAGCCTTCAAAGCGGGTGATTTCGTTTTATGTTTGCTCTTCTCACGGCCCATGCGGACCAGCTGATTCAGCGTCGGCAAAGATCCCTCCACTTACCCATAAAATAAAAAAGGCAAAGACAGTGAGCTCCGCCTTTGCCAAGTGAATATTCCATACGTCACCCTGAACCTCGTGAAAAAGGTTCAAGGGGGAATCTTCAAGCAAATCCCTCCTCTAGCTCACCCGTTTGGTAAGTGCCACTCTTCCGGCACCGCCCAAAAGGAGGATTTCTCAACCGCTATGACCAACTAACGAGCTCAAACGCGGACGGGTAGGCTACCAAAGGACCTAGGCCTGGTCAAGGCTTTTTTTGGTAGTTTCGCCTTCATTCGCCTTCAAATCGCCCTCTTCCATTTCGGCCGAGGGGGGGGCTGCGATGCCCACCGGAAGCTCTTCCTCCGGTTCGTCAACCTTGATCTTGACCCCGCGGTAAAAGGCACTGCCCGTCCCGGCCGGGATCAAATGTCCCATAATCACGTTTTCTTTCAAGCCTCGCAATTCATCGACTTTTCCCGAAACCGCCGCTTCCGTCAGAACCTTGGTGGTTTCTTGGAAGCTGGCGGCCGAAATGAAGCTCTCGGTGCCCAAAGAGGCCTTGGTGATCCCCAAAAGGATGGGGCGGGCCGTGGCGGTTTTTCCATCTTTATCACCGACCCGTTCGTTTTCCTTCTTGAACTTACCCTTGTCCACCTGTTGTTTGGGAAGGAACTCGGTTTCTCCCGCTTCCTGCACGACGATCTTGCGCATCATCTGCCGGATAATCACTTCGATGTGCTTGTCATTGATCTTAACGCCCTGGAGGCGGTAAACCTCCTGGACCTTGGAGAGCAGGTATTCCTGGACCGCCGCTTCACCCTGCACTTCCAGGATGTCATGCGGGTCCACCGGACCATCCGTCAAGGCATCGCCAGGACGGACGTAGTCGCCCTCGTGGATGTTTAGATGCTTGCCATAGGGAATGGCGTATTCTTCCTCGATGCTTTTTTTGCCTTCCGTGTTGGTCACAATCACCCGTTGATAACCCTTCGAAGCGGTTCCGAATCCGACCGTTCCGGCAATCTTGGCGATGACCGCGTTGCCTTTGGGACGGCGAGCCTCGAAAAGTTCGGCGACCCGGGGCAGACCACCGGTAATATCGCGGGTTTTGGACATTTCACGCGGGATCTTCGCCAGGATGTCACCGGCCATGATATTGTCTCCGTCCATCACATTGATGAGGGAGCCTGTCGGCAGTCGGTAACTCTTGACGGCTTCTCCAGTTTCCGGATTCATGATGACACAACGGGGCGACAGATTTTCATCCTTGTATTCGATAATGGCGCGTTCTTTCAAACCGGTGGAAGCATCAATCTCTTCGCGCACCGTTACGCCGCGGAGAACATCCTGCAGTTTCACCTTACCGGAGACTTCCGTGAAAATGGGAACCTTGTAAAGATCCCAGTGGGCCAACAGTTGGCCTTCCCGGACGGTAGCTTCTTCCCGTACTTTCAAGGTCGAGCCAAATGGAACCACATGGTTCTCCATGGCCCTTCCTTTTTCGTCATAAACCGAGATCTCACCGTTACGGTTCAAGACGATCAGTTCCTTATTGCGGTTCTCGACCAGTTTCAGATTATGGAACCTCACAACGCCGTTCTTCGTCGATTCGATCTTGGATTGTTCCAGGGCACGGCTGGCGGCGCCGCCCACGTGGAAGGTCCGGAGGGTCAACTGCGTCCCCGGTTCGCCGATGGACTGGGCGGCGATGATGCCAACCGCTTCACCGATTTGGACCAGCCTGCCGTTGGACATATTCACGCCATAGCACTTCGCACAGACGCCGCGTTCCAATTCGCAGGTTAGGACCGAACGGACGCGAATCTGTTCGATACCCGCCTCTTCCAGCTTTTCGGCGATGTCTTCGGTAATGATCTGGCCCGAACGTACAATGACCTCGGAAGTGAGCAGGTTGGCCACGTTATCCACGGCCACTCGGCCGCCGATGCGGTCCTTCAAAGGCTCGATAATCTCGACGCCTTCCTTGATGGCTCCCACGCGGATGCCATTCACAGTGCCGCAATCTTCTACGTTAATGATGACTTCCTGTGAGACGTCCACCAGGCGGCGGGTCAGGTACCCCGCGTCCGCTGTCTTCAAGGCGGTGTCGGCCAAACCCTTGCGGGCGCCGTGGGTGGAAATGAAGTATCCCAACACCGTGAGGCCTTCCCGGAAATTGGCCGTAATGGGAGATTCGATGATTTCACCGATGGACCCCGTGATTTTCTGCAGGGGCTTGGCCATCAGTCCGCGCATACCCGCCAATTGGCGGATCTGCATCTTGGAACCGCGGGCGCCTGAATCCGCCATCATGTAAATGGGGTTGAACCCATGGTGATCTTGTTTGAGGTTCTCAAACATGACTTCCGCGATTTCATCGGTGGTGTGGGTCCAAATGTCGATGACTTTGTTGTACCGTTCGCCGCCGGTGATGATGCCTTTCTTGTACTGGTTCTCGATTTCGGCGACTTCTTTGTAAGAACGCTTCAGGATTTCAGGCTTGTCCTTCGGAATCTTCATGTCATCAATGGAAACTGTGATTCCCGCCTGGGTTGCATACTTGAAGCCAAGTTCCTTGACGTCGTCCAGAAGCTTGACGGTTACCTCGGGGCCCAACTTTTCGTAGCAAAGGGCCACTAAGTCGCCCAATTCCTTCTTGGTCATGACCCGATTGACATATGGCAAATCCGAGGGGATGACTTGGTTGAACAATACCCGTCCGACGGTAGTGTCAATCAACTTCCCGTTGCGGCGAACTTTGATACGGGCGTGCTTGCCCACTTGCTTGGCATCCAGGGCGATGACGACTTCCTGGGGGCCGGAGAAAACCCTACCCTCGCCTTTGTCGCCCGGCATTTCCTTCGTGATGTAATACGAACCCAAGACGATATCCTGGGTCGGAGTCACGATAGGACGGCCGTTGGAGGTGGAATTGATGTTGTTGGTCGACAGCATCAAGAAACGCGCTTCCATCTGGGCCTCGCTGGACAGGGGCACATGGACGGCCATCTGGTCTCCGTCGAAGTCGGCGTTGAAGGCCGTGCAAACGAGCGGATGGATCTGGATAGCGCGGCCCTCAATGAGGACCGGCTGGAATGCCTGGATACCCTGACGGTGCAGGGTCGGGGCGCGGTTCAAGAGCACGTGATGGTCGCGGATAACCTCGGCCAGGATGTCCCAAACCTCCGGCTTCACGCGCTCGACCATCTTGCGTGCGCTCTTGATGGTATGGACGTAACCTCGGTCCTCCAGCTTCTTGATGATAAAAGGCTTGAAGAGTTCCAAAGCCATCTTCTTGGGAAGACCGCATTGGTGCATCTTCAGTTCAGGTCCCACGACAATGACCGAACGGCCCGAATAATCGACACGCTTTCCCAAAAGGTTCTGGCGGAAACGACCCTGCTTTCCCTTCAACATGTCGGAAAGGGATTTCAAGGGACGGTTACCCGGCCCGCGCACAGCGTGGCCACGGCGGCCGTTGTCCAAAAGGGCGTCCACTGCTTCCTGGAGCATGCGTTTCTCATTGCGTACGATGACCTCAGGCGCGTGCAGTTCCAAAAGCTTTTTCAAACGGTTGTTACGGTTAATCACGCGACGGTAAAGGTCGTTCAAATCGGAGGTGGCAAAACGGCCGCCATCCAAAGGAACCAGGGGGCGAAGTTCGGGCGGGATGACGGGCAAAACTTCAAGGAACATCCACTCGGGCTTGTTGTCGCTCTTGCGGAAACTCTCAATGACCTTCAAACGCTTGATGAGAGTCTTGCGCTTTTGCTCGCTAGTGGTCTGCTTCATCTGGACCCGCAACTTCTTATCCAAATCGTCCAGGTTGACCATGCGGATCAGGTCCCGGATAGCCTCTGCACCCATCTTGGCCTTCAAGGAAGCGCCATATTCAGCGCGGAGTTTCTGGTATTCGTCCTCACTTAAGAGCTGTCCGACTTCCACGGGCGCTTTGCCCGGGTCCAGGGTCACATAGGATTCGTAATAGATGACCCTTTCCAGGTTACGGGTCGACATTTCCAAAAGATAACCCATGCGGGAGGGAACACCTTTGAGGTACCAGATATGGGAAACCAGGCAGGCCAATTCGATATGGCCCATGCGTTCCCGGCGAACCTTAGCTTGGGTGACTTCTACGCCGCAGCGGTCGCAGATGACGTCCTTATACTTGATTCTCTTGTATTTACCACAGGCGCATTCCCAGTCCTTCGTTGGGCCGAAAATCTTCTCGCAGAAAAGACCGTTTTTCTCCGGCTTAAAGGTGCGGTAATTGATGGTCTCCGGTTTCTTGACTTCTCCATGGGACCAGGAACGGATGGTCTCCGGGGAGGACAAGCCGATCTTGATGGCGTCAAACCGGGTGGTTTCTTTGAGAAGAACCTCCAGGTTTGGTTTCTTGTCGGCCATCATAGGAGCCGCCACAGGCGCCTCCGGAGCTGCCGGTTTGGTCACTTCGTTTTCATTCTCAGGGGTGGTTGATTTGACTTGGCTCATGGATCCCCCTCCTTAATTCGAATTCTTGATGAGTTTGACGTCCAAACACAAACCTTGCAGTTCCTTCACCAAAACGTTGAACGATTCGGGGATACCCGGTTCCGGAGCGTTCTTGCCCTTAACAATGGCCTCATAAACCTTGGTGCGGCCTTGAACGTCGTCGGACTTGACGGTCAAAAGTTCTTGCAAGGTGTAAGCCGCGCCATAAGCCTCCAAAGCCCAGACTTCCATTTCCCCGAACCGCTGGCCACCAAACTGGGCCTTGCCGCCCAGGGGTTGCTGCGTGATGAGGGAATAGGGCCCGATGGAACGGGCGTGGATCTTGTCATCGACCAAGTGGGCCAGCTTCAAGATATAGATGTAACCCACGGTCACTTCCTGGTCGAAAGACTCGCCGGTCATACCGTCGTACAGGGTGATCTTGCCCGATTCGGGCAGGCTCTGTTCCTTTAAGGCTTTCTTGATTTCCTCTTCCTTGGCCCCGTCAAACACCGGGGAAGCCACATGGTAGCCGCCCTCATGGGCCGCCCAACCCAGGTGGGTTTCCAGTATCTGTCCCACGTTCATACGGGAAGGAACGCCAAGGGGATTCAGGATGATATCCACTGGCCTCCCGTTGGGAAGGTAAGGCATGTCTTCCACTGGCACGATTTTGGAGACCACACCCTTGTTCCCGTGACGGCCTGCCATCTTGTCGCCAACCGACAATTTGCGCTTCTTGGCGATATAAACCTTTACGAGTTTAATGACGCCGGGGGGCAATTCGTCACCCTTCTTGACCTTCTCGATTTCGTTGTTCTTTTCGCGCTCGATTTCCTTGACGCGGTTCTGCAGGACCTCGTTCAAGCGTTTGATTTCTTCTTCAGCTTGCTCTTCCAGGGCGTTTTTCTCACTCTTGTTCAGGTCCTTGGCCTTTTCCTCCATCTGTTTCTTCACGGCCTCGATGCGGTTTTCATTTTCCTTTTCCAGCTGTTTGATCTTGTGGGTGGAATCTTTCTCAATGGCTTTGACCATGGAAGCATCCCGGCCCTTGATCTTCTCGTCCTTTTCCTTGCGCTTGAAGACCTTGACGTCGATGACCTTGCCTTCCACACCCGGTGGAACGCGCAGGGAGGCGTCGCGAACGTCCCCGGCCTTCTCCCCGAAAATGGCTCTCAAAAGCTTTTCTTCGGGAGTGAGTTCGGTCTCACCCTTGGGGGTAACTTTCCCCACCAGGATATCGCCCGGCACTACTTCGGCGCCGATACGGATGATGCCTTCCTCATCCAAGTCCTTCAGGGCCTCGTCGCCCACGTTGGGAATATCCCGGGTGATTTCTTCCTTGCCCAGCTTGGTATCCCGGGCTTCCAGCTCGAATTCCTCAATATGGACGGAGGTGAAGTAATCCTCGCGGACCAGCTTCTCGGACACGATGATGGCGTCTTCGAAGTTGAAACCCCTCCAGGGCATGAAAGCCACCAGGAGGTTCCGGCCCAGGGCCAATTCACCTTGGTCGGTCGAGGGGCCGTCGGCAATGACATCCCCTTTTTTTACCTTTTCGCCCTTCTTCACAATGGGGCGTTGGTTGATGCAGGTGTCCTGGTTGGACCGCTTGTACTTGGTGAGCTTATAGATATCCACCGAACCCGTATCATCCACTTCGTCGGCAAAGATGATGATTTCGTCGGACGACACCCCCGCCACGATGCCGTCGCGTTTGGCGATGACCAAAACACCCGAATCGTAGGCGGCCTTGTATTCCATACCCGTACCCACGAAAGGAGCCTCGGTGCGGATCAAAGGCACGGCTTGCCGTTGCATGTTGGAGCCCATCAAGGCGCGGTTGGCGTCGTCGTGCTCAAGGAAGGGGATGAGGGAGGTGGCCACGGAGAACAACTGCCGGGGCGAAACGTCCATATAGTGGATGTCATTGGGGGTCACAATGGGAAAATCGTCCTTATAACGGGCCGCAATGATGTCATTGGAGAACTTGTTGCTGTCGTCTAAGGGCGTGTTGGCTTGGGCAATGATGTATTTGTCGGCGTCGTCAGCCGGCAAAAACTCAATCTTCTTGGAAACCTTGCCGCCTTCGACCTTCCTTAACGGGGTGGTCACGAAGCCGTATTCATTGATCTGGGCATAAGTCGAGAGGGAGGCAATCAGCCCGATATTCGGACCTTCCGGCGTCTCAATCGGGCAAACACGACCGTAATGGGTATGGTGCACGTCGCGCACTTCGAAACCCGCGCGCTCCCGGTTCAAACCGCCGGGTCCGAGGGCCGACAACCGCCGCTTGTGGGTCAATTCGGCCAAGGGGTTGGTTTGATCCATGAATTGGGACAATTGAGACGTTCCGAAAAACTCCTTCACCGCCGCCGTAATGGGCTTGGTGGAAATAAGCTGGCTGGGCATGGGATTCATGTCCATATCGACGATGGACATGCGTTCCCGGACCGCCCTTTCCATGCGGGTAAATCCAAGGCGGAGCTTGTTTTCCAAGAGTTCGCCGGCCGTGCGGACGCGACGGTTGCCCAAGTGGTCGATATCATCCTTTTCACCCTTGCCGTTGCAGAGGTCGAAGAGGTAACGGATGATGGCCACCAAGTCTTCTTTGGAAATCGTGCGCTGTTCCAGGGAAGTCTTCATTCCCAGCTTTTTGTTCATTTTATAGCGGCCCACCCGGGCCAGGTCGTACCGCTTCTTGTTAAAGAAAAGGTTGTCCATCAGGCTCTTGGCGTTTTCCAACGTCGGAGGGTCGCCCGGCCGCATCTTCTTGTAGATCTCAACCAAAGCGGTGTCCTGCGAATGAGTATTGTCCTTGCGCAGCGTATTCAAAATGGAAACATCATTGGGATTGGAAGTGGCCGCCTTGACTTGCTTGACGCCATGCTTCTTCAGGGCCGCCACAACTTCGGCAGTGAAATCCGCGCCGGCTTCCACCAAAACTTCCCCGGTTTCGGGATGGGCCACGTCGGCGGCAAGCGCCTTGCCTTGCAGCTTCTTTTCGGAAACTTCCAGGTTTTCAATCTCAAAAAAGATTTTCAGGATGTCTTCGTCGGTCGAAAAGCCCCATCCCCGCAGCAGGGTGGAGGCCACGAATTTCCTCTTGCGGTCGATACGGGCGTAAAGCACACCGTTCACATCGAACTCGAACTCGAGCCAGGAACCGTGGTAGGGAATCACGCTGGTCATGTACATCTTTTTACCGGAGGAGGAAAGTTTGCCGTCGTCCTCGTCGAAGGTAACGCCGGGAGAGCGGTGCAGCTGAGATACAATGACGCGCTCAGCGCCATTGATCATGAAGGTTCCGCGTTCGGTCATCATAGGCAGGTCGCAGAAGAAAACTTCCTGTTCACGAATGTCCTTAACCTTCTTGGTATTGGTTTCGGGGTCTTCCTCGCGGATCACGAGGCGGAGGGTCACCTTCATGGGAACCGAATAGGTCATGCCGCGTTCCTGGCATTCCCGCACGTTGTACTTTGGTTCCAGCAAGGTGTAGGAAACGAACTCCAAGGAGGAAACTTCGTTGAAATCCCAAATGGGGAAAACGCTGGAGAAAACGGACTGTAATCCCTGGTCGGCCCGTTGATCCACCGTGGCATCTTTCTGCAAAAACGCCTCATAGGACTTCCGTTGAAACTCAATCAAGTCCGGCATCTCCATAATGGAAGAGATGCGGCTGAAATCAATTCGTTCGCGGCGGCCGTATTTCATTTTTTTCACAGAAAGTCCTCCAGAAGACAACAGGAATGAGCCCATGCGCGGCTTATGGGAATTTCTTCCCTTAGAAAGAACTGCCCCTAGAAAATAAAAAACGAGAAAGGGCTTTTCTCGTTTTGGGCAAAGAGGGGTGATTATACAGATCGTCGCCAAAAAGAGTCAATAACTTACTGTTTTTCAAGCTTAATTATCCGGGGAAGTCCTTGCAAGTCCCTCTCCAGGGTTTCCTTTAATCCCAAGGGAGCCATGATCCTGGAGACCTTGTCAAAACCATTGGCGTGGATCTCCAAAAATGCGGCGCCTAATCTTAAAAGCCGCTCTTTTAACCCGACTGCAATATCCTCATAAGCTTTTAAGCCCTGTTTTTCTGCGAACAAGGCCTCGGGCGGCTCGAAATCCCTGACCTCCGGGGATAACTCAACTCTTTCCTCAGGAGAAACATAGGGAGGATTGCTGACAATCACCCCAAATTGGGCTGGATCCTCGGTTTTTAAGGCTTTAAACCAGTCCCCCAGGCGCCACTGTATGGAATCCACACCCAGGTTTTTTGCATTAAGTTGGGCCATTTCCAGGGCCTTTTCCGATTGATCTACCGCCCAAACTTGGCAGGAAATGCTTTTGGCCACCGCTAAGGCGATGCAGCCACTGCCCGTACCCAGATCCAAAAACAAACGATTTTCCAGTGGCAATCTCTCCAAATGTTTCAAGGCCCCCTCCACAAGCAGCTCCGTTTCAGGGCGTGGTATCAGCACCCCAGGGCCCACTTTAAAGTCAAAGCCAAAAAACTCCCTCTGTCCCAGTATGTATTGAAGGGGCTCCCTTTGGGCCCTTCGCTTGAGCAATTCCCTTATGGCCGCCAATTCACTGCCATCCAACGGCCGGTCAAACTGAAGGTAAACCTTCAGCCGGTCCAAATGAAGGGCATGGGCAACCAGGAGTTCCACGTCCATACGGGGACTGGTTATCCCCTTCTGGGTAAGGTAAGGAACCGCCCATTGGATGATTTTCAACGGCGTCCAGACCTCCTTAGCCCCTGTTCCTTCCGGCATTCAAAAGCTCCTTCAAAACGCTGTTTTGCCTCAAGCCTGTTCTTTCAGCTGCTCTTCTTGATAAGCCAAGGCCAGGGCTTCCAGAAATTCGTCCAAATCCCCTTCCATGACCTTATCCAATCGGTAAAGAGTAAGGCCGATACGGTGGTCGGTCACGCGGTTCTGGGGAAAATTGTAAGTTCGGATTTTTTCGCTTCGGTCCCCGCTTCCCACCTGGCTTTTACGGGTCGCCGAAAGGGAGGCCTGGGCCTCCGCGTCGGCCTTTTCCTTCAGGCGGGCATAGAGGACTTTCATGGCTTTGGCCTTGTTTTTCAATTGTGAACGTTCGTCCTGGCATTGGACGACAAGCCCCGTAGGCAAATGGGTGATCCGGATCGCCGAATAGGTGGTGTTAACGCTTTGTCCCCCGGCTCCGGAAGAACAGAAGGTATCGATACGCAAGTCCGAATCCTTGATTTGGATGTCCACCTCATCCACCTCTGGCAGCACTGCCACCGTGGCTGCGGAAGTATGAATACGTCCCGAAGCCTCGGTTCTTGGAACGCGCTGGACACGGTGGGTCCCGCTTTCAAACCGGAATTTTCCGAAGGCGCCCTTTCCGGTGACCATGAAAATGATTTCCTTGAACCCGCCGATTTCCGTGGAGCTGGAATCAAGCAATTCCATTTTCATCCCTGTCTTTTCCATATATCGGGAATACATACGGAAAAGATCCGCCGCAAAAAGGGCGGCCTATTCCCCTCCCGTTCCCGCGCGGATTTCGATAATGGCGTTTTTATCGCCGTTGGGGTCCTTGGGAAGGAGCAGTTTTTTCAATTCCTTGTGGAGCTCTTCCACTCTTCTTTCAAGTGTGGGAAGCTCGGCTTGGGCGAGCGACTTCATTTCCGCGTCGTTCCCGTCCAAAAGGGATTGGGCCTCCGCCTTTTCCTTCGTGAACTTGCGGTATTCCCGGATCTTCTCCACAAGCGGTTCCAAGTCCGCATGCTCCTTTGAAATTTTCTGGAGTTCCGAGGAATTGGCGAAGGTATCCGGATGGATAAGGCGGTCCGACAATTCCTGGTAGCGCTTTTCGGCTTGTTGGAGCTTCGGTTCGATCATGGAAAGGCCTTTGAATCAAAGGGTGTTAAAAGAGGGATTATTTAAAGAAAAAAGAAAAACCTCCGGCTGTAAAAACCGGAGGTTTTAAAGGCTGGGCGGAAAAGCTAGGAATTTTGCTCGGAACTTTTTTCGGCGGGAGGAGGCGCGGCTTGGCGCTTGGCCTTCTTGGCGGCGGCAGCGACCGCCTTGGCTTCCAACCGGGCCTTGGTTTCGGCCTGGGCGGTGGCGGCGGTAGCGCTCTTCTTTTGGAATTTTTCGACGCGCCCAGCCATGTCCACCAGCTTGACCTTACCCGTGAAGAAAGGATGGCAAGCCGAGCAGATTTCAACCGAAAAGCTCTCACTTTTGGTGGAGGCCGTCTCAATAACGTTACCGCAGACGCATGTGATCTTTGTCTTAAAGTATTTGGGGTGAATCCCTGTTCTCATGCCACAACTCCGTTTCTCAAGCAACTCGTTTTTCACTCGTTTTCCGAGGGGTCGCTAGTTTATTCAAAAAGCTAAAAAAATCAACCGCGGAAGTCAAGGGATGGCTCTTTCTCAGAAAATCACAAACCCTAGAGTATCAAATCCAGAAAACGACGCTATCGCCTGAACTGCTTGTCCCTTAATTTGCGCCTTTGGCGCAAATAGCCGGGGACTATACCGCTTTCATTATCCGGCCTTTTAAAAGGATAAGCGGCATGGACCGAGCTGCCACTTGGCCGGGGACTTGGCGGCCGGTAAAGGGGGTTATTGGGCCAAATAAAGAAGCGGATTCCGCGGCTCCCCATTCAACCGGACTTCAAAATGCAGGTGGGGGCCCGTGACCCGGCCCGTATTTCCCACTTTTCCGATCAGTACCCCTCTTTTGACCGACTGACCTGGCTTCACGAGTATCTCATCCAAATGGGCATACCAGGACGTCAACCCCAACCCGTGGTCCAGGACGATCAGACGTCCGTAACCCGCCCTTATCCCGGCGAAGGTGACTTTTCCGTCCTGGGAAGCCACCACCCGGGCGCCCCATCCGGGGGCCAAATCGAGCCCTTCGTGGAAGGCCATCTTGTGGGTAAGGGGATGTAACCGCATCCCGAAACCATCGGCGAACCGGCCGGTCGTCGGTTTCAAAAAACCTTTTTGGTCGGTCAAGGAAAGAAGGGCCAGCCATCGGACATCCTGCCGGGCCAGGTAAGCCGCACCGGGCAGGTATAAAACATCCCCCGGCCTCAAATCCGCGTCCCCCCTTTGCGGGTTGGATTTGAGGATATCTTTTAAGGACAAACCATAGGCGCGGGCAATATCAGCCAGGGTTTGGCCGGGCCGCACCATATGAAAAATTCCCTCTTTGGACGGGATCAGGAGCAAGGTACCGGTCTGTGGCTGGGTATTGTCATTGGCCTGGTTCAGGCTTCGCAGGGTTTCTTCGGACAGATGGAACTTTTCCGAAAGGCTTGCGAAAGTCTCGCCGGCGGATAGGTGGTAGGACGAAAAATGAAGACCCGTTCCTTCAAGCGAAGGCGACAAATCCAGGAGGTTTTCGGATACGACCGGTGCCGGGGCCGAAGTCAAGGAAAGCATTTGAGGTTTCATGGCGTGGACGGCCAGGCCCAGCATGCCGAACCACAAGAGGGCCAAGACAACGCCAACGGCGAGGTAAACCCTTCTCACAAAAGGATACATCGGCTTCAAGTCCTTCAAATCAGGCCAAAGTTATTCGTTCACGGTTCCCTTCATGGAATCCAGGAAAGCCTTGTTGGACTTGGTACGGCGCATTTTGTCCAGAAGGAATTCCATGGCATCCACGGGGTTGTTGGGGTTGAGGATTTTCCTCAAGATCCAAACCTTGTTCAGTTCCTCTTCAGTGAGCAGCAGTTCCTCCCGGCGGGTGCCCGACCGGGTGATGTCGAAGGCGGGGAAAATGCGGCGTTCCGCCAATTTGCGGTCCAACACGATTTCCTGATTACCCGTCCCCTTGAATTCTTCGAAGATGACTTCATCCATGCGGCTGCCGGTATCGATCAGGGCGGTGGCGATGATGGTCAGGCTTCCCCCTTCCTCGATGTCGCGGGCTGCGCCGAAAAAACGCTTGGGACGTTGAAGGGCGTTGGAATCCACGCCGCCTGAAAGCACTTTGCCCGAGGAAGGCACGATGGTGTTATAGGCCCGCCCCAGGCGGGTGATGGAATCCAGCAGAATGACCACATCCTTCTTGTGTTCCACTAATCGCTTGGCCTTTTCGATGATGATTTCGGCCACCGTCACATGCCGTTCCGGTGGTTCATCGAAAGTGGAAGAGACCACTTCGCCCTTCACCGACCGTTGCATATCGGTCACTTCTTCCGGACGCTCGTCGATGAGGAGTACGATCAGATAGATCTCCGGGTGGTTCTTGGCGATGCTGTTGGCGATCTTCTGGAGGAGGATGGTTTTCCCTGTACGGGGAGGCGCCACGACGAGCCCCCGCTGTCCCTTGCCCAGTGGAATCAATAGGTCCATCACCCGCATGGACAGGTCGTCGGGCGCGGTTTCCAGCCAGATTCGTTTGTTGGGATAAATGGGCGTCAGGTTGTCGAAAAGCACCTTTTGCTTGACGGCGTCGGGCGGCTCAAAATTGATGGAGTCCACCTTCAAAAGGGCGAAATAACGCTCCCCTTCCTTGGGGGGACGGACCTGCCCGGTCACCGTATCGCCGGTACGCAGGTTGAAACGCCGGATCTGGGAGGGCGAAACGTAAATATCATCGGGACCGGGCAAGTAATTGTAATTGGCGGACCTCAAAAAGCCGAAACCATCGGGCAGGATTTCCAGCACTCCCTCGGCGTTGATGACGCCGTTACGCTGGGTCTGGGTTTCCAGGATCTTGAAGATCAAGTCCTGTTTTTTCATCGCGCCGACACCTTCCAAGTTGAGCTCCCGGGCCATTTCGGTCAACTCAGCGATGGTTTTCTTTTTCAGATCCGCTATATCCATAATCCCTCAAATCCTTTCTTGGGTTCCGGGCACGAAAAAGCCCGGAACTTTGTGGGGAATTAAAATTTTGAATGAAAATTCATTTGATGAATTTTTCCAGAAATTGACCGGCCTGCTTCACGTCAGAATCCGAAAAACCTTGGATTAAAAACTAATGGGCGTTCGATTTGCGTTTATGTTTGGGGTAAATCCGTCGGGAGTACTTGGGGATCGCGTCTGGTGTCTTTCGTGGACGCTCAATCCTACCACTCCACCCCGGGCTGTCAACCCTAAAATCGGCTTTTGAAACGAGTGCTCCCCGGTCTACGTGTCAGAGGTCTTCACCGGTGACTGCCGTTAAATAGGGTAAGCGACGATACGATTGCGGCCTCTGGCCTTGGCCGCATAGAGGGCCTTGTCCGACTTGCTGATTAAATCCAAACTCGTTTGGGAATCCTGGGGGAAGGTGGCTACCCCGATGGAGACCGTTACATTGGTCGTCTCCTTCCCCACCGTAAAGGAATAGGATTCAACGGTCTTGCGGATTTTTTCCGCCACCTCCATGGCCTGTTCCTTCGTCGTTTCAGGGGCGACCACCACCATTTCCTCGCCCCCATAACGGGCCACGATATGCGTCATGTCGGATTGTTCCCTCAAAATCCTGGCGACCTCCATCAAAACATGGTCGCCCGCGACGTGGCCAAAATTGTCGTTGTAATGCTTGAAATGGTCGATGTCCAGGATGAGCAGGCTCAGCTGGGAGGAATAACGGTTGGCCAGGACCAATTCCTCCTCAAGGCGTTGCTTGAAATAGCGGTGGGAATAAAGCTTGGTCAGCCCGTCCGTGATGGAAAGCTTTTGGACCTTTTCATAGAGAAGGGCTTTTTGGAGTCCGATGGAAATCTGGTTGCAAAACACCTGGAAGTTGGAAAATTTTTCCTGGTCAATGAAGTCTTCCCGGCTCGAATAGGAACAAAGGAATCCGATGACACGGTCTTGGACGAGGAACGGAAGGAAGATAAAGGACTTTATGGAAAGGTTCCGCAATTTGGAAAAAGTCCCGTTGGAGTCGACGTTGGAAATCCACACCGGTTTCTTTTCCCGGCTAAGGACGGAGGCCAATCCCTCCGATTCCAGTTCCACGTCAAAGGACCTGAAAAGTAGTTCATCACAACCCGAAGCGATGCGGACTTCATATTTCTTGGCGTCATTAGAAAGCACCGCAATGACGAAATGAGGAAGGTCGAACATCCGTTCAGTAAACTCTTTGGTCAGCTCGATCATCTCTTGGACGTTCATCGTGCTTCCAGCCTCCTTGATGACGTCGTAAAGATGTTCGATCTGGCGGAGCTGTTTCTCGTTTTGAGCATTTTCCTTTTTGAGGCTTTCGGCAACCTCCCGGAATGATTCGTACTCGTCTTTTTTGGTCTGGTATTTCGACTTAAAACCGTCTTTTTTTCCGGCCTGGTTTTCCTGGATGAAGGAGGGCGCCCAATAAAGCGCCGCCAATGCGAGAACTTCAGGAAAAACCAGGCTTTGGGGGTAATAGCCGAAAGCCAGCCGTCCCACAGCCAAACCAACCGAATAGACGATCAGAAACCAAGCCCCGGCGGGCGGAAAGGAAAAACAGAGAAAAGCCATGAAAAAAATCGGGAGACAGCTGAAGAAAAAACCGGGTCCCGGCAATAGGGTCAAGGCCAGGAGGCTCAGGGCCAAAAGGGCCCCCAAAATCCTTTGAGCCATCATTTTCATGATCCCGTTCCCGTCTTGGCGAACCGGACACAGTTTCGACCGTCGGCTTTAGCCTGGTAAAGGGCTTGGTCGGCGGAATCCACAAAGGTTTCCACGTCTTTAAAAGAGGGGTTCAACTCCGCCACCCCGATGGAAACCGTCACTCGGGTCGTTTCATGGGCCGCAACGATTTCCTGGGCGGCCACTTTTTGCCGGATGCGCTCGGCCACCGTCTTGGCACCCGACCAGGGGGTTTTCAATAAGAGGACGGAAAATTCCTCCCCTCCATAGCGGGCTACCAAGTCCACGGTCCGGACCGTTTCCCTTAGTATCTGGGCAACACCCTTGAGGACCCTGTCTCCCGTCAAATGGCCGTATTTGTCGTTGTAATCCTTGAACTTATCCACATCGATCATCATCAGGCAAAGGGGCAGTTTATGCTCTAAGGCACGGAATACCTCATCCCTCACCCTTTCCTTGTAATACCTTTGGACATAAAGGCCGGTCAGCCCGTCCGTAATGGCCAATTCGATGGTTTGCCGGTAGAGGGCCGCGTGTTCCAAAGCTACCGTGCCAAGATCGCAGAAAATGGACAAAAGACGTGCATCTTCTTGTCGGAAAGCCAGCGGCTGGCAGCTTTCCATACGAATCAGCCCCAACATTTCATTCCCCGCCATAAATGGCGCCGACACCAGGCTGCGGATCTTGTTCTCGGGGGAGTAATTCTGGAACCGAAAATCATTGGCCGTGTCCGCGATAAAAAGGGGCTTGGCCTGGGACACCACCCAGGCATTGAAGATTTCATCGGAGTTGAGCCTTTCCCGGTTAAGCCGGACCTCCATCTCCGTATCAACACTATAGCGCACCGCATGGAGGGACTTTCGCATGCTGTTGTCGAACAGCAAAAGGGTGTAAACCCCGCCCGAAGCCATAAAAGTTTTGGAAATGGTTTCAATCAGGAAAATGACGACTTCCTGGGTCTTGAGGGTCATGGCCAGGCTGCGGGCCAGTTCATTCAGGGCGATATAGCGCTGGATCTTGACCTGATTAGCCTGGTGGGCGTTTTTGATTTTTTCATGGGCTATGCGGGCATCATTCTCCAGAAGATCCAACTCCTCCGCGGCCTTCCGGAGTTGGAACTCCTCCAATTCGCCCGACTTGATCCAGCGGTACCAAGCGATGTAATTGACCGCGAGCCCAATAAAAAAAGTGACCAAGATCCAAGTCGGGGCTGAAACCGAAAGCAGGTTGAAAAGGGAGATGAGGATGATAAAAACGGCCAAGACCGCGGTAACATTGAGTCCAAGGAAAACCGTCGACAGGGCGAGGGGAACGTAAAAAAGAAGGAGCAGGGATAGAGAAAGCTCGCCCCGCTGGGTCGCCCAATAGCATACCCCCGTGGCCAGGGCAGTCGTTCCCGACACCACGACCCATTTTTGGTAAAAACCCAGGTTTTCAAACTTCAGTATTTTCAGCATGGAAGACTTTCTATGAGCTACCCTCGCCTATTTCGGGCTTATTGTGGAAGCCTTGAAACGGGGACGACAGGCTTGCGGCGTTTCTAGTTTGCATCGAATTTTTTCAGCCAGCGGTCAACGGCGTATTTTAATTCTTTTCGGTTCCCCCGGTTAAAAATAACCCAGTCGGCCGCCTGATTTTTCCGCCCTTGGGACCATTGGGCTTTCTCCCGGCTTTTGATTTCACCAAGATTAAGCCCTTTTTTCAAAAGCCGTTTCCGTCTCACGTTCAGGGATACGGAAACGCAAAGAACCCCGTCAAACAAACGGTCCGAACCGCTTTCAAACAGCAACGGAATCTCCACCACCACCAAACGGGGCTGGGGGGATTTTCCGGACTCCCGGCGGGCCCATTTCGCCACCCGCCGGAGGATCTCCGGATGCAGTAATCGGTTCAATTTTTTCCGTTGAGAAGGGTCTTGGAAAACTTCCCTCCCCAGCTTTTGCCGGTCAATTTTTCCGCCCGATCCCAAAATATCTTTACCGAAATGGCGGACAATTGACCTTAAAAATTCCCTCTCGGCCAACAATTGATGCCCCAGGTGGTCGGTTTGGAGGACCGGAATGCCTTTGTCCCGGAGGATATCCAGGACAAGGCTTTTCCCCGCGCCTATACCCCCGGTCAG
The DNA here is from genome assembly GCA_021324075.1 of Pseudomonadota bacterium. Lineage (GTDB taxonomy): Bacteria > Oederibacteriota > Muellerivitia > Muellerivitales > Muellerivitaceae > JAJPJW01. The sequence goes on along the minus strand of JAJPJW010000084.1, from coordinate 14,886 downwards.
GCCAATTTTAAGGGTTCGTTTCACAAGAAATCCTTGTCCGTTCCTCACATCCGGTTTGGCGGAAAAATTCGGTTCCGGGTTGATGTCAGCCCCGGTTTTGGGTTTGCTCCAGAAAGGCCTGGTAGGTATTTTTCATCAGTAAGGCGATGGTCATGGGCCCCACCCCTCCGGGGACCGGCGTAATGGCTGAGGCTTTGGGGGCGATGGCGTCAAAATCCACATCCCCCACCAGTTTCCCTTCAGCCGTTCGGTTGATTCCCACATCCACCACTACCGCTCCTTCCTTCACCATGTCGGCGGTGACAAAGCGGGGTCTCCCTATGGCGGCCACCACCAAATCCGCCTCCCGGATGACGGCCCCAATGTCCTTGGTTTTACTGTGGCAAACGGTGACAGTGGCATTCGCCTCGATTAAAAGCTGGGCCATGGGCTTCCCTACCATGATGCTTCGGCCGATGACCACAGCCCTTTTCCCCGCAGGGGAAATCTTATAGTGCTCCAACATCGCCATCACACCCGCCGGAGTGCAGGACCTCAAACCCGGAAGCCCCGCCACAAGTTTTCCAAGGCTGAAAGGGTGCATACCGTCCACATCCTTGCGCGGGTCGATGGTCTCGATGACTTTTTGGGGGTTCAAATGACCGGGCAGCGGAAGTTGAACCAGGATCCCGTGGATCTTGGCGTCTTGGTTGAGTTTTTGCACCAGGCCCAGCAGTTCCCCCTCGGGGGTTTCGGTCGGAAGGCGGTATTCCTCGGAGAAAAAGCCGAGGGTCTCGCAGGCCTTTTTCTTGCGCCCGACATAGACCACTGAAGCCGGATTGTCCCCCACCAGCACCACTGCCAATCCCGGCTTCTGGCCGCTGGATTTCACCTTTTCAAATTCCCCGGCTATTCGTTCCTGAACGGCCTTTGAAACGGCATTTCCATCCAAGAGTAAAGCCATAAAACCTCCCCAAAAACCTGTGGTGAATTTTGAAGCCTGTTTGCCCTCGACACCGGGATAGACCGGAGCGTCGTTATTCTAGCCCCTCATTGCGACAGGACAATTTAATTTAGCCGGAAAATCCGGGTTAAGACTGTCCTTTCCCCAAAGCGAACTTCCTATACTGTTGCCAAAGCCTCAAAGCCAGGGGCGTGGAATGCTGAAGGCGCTTCCCCATGAGATGGGAGATGGTGAGGATTCCAACACCCGATCCGGCGAAAAACAGCTCGCCCTTTTTCAAGACGTCGGAGGGCTTCCAGTTTTTTTCCACGACGGGGATCCGGAGGGACCTGCATAATTTTAGGATTTTCATCCTTGTCACGCTTTCCAACCCGCCTTCCCGCAAAGAGGGGGCGTAAACCTTGCCGCCGACGGCCCAAAGGGGCGCGGAACTTCCGCCGTCCACGACAAAGCCCTTTTCATTTAATCGAAGCATCTCATCCCATTCCGGGTGCAACCGGAAGTCCCGCCGCACCATCATGTAAAAGATCCACTTGAATTGTCCAGGCGCGGCCAAAGGACCGGGAACCGGGATCGGGCTGATTCCCGCCCGCCCGGAAGGTGGAAAAGAGTCTTCGGGGTCATGCCGCATGGGGCGGATCATGGCCAGTAAGCGGGGCGGTTTTCTGGAAAAAGTCCGGGGTGATGCTGGCGGGTCCAGTTCCTGAACCAACCCGAAGCGGATGATGAAATGGGCGGGACTCCCGGGATGGGACGTAAACAGTTGGATGGCCTTCTGGAACCGTCCCCGCCCGGGGAGGGACCAGCCTAAGAACCGGCAGCCTTTTTTCAACCGTGCCAAATGGTCGTCCAAGAAGAGGGGTTTCCCTTGATAAACCGGTACGGCCTCCAAAAGGCATTCCCCATGGAGAAAGGCCGTATTAAAAGCGGAAAGGCGGGCTTGGAAAGGGGGGACTAGCTTTGAATCCAGGAAAACAGGCTGGTTCATGGGGCCTCCAAAAGGGTTGTCCCCAAAGCCTGGGCCAGGGCTTCCACCTTATAGAGTGTTTCCATATATTCCCGGTGCGGGTCGGAATCGGCCACGATGCCCGCTCCCGCTTGGAACTCCAGCGAACCATCGGAAAAAAGGGTGAAGCTGCGGATGAGGATATTGAAATCAAAACAAGGTCCCGGCGCCACATATCCCATACTTCCGGTATAGAAACCCCGGGGCCGGCCTTCCAATTCGTTAATGATTTCCATGCACCGGATTTTGGGACATCCGGTAATGGTGCCTGCCGGAAAGACGGATCGGAGGATGTCCGAGAACGAGGCATCGGGCTGCTTTTGGGAACGGATCGTGGAAACTAAATGGTGGACACGGGCGTAGGACTCCACTTCCGCATACCGCCCCACTTCAACCGTCCCATACCGTGAGACCCGGCCCAAATCATTGCGGGCCAGGTCCACCAGCATGAGGTGCTCGGCTTGTTCCTTCATGTTCGTTTTTAACTCCACCTGCATGCGAAGGTCTTCCACCCCATCCTTGCCGCGGGGCCTGGTTCCCGCGATGGGGCGGGTTTCCAGCCAGTCCCCCTGGCCCGCCGCCAGGCGTTCAGGCGAAGAGGAGACCACCGTAAACCCGTCCCCCCGGAAAAGTCCCATAAAGGGCCCCGGGTTCATCTCCCGCAAGAACCGGTAAAGGGTTCCCTCTCCCCCGTCCCATTGGGCGGTAAAAGCCTGGGCCAAGTTGGCCTGGTAGATGTCGCCCTGCGCGATGTAATCCTGGGCGCGCCGTACCCTCGATTCATATTGGGAAAAATGGGAAAGGGCCTTCAGGTCATGGACATGAAAGGGCACCCGGGGGGATTGGGTTTTATGAAAAAAGGCTTCCGGATGTTTTCCGAAGAAAAAAAATTCCTTGGTTTGCCGGTTATAGGCCGCCGCGATCGAAGGCTTGAAGAAATAAAATTCAGGTACGGGGGACGACCCCGTTTCACTGCTGTTTTTTCTTTGCTGGTTGAAATTCCTGCCGAAGTCGTAACTCAGGACGCCGAACCAGGACTGTGAAAGACAGAGGGGAAGGGTTGAAAAGCCGTCGGTTCCTCGGGTTACTTGGTTTAAGAAATCCCAAAAAGCGAGGCCGGTTTCGCGGGTTCCCGAGGAGTCCTTCCACCATGTTTTTCCTCCGCGGCCAAAAAACTCGGCCCGGGGTGAGCCCGCCACGATCAGCCATTGGCTGGCCACACCGAGAGGACCCGCGCTTTCCAGGAATATGGCGGGGCCTTCTTGGGCCAGCGCTTCCCAGACTCCGATGAAGTCCGCGGTTTTTTCCCCAGCCATGTCGGCACGAAGTTCCAGGGGTAGACCAAGGATTTCAGGTTGTCCCTTCATGGTTCAACATCTCCGAATGTTTTGAAGGGGACATTGTAGGGGTGGCGCGGTAGTTTTTGTTAAAAGTTGGAAAAAATGATGCGGGGCGGGCCAAATAACCCGGATTTCAAAAACAGGCCGGTACCGGGGAAGACGGATGGAAAATTAGGCGCGGGTGGTCATCAAAACGAGGGACTCGACCGATTTCTGGATTTCGTTCAGGTCGAAGGGTTTCAGGATGACGGTCAGGGGGCCCAGTTTCATCGCCTCGCTTAAGAGTTCACTGTCCGGGTAGGCGGTAACGATCACCACGAGGGAACGCAATCCGATTTTTTTAAATTCTTTGAAAGTATCGACCCCGTTCATCCCCGGCATCTTTAAATCAAGGAAAATGATGTCATAGTTGTTCATCTTGGACGCCTGGATGGCTTCCAGCCCCGAACTGACCGAATCCACGACGAACTTCCGGCGGTCCAAGGCCCGTTTGTAAAGCTCACAGATGGCCGGCTCGTCGTCCACAATAAGGACTTTCCGGGGGGCGTGTCCCGCGCCGTTTTCCAGCCAACGATCGACGAGTTCCTTTTTAAAACGCCACTCGCTTCCAATTTTGAACGAAGGGATTTCTCCCTGTTGGGCTAATTTATAGATCGTAGTAGTGGTGATCTTCAGGTAGGCCGAAAGTTCTTGGGCCGTCATGATTTCACTCATTGGATTTGAATCGCCTTCGATTGATTTTGTTTGGCTTGCGAGGATTTCAAGGAAATTATATCCCAAATATCCCCTTGCATCTTGAATTGCGGTTTTATTTTAACGGACTAAATCAAATTGACAAATATTAGTCTTAACAAATTTTTGCAATTCTAAAATTAAAACCACTTTTTTGGGCGAAAGAGGTTTCGGCAAATTTAAAACTTACCTTCATCAACCGAGTTTAACGGGAAGACCACGAATTCGTAGGATAGGCATTGCCAGGAACCAGAAGGAATTCCAAACTGAATTCTCGGCGGTAAACCCGAAGTCTTTAATGACAGGCCGATTTAGGATTGCTTTTGGACCGTTTCCACATAGCCCCGGTCCACTTCCACCTTGCTGTTATCGCTGATTTTCAGGATCAAAACCTGTTCCTTGATATCGGCCACCGTTCCATAAATGCCCCCCCGGGTCAAGACCCGGTCACCCCGCTGGATTCCCCCCAGCATCTCTTCCCTTTTCTTCTTTTCCTTGCTCTGGGGGTGGACCATCAGGAAATAGAAAAGCACCATGATGGCGATAAAGGGGGCGAAAGATAGCAGGCTTGCCGCCGGCGAACCGGCTCCCATCACCGGCTTGGCCGGCGCGGTCGTCGATATCGTGGTTTGAGCGTTGGCAGTGTCCATTTTCTTTTCCTCCAAATAAATTAGATTTCAGGAATTCGGTTTAACAACCTTCATCTCAATGGGAATCTATTTTCCATCGTGTCCGTGGCAAATCATCGAGGGTGAAATCTAGCTTATAGACGCCTTTTCTTCACTTTTCGTCTAAAACGCCGTAACGAATCTTAACGAGCTTTCCATCCCGGTCAAAATCAAAATTCAGCCGATCGGAAAAATTCCATTCCACTTTGTGGATATATTTCAGGATGACGTGGCGGTTTTCGTGGTTTTCTCCGTCGAAGGCGAAATAAAGGCTTTGATAGGCATTTCGAACATCCCCTATCCCCGAAGTGAAGGAAACCCCTTCCGGCGTTAAAAACTGGAAGTCGTCCTCCTGGACCGGGGCGGTTATTTCCAGAATACCGCGTTTACGGGTGTCATATCTTAAAAGGGAAATATTCCTCAACCGGTAAAGGTTCCGGGAATCGCCACCTGGGTCCAATTCATCCAAGCGTTTGTCAATTTTCCAGCGATTATCCTCGGCGATATCGTTCATCTCGTGAACACTGTAACGGACACCCTTGCACCACATCTCACTATTCACCAGGTCCAGGACGACGACATTTTCCTTATCCTTGTTTTCCTTGGCCAAAGCTTCGGCCTTTTGGGACATGGAAGTTTGAAAAGCGTCGACAGCCCGTTCTTTTTCCTCTTTGTCTTTATCATCCCCCTTTTGCTCGGGTTCACCGGTCGGGGCCGCCTGCAACTTCGCCCTTTCTAATTCGAGTTTTAATTTCTCGTTTTCCAGTTGGAGTTTTTCAAGCTCGAGATCTTTTTTCTCCTGTTCAAGGGTTAGGGTCGGGGTGGGGGAAGCTTCCCCGGTCGCAGGGGCAGCTTCGACAAGGGCACATTTGGTTCCAAATACCAGGAGTGCAATGCTGAAAATAACCTTTAAAAATCGGTTCATGTTCCCTCTCAAAATCATTGGTTCATTCTGACCGGCCATTGTGGAAAATACACCAAAAAAAAACCCCGCCCCGGAATCCGGGGCGGGGTTGGTCAACCTAACTTAGGCTTAGAATTTGAAACGGATATCGGCGTTGTAGGCGGCGAAAAGCGTGCCGGTATTGCCGTTGTTATTGCCGATTCCATTGTCGAAGAGAAGGCCGTTCCCGGGCGAAACGTTGCCGATGGACTGATAAACGTCCCCGACTTGCGCATCGGCATCCAATTGCCAGTTTTCCCAGTTGATTCCAAAGCCCAGGGAGTAGGTACCGAAGTTGCCGCCGAACCAGGCATCGCGGGTGTTCGTGGTTTTCACGCTGCTAACCACGGCGCCATTGCCGGAGGGGTCATAGGTGTTGACGGTCGTAACGGTAGTAGTCCTCCAAATGATCGGGCGTGTGAGACCCGAACGAAGGGTCAACCAGCTCGCCACTTGGGCCTCCACATGGGCATTCCAGTTCCAGTCCATGTCGTCACGGGTTTGTTCGTCAAACGCGCTCGGACCGGCATTCTGGGGCACATAAGTGGTCGTCGTCGCAGTACCGTTTTGAGTGGTGCCTCCGAGCTTCTGGTCGGAATTGGCCCACCAAAGGCCGACTCCCGTACCAACGGTGGCTTTGCCATCCAGGACCTTGTGGTTACAGCCAAGGCCCAGATCCGCGATGATGTCGTTGTACTTCGAAGTGAATTCCGCATCGGTATCACCGGCTTCGTTGTGCAACCCGTTGCCCGTGGCATCATGCGTGAAAGCTTCAGTTTGATTGTTTTGATCGAGATACACATCGGCGAATGCACGGACATCGCTGTTTTCGTCGAGGTTGTTCTTCATGATCGCGCCAATCATCGCCGAATAAATTCCGTTGTCCTTCACCGATTGTTCATTAACCGGCGTGTTGGCTCCCGTGTTGGTTCCCTTGTCATCATAGCTCAAAGAACCCAGGGAGAACCCGGCGTGCACGTTTCCAGCCGCGAAGGGTCCCAAGTCCGTCAAGCCCAAACCGACGTTGACACCCAAAACGCGGGCATCATCCGAGGCGGTGACTTGATTGCTGTTGGCTGCGCTATTGGCAATATTACGGTTCTGGGTGATACCATTCGGGTCGCCGCCATTGGGCTGGGCATCCGCGTAGTTGATGTGGATACCGATATTGCCCTTATCCATGGAATCGCCCCAAATAAGGTCAAGCTTGTTTTCCGGATTGGTAACATTAATGTGTCCGGTACCCGGAGCGGCGGTCCAACGGCCAGCATTATTCCAGCTCCCGTTCCAGCCGAAGCCAGTTCCAAACCAGCCGGGCTCATTATTGTTCCATCCAAGTTGGCCTTGATAGCCATAAGGACGGAAAGCATAAGCGGCCACCGTGCCTAAACCGGTGTGCTCCCCATCGATGAAGCCACCCCAGGTGGTGTTGCTATTCAAATAGTTGGTGCGAACATCAAACATGTTCTTGTACTGCGTCACCAAGTTCGGGTACAGCCAGATCAGATCCACATCGTCAATGTACTGCGGATCCACGTTCAAGGCATCGGCACGCACATCGGCCATGGCCAATTTCGCGCCCAAAACCATGAAGCCAACAACCAACAAAGCAAGAATTCTCTTCATGCTTCTCTCTCCTTTAGCTTTTTTTGCCGTACTTCTCAGGGAAAAGCACGGCGGTTCAACCTTTTTTGGGTTGCACTCCTCAGGGAAGAGTGCCACACCCGAGCAAACCTGCTCCGGAACCCTTGCCAGGGGGCTCCAACTGCTGAAGAACAATACGAGCGTGGGCCGCTTCCCAAAAAAGCGCCACCCTCGACAGGTTCTTTATAAACGAGAGCTTTTCAAACCCGTTTCACACGAAACTTACGTTAAATTCACAGGTTTTAAGCCAAAACCGCGCACAAACAACTGGCAAACTATAAAGCCTGCCAGTTAGGGCCGTCAAGCCGAAAACGACGTTTTTGAAGTGATACACCCCAGGGAATGGGGTTTTATTGCGACATTTATCAAAGGATTGTGGATGAACTGAAAAAAGACCCTATTTCCAGGATTATTGCTTGATGCGGCAACCCTTTGATTGCAAGGTTCGGGCGATGTCAACTTAACCACAAATCCGCAATATATTCTTAAACAAACCCCGTTTTCCGCCAACCGTGACTTTCCCAAGGGCAAGAAATCAATAGTGCAAGTCGTCAATAATATCCAAATATCCAGGCCATTCTTACCCTTGAGGTAGGTCAAAAAAACTTCTAATCCCCTTAGAAAGGGGCTTTTAAGCTTTCTCAGATAGTTAAAAAGCTCCCAGCAAGCAAAATGATCCTAGCCACCATAGGATATCCCAGGATCTTGGGAACAGACATTGGCCCCTCAAAACTCTTGGCGATGCAACCCGCCCCCATGGCCAAATTTCGGCCGGAAGATTCTATGAACCTATTAACCTTATTCATTAGCCGATCTTCCAAATCTCCGTTGTGTAGGCGAAATTGGAATATAAAACCGCCAAAACCAGGCATGGCACCTTTAGTTTTGAATAATCTTTCCGGCAGTCTCTTTTGGACTTGGCGGTTCAAGGGTTTTTGCGATGATTGCCGGAAAATGGAATGGAATAAATCAACCGGATGGGCTTGATACGCGGATGGGTTTCCACCAGTGCCAAATGACTATAGCGTCCCTGGATCGAAACCCCTTTTCGGCGTAGGACTTCCAGACCCTTGCCAAGCTTTTTCGGGGTCAGCCGGATGGCCAAGGTGCAATGGGGTACCCAGCCGCCCGGCAAATAATAGACCCAATTCCCTTCCACCGCTTTGGGCAGGGCACGGTGGATCCAGTCGTGGATCTTCAAGAGGGAGTCCGTAACGACCGGGGCCAGGAAAAGCACCCCTTCCTTGCCAAAGAAGGTCCCGGCACTGGAAAGCCGGAAAGAGGTGGGAGGGTAGCTGGCGGCCAGCTTCTTTAAAAGGGCATGGAGACGTTCAGGATTGTATTGTTCGAAGACCGCCAGGCTCACATGGGGTGAAGCCCCTAAGGTTGAGAAGATGGAAGGGACCCCAGCCTTTTGAAGGAAGGCCCCGCATTGCTGGACCGCCATGGAAGATTTAGGGTCGAAAAAAAGTTCCACTGAAAAAGGCATAAAACTCCCTCAAAAGCGGTTTGCCGCAGAATGGCGCAAAATAAAAACCATGGTAGTTTGATCCGAAAAACCACCGGATGAATTACCTGCCCGAACAAATTTGTTTTGAAATTTAAGCTTAATAAAAAAGCCCCTTTCCTTTCATGGAAAGAGGCTTTTATTTTACCAGCAAAAAACGATTTTAAATGAAGCGCAATTAAACGGGAATTCCGTATTTCTTCTTGGCTTCCGGCGTCATGTTCTCGATGTCTTCCATCAAGAGCCTTGCCTTAATGCCTTTCACCCGGCGCAATTCGGCGTCCATGGTGCCCTTCAATCGCCCGCGCAACATATCGGCGACTTTCCGGGGAGCGTACACGTAAATGTCCACCCCGTCGTCCTTGTAGCTGGAGTAGTCGTTGCGGATCACAGCCTGGGGCGCAAGCCGCTTGACCTCTCCTTCCATTTTCTTGGCAATTTGTTCCGCTGCCGTAATTCCCACGGTTGGTTCTCCTTCGGCCAAAAGGATTCCCGGAAACCGTTGTTTCCGGGTCAAACTAGTGTTTTTAATTTAGCACAACGTCTTTGATTGTCAACGATACCCGGCCTTGCGGAAGAGGCTGAGGATGCGGTCCAGGTCATCCAAGGAATAATATTCAAAGTAAACAACTCCCTTTTGCTTCCCCTGGGTTTTGACCGTCACTTTGGTCCCCAACCAGTTGCGCAGGTTCTCCTCCAGCTTGGCGACATTGGCATCCTTGGGCTTTCCGTTGCCTTTGTTTTTTTTCACCGGGCCTTTTTGGTTTTGAAGCCACTTTTCAACGTCCCGCACCGTAAAACCCTGCCGCACGATGCGGTCCGCCCATTTGTATTGTTCCTGCGGGGTCGGCAGGGCCGCTAAAACCCGCCCATGGCCGGCCGTGAGCTCTCCCGAGGCCAGCATGGCCTTGACCTCCGGCGAGAGTTTCAAAAGCCGCATGGCGTTGGCCACCGTAGCCCGGTCCTTTCCCACCTTCTGGGCGATTTGCTCCTGGGTCATGCTGAATTCATCCTGCAGGCGGCGGTAGCCCTCCGCTTCTTCCAGGGGGGACAAGTCGGAGCGCTGGAGGTTTTCGATGAGGGCCAGTTCCAGGGATTCCACATCCGAAGCCGTCACTTCGATGACCGGGATGGTCAAATGGCCCAGTTTTTGGGCTGCACGGTAGCGGCGCTCCCCGGCGATGATTTCCCAAAGGTCGCCCTTCTTTCGCACCACAATGGGCTGGAGGATGCCCCTCTCCTTGACTGACTGCACCAAGTCCTGCAGTTCTTCCGCACGGAAGACCTTGCGGGGTTGGAAGGGGTTCGGCTTGATCTTGGAGAGGGGCACCAGTTGGGCGGAACCCTTCTTTTCCTCCATCAACTTTTTGGGAATAAGGGCTTCCAGCCCGCGTCCCAGCGCTTTTTTAGCCATGCCGGACGACCTCCTTCGTGAGGTTTAAATAGGCCTGCGCACCACTGGAACGGATGTCATAAAGGATGATGGGCTTTCCGAAGGAAGGCGACTCGGAAAGCTGGACGTTGCGTGGAATGACCGTATTGTACACTTTCTCCCCGAAGAACTTCCGCACTTCGTCCGCCACCTGGCTGGAGATTCGGGTGCGGGAGTCGTGCATGGTCAGGAGCGCCCCTTCGATTTCCAGCTTGGGGTTCAGGCTTTCCCGGATTCGTTCCACCGTCTCCATCAGGGAACTCAACCCCTCCAGGGCGTAATACTCGCTTTGGACCGGAATCAATACTGAGTCGGCGGCCACCAGGGCGTTCAGTGTCAAAAAGCCCAATGAAGGCGGGCAGTCGATCAGGATGAAATCGAAATCTTTTGCGATGGACGAAAGGGCTTTTTTCAGGCGTGTTTCCCGTTCTTCCAAACCCACCAATTCCACTTCGGCGCCGGTCAAATGGCCGTTGGAAGGGGCGCAAAAGAGCTTTTTAAGTTCGGTGGGCCGGATAACCCCCAGGATGTCCGCGTCCCCCATCAGCACGTTGTAGATATTGGGGTCGCACTGGGTCTTGTCCAGCCCCACGCCGCTGGTGGAGTTGCCTTGCGGGTCCATGTCCACCAGCAGGGTTTTTTTCTCGATGGCCGCCATGCAGGAAGCCAGGTTGACGGTGGTGGTGGTCTTTCCCACGCCGCCCTTTTGGTTGGTGATGCAGATAATCCGTGCCATCTACTTCCCTTTGCTTGACTGGAAGACGCTATTTTTTATGGGGCGCCACTATAACATCGGAAAGGGGAGGCGGCAATGACGCGCATCAGCGGAAATGAATCGGCGTATAGCAGTTTTACCCTATTGGCCGTCGTTTCGGGGTCCAGGTCCAACCGAGGCAACTTGGTCCGTGGCCATCCCGGTTTGCGATCCTGTAACGGTGCCGTTATCGGGATTCCCCGAAACACCCCCAAGCGGGAGCGGCTTGAGGAATGAGAAGAAAAAGCAAACCAGCGTGAAAAGCGCGGTCGCGAAGAAAAAGATGAGGAGTGAGAAGGCTTCCGCCGGTTCCCGGCTGATGGAAATAAGCCCGAGGAGCTTCTGGATGGCCAGATCCCTTGTGCCCAAGCCAAAAAGGGTCAGGAGCGAAACGATGTTCACCACCGAAATCGTGAAGGTGATGTAATAAATATTGATATTCAGCCCTATGCTTTGGGCCAGGAGCTGGCAAGACCAGTAGATGAGGGCATAGGCGACGATCGAAAGAGCCACCGGCCAAGCCATCGCCGGGCGATAGAAGCTCTCCATTCCCTTGTGGAAATCCTCGAAGATCTTATCCGTCTTTTCCTGGTGGGCTTGTTTCATCATGGATCGGGAAGCGATTTTTAAGAGAAATCCTCCGATTTTTTTATTGAAGGCCAGCAAGGAGATAAACAGCAATATGAGGAATAGGTACTTCACCGCCTTGATCATTTTGATCGAATCGGGGTCGGTGGGCATGGGGTTGATCCAAAGGCCCAGCCCCCCCATGACCAGGAGCAGGTAGAGATCGAGGACCCGGTCTACCAGAACGCTGGCCATGCCCGAACCAATGGGAGCCTTGACATCTTGTTTCGCGTAGAGGACCTTCACAAAATCCCCGGCCCGGCCCGGAGTCACATTTCCCCAAAACATGCTGACCATATAGACCACGAAACAATTCCAAGCGGAGTATTGGTATCCCTGCATTCTGAGGAGATAACTCCATCGCACGCCGCGCAAGTAGGTCATAAAAACGAGAATGACGAGGGCGAGAAAACAAAGGAGCCAATTGGCCCCTTTTAAAATATCCAGGGTCTCGTGCAGCTTGACGCCCTTGAGGGACAAAGCCAGCAAACCGAGGGCGACGACGATGACTAAAAGTCGTTTCCACATAAGGGGTGAATTTCCTTTTTAGGGTCGCGGTTTTTTCGGCAAGCCAACGGGATGTCTCGGCGGGGAAAATTATATACGAAGCATCTTTAATCCGGCACGGGCTTTGCGGAAAAAATCCACCGGCGAATGGGTATAAGCCATGTTCTTGACGACCATCTTGGGCCGCAGGTAGAAGGACTTATAGGCGTATTTGAGAAGGTCGATAAGTTCATCCCGGTTCATGAATTCTTCCCAAAGCTTCGGTTTGAAATCGGCCGTGGGGTTCTTGGCGAACTCGGCCCAATAGTCGTTGTCGAAGCGGCCTTCCTCCAGCGCCTTGTAGTAGATGGCGGTGGCGGGAAAGGGCGTCAGCACGGAAAAATGGACGAAGTCCGGGTCCAGTTCCTTGGCGAATTGGATGGTCTTCAGGGCCATCTCCCTGGTTTCGCCCGGATTGCCGATCATGAAATAAGCCAGGGTCTTCATGCCGTGGGCCCGGGTGGCCTTGAACATCTTGCGTACGTGGTCCAGGTCCAGGTCCTTCAAGAGGGTTTCCAGGACCTCCTCGTTACCGGACTCCACCCCATAATGGATGCGGTCACAACCCGCCGAGGCCAGTTCAGCCAGCATTTCCTCGTCCATGCGGTCGGCCCGTGCGCGGATGTCGAAGGCGATGTCCAATTTACGCTTTTTGATTTCTTCGCAGATCTCGAAAACCCGCTTGCGGTTGACGTTGAAGGTGTCGTCGTAGATGAAAAATTCACGGATGCCCATCTTGACGCAAACTTCCATTTCGTTGACGACCGCCATGGCCGAATGGCTCCGGAAGCGGCGGCCCATGGTCGGCCGGTCGCAAAAGAGGCAGCGGTAGGGGCATCCACGGCTGGTGAACATGGTGGTGATGGGGTTGTGTTTGGCGATGAGGGAATAATATTTGTTGATTGGCGTCAGTTCCCGCGCCGGGTGGGGCAGGCTGTCCAGGTCCTCCACCGGGGGGGCCGGCGGGTTGTCCTTCACTTGGCCCGTCGCGGCATCGCGGTAGGCCAGGCCGAAAACCTTGTCGAAGGTCATCTGGCCTTCCAAGGCGGATAGAAGCTGGCTAAAGGCCAGTTCCCCTTCACCCTTGATGGCAAAATCAACTTCCGGCATGGCTAAAGTTTCCCGGGCGAAGATATGCACGTGGGGTCCACCCATGACCACCTTGCATTTTGGATTAGCCCGTTTGGCGGCCTGGGCGACCATGCGCGCATCGATAATGGTAAAGGTTAGGGCCTGAATGCCCACCACATCGGGCATGACGGAACGGATTCGGTCCTCCACTTCTTCCTGCGAAACTTCCTCCACCTGGCAGTCCATCACCAGGATCTCATGGGGGGTCTTGGCCTTGGCGTAGCCGGCGACATAAAGCAACCCCAGGGGTGGGTTGAAACCCCGCTCCTCGTCCACCACCGAGGGGATATTCGTGGTGATCATGTGTTCGGACGGGGGGTTGATGAGCAAAACTTTCATGGATTACCTTCCTCGTTTGACAAGTAAGTCGGCTAGAAGTCCGGTGATGGCGATCCAGAGGGCAATTTGGAGGCTGGTGACCAGTAGGAACAACGTAGTATTGGTGAAAGGCTGGCGGCTTAACCAGGTGGTCAGTCCCAGTACCAGGCCGCTCATGAGTATGATACCGCTGAGGGGGATAAAAATCTTCAAGGGTTTGAAATACATAACCACCCTTAAAACCAGCGAAAAGAAGTTGAAGGTGTCGCGAAAGGGGCGGATTTTCGATTCCCCCACCCGCGGGGCATAGGCAATAGGGCGGTACTTCACGATGTAACCATGGCATTCCAGGGCAAGGGTAATGGTCGTGGTAAATGAGAAGCCGTTGGGGCACAACCCCTCGTAACGGGAGGCGATATTCTTTTTAAAAACCCGGAGGCCCGAATTAAGGTCGGGGATCTTGCGGTCCGCCAGGTAATTGGCCCATTTGCCGAGGAGCCATTTCGGGAAACGCCTTAAAAAGGGGATGGCTGCACCGGCCTTGACTCTTGCACCCACGGCCATATCGGCCGTTTCGACCATCCGGAGGAGTTCGGGTAATTCGCTGGAAGGATAGGTCCCGTCCGCGTCCGTAATGGCGATGAGCCCGTATTGGGATTCACGCATCCCGGCCTTGATGGAGGCCCCATAACCCCGGTTTTCCCCCATGGAGACGACCCGCGCCCCGGCCTTCTTGGCCCGGGCGGCCGTTGCATCGCGGCTGCCGTCGTCCACCACGAGGATTTCATGGGGGACTCTTGCCTGCTTGAGCACCTTGCGGATTTCCCCGATCACCCCGGCCACAGCTTTTTCCTCGTTGTAGGCCGGAATGACGACGGTGACCGCTTCGCCCTTCATTTCAAGTCCACCTTCATCTCGGTGTAATGGGGTTCTTCATGGGCCGAGCTTACAAGCACCCTCACCGTATAGGTATTGGGTTTCACCCAGGGTGAAAAGGGGATGGTTCCGTAGAAATACCAGATGCCTTTGTCCGCATCCTTGCGGAATTCCAAGCGGGGGCTGCCCATTACCAGCACCACGCCCTCCACCTTGTCGGCGTCCATGGGAGCGTTGATTTGGGCAAGGGCCGGCTGGCCCCGCAAAACGGGCCGGGGTGTGATTTGAAGCTGCAGGGAGGAGTCGCGGATGCCGATGGAAGCGCATCCCGAAACAAGCGCCAGGAGAAAAATAAAAAGACCCGCGCAAAGGGGTCTTTTGAGGAAGGCGGAAGTGGAAAGGGGCATGGTTGCCAAAGG
>JAJPJW010000063.1 GCA_021324075.1 Pseudomonadota bacterium | reverse complement strand
GTCCAGCTTGTAGATCTCGGCGAACTCGGCGGCCTCGGTCTCGGCGGTGCCCGTCATGCCGGCGAGCTTCTTGTACATGCGGAAGAAATTCTGGAAGGTGATGGTGGCCAGGGTCTGGTTTTCCGCCTCGATCTTCACCTTCTCCTTGGCCTCTAGGGCCTGGTGCAGGCCGTCCGAGTAGCGGCGGCCCGGCATGAGGCGGCCGGTGAACTCGTCCACGATGATGACTTCGCCGTCCTTGACGATGTAGTCCACGTCCTTCTTGAAGATGACGTGGGCCTTCAAGGCCTGGTTGACGTGGTGCACCAGCTGGACGTTCTTGTGGTCGTAAAGGTTGTCGACCTTCAGGAGCTTCTCGACGTGGCGCACGCCCGGCTCGGTCAGGAAGGCCGACCGGGTCTTTTCCTCGATGTCGTAATCCTTGTCCTTGCCCTGGGAAAGGGCCGGGATGATGCGGTCGATCTTGTAATAGAGGTCGGTGGATTCCTCGCTGGGACCCGAAATAATGAGGGGCGTGCGGGCTTCGTCGATCAGGATGCTGTCCACCTCGTCCACGATGGCGTAGTTGAGGGTCCGCTGGACCGTGTATTCCAGGCTGGTGGCCATGTTGTCCCTGAGGTAGTCGAAGCCCAGCTCGTTGTTGGTGCAATAGGTGATGTCACAGGCATAGGCGGCCTGCCGTTCCTGGTGCTCCAGGCCGTGCTTGATGACGCCCGTGGTCATTCCCAGGAAACCGTAGATGTTGCTCATGCCCTTGAAGTTGCCCCGGCCCAGGCTGTCGCGTTCGGCCAGGAAGTCGTTGACGGTCACCACGTGCACGCCCTTGCCTTCCAAGGCGTTCAGGTAGACGGGAAGGGTGGCCACCAGGGTCTTGCCTTCGCCGGTGCGCATTTCCGCGATACGGCCGGAGTGCAGCACCATGCCGCCGATCAGCTGGACGTCGAAATGCCGAAGACCCATCGTGCGCTTGGAGGCTTCCCGCACCACCGCGAAGGCCTCGACCAGCAGGTCGTCCAGGGTCTGGCCGTGGGCCAGGCGATCCTTGAATTCATCGGTTTTCTTGCGGAGGTCGGCATCCGAGAGGGCCTGCATCCGCGGTTCCAGCGCGTTGATGTCGTGGACTTTGGGCCAAAGTTTTTTGAGTTCGCGGTCGGCCTTGCTGCCGAAAATCTTGGTTAGTACGTTGCCTAGCATGTTTCCTCGATGTGAAGAGTTAGGGGGTCGAAAGACGGATAAGTATAAGTAGTTTGGAAGGGGGGTTCAAGGCGGGAAAGCAGCTGACAGTTTACAGGTCACAGCTCACAGGCAAGGCAAAACTCCGCTTTTAATCTTAGATTTACTGTGAGCTGCGACCTGTTCCCTGTGAGCTTATCTTATCTTCCAGCTTCTTGATCTTGTCCCGGATGGCCGCGCTGTCTTTCTCCTGGTCCAAGGCCTTCACCCTATCTTCGCTGGCGGCCTGGCGCAATTGGGCGGCTTGCCACTCGTTAAAAGCCAGCTTCCTTTTTTCAATGGCCAGTTCCAATTCCATTGAGGTCCGTTCCTTTTGCACGCGGGCCTGCTCCTTGGCGGCCTTTGCGGCTTTCGCCCATTTCTGGTAGGCGCGTTTGGCCCGCTGGTCGTAGAGCGTCACTTCCAACCGGGCCTTGTCCCAGACATCTTTCAGTTGTTGGGTTTCATTCTTGGCTTTTTCCAGGTCCTGGGCCGCGACGTCAACGGCGGAATCCACAGAAGGCGTCGCCTGCCCGGCAAAGGCGAGGCCACCTAGCCACAGATGCACACAGATGCACACAGATAAAAACAACATCATTTCCCTTTGACTTACTCCTTTTTCGGCGAAGGTCTTTTCAAATTCCCATCTGTGTTTATCTGTGTGCATCTGTGGCTCATTCATTTGTATTTTTTGATGAGATTGTTGAATTGGTCTTCTGTCAAAACCTCGACGCCCAATTCCTTGGCCTTCTTCAGCTTGGAGCCGGCCGCTTCGCCCGCTACCACATAGGATGTCAGTTTGGAAACCGACCCGGCGGCCTTGGCCCCCAGTTTCTTGACCAACCCTTCGGCCTCGGGGCGCGTATAGCCCTTCAGTTCCCCGGTAAAAACAAAGGTCTTTCCCGCAAAGGGTTGTTCACCGGAGGGCTCTTCTTCCTTGAGCCGTTTGAGGTTGAGCCCGCTTTTTTCGAGCTTCTTGAGGATCTTGACGTTGGCGGCATTGGCGAAGAAGGCCACGATGGAGTGGGAGACGATGGGGCCGATGCCGTCGATGGCGGAAAGCTCATCTTCCGAGGCTTCGCCGACGGCCCAAATATCCTTGTACCGGGTGGCCAGGATTTCCGCCACGTGGACGCCGACGTGCCTTATCCCTAAGGCGAACAAAAGCCTTCCCAAAGTGCGGCCTTTGCTGTCCTCAATCTGGCTTATCAGGTTTTGGGCGGACTTTTCCGCCTTCCTTTCCAGATCGGCCACATCCGATTGTTTCAAGGCGTAAAGGTCGGCGTAGTCCTTGATCAGCTTCCCGTCCAGGAGCTGTTTCACGATGGCCGGGCCCGCGCCCCGGATATCCATGGCGTCCCGCCCGCCAAAATGCTGGATGCGCCTCTCTACCTGGGCCTCACAGGCCACGTTCCCGCAACGCCAGGCCGCCTCATCCTCTTCCCTTTCCAGCTTGGAGCCGCAAACCGGGCAGGTCGAGGGCATCTTAAAAACCTTCTCCTTGCCGGTGCGCTTATCCGCGAAGGATTGAAGGACTTTGGGGATGACCAATCCGCCTTTTTCCACCAGGACCTTGTCGCCGATTCGTAGGTCCTTGCGCTTGATCTCGTCTTCATTGTGCAGGGTGGCGCGGCTGACGGTGGTGCCTTCCAAAAGGACCGGTTCCAATTCGGCCACCGGCGTGATGGCGCCCGTACGGCCCACCTGCAGCGAGATGTCCTTCAGGATGGTCTCAGCCTTTTGGGCGGCGAATTTGAAGGCGATGGCCCACCGGGGGATTTTGGAGGTCTCCCCCAGCTTCTGCCTTTGGGCGAAATCGTTGATCTTCAGCACGACGCCGTCGCAGTCGAAGCCGATCTTGCCCCGCTTCGCCTGGTACTCCTCACAATAAGCATGGACCTGGTCGATGGTCTTGCACAAACGGTAATGCTCGTCTTCGGGAAAGCCCATCTTCCCCAGCCATTCAAGGCTGTCCTCCTGGGTTTCGAAGGGCAGCCTGCCGGGGGAGAACACGTAATAAAGCAGGATGTGGAGGGGCTTCTTGGCCGCCTCCGCCGGGTCGATGGTCTTGAGGGTGCCCGCGGCCGTATTGCGGGGATTGGCGAAAAGGGGCAGTTCCGCCTCCTCCCGTTCCTCGTTGATGGCCTCGAAATCCTTGCGGGTGAAGAAGACCTCCCCGCGGATTTCCAGCCGGTCCGGGACCGATCCTTTCAACTTGGACGGAATGCCGGGAATGGATTTCACGTTTTCCAGCACGTCGTCGCCCTTTTCCCCGTCCCCCCGGGTGATGGCATGGGTCAATTGGCCCTTGAGATAGACCAGCTCGATGCTGACCCCGTCGATTTTGAGTTCGCAGACGTACTGGTATTTCTCCCCGCCCAGTCCCTTCCGGACCCTTTCGTCGAATTCCTGGAGTTCTTCCAGGGAATAAGTGTTGTCCAGGGAAAGCATGGGCACCCGGTGGGATACGGTCTTGAAGTGTTTGCCGGTGGACTCGGAGACTTTCTGGGTGGGTGAATCCTTGGTGCGGAGGGGGGGATATTCCTCCTCCAGGTCCTTCAGTTCCCGGTAAAGCCGGTCGTATTCGAAGTCGGAAACCTCGGGCTGGGCTTCGTCGTAATATTTCTTGTCGTGGTAACGGATGGTTTCGCGCAGTTTCCCGGCGCGTTTTTGCGCTTCGGCCGGAACCTTGGAATTTTTGTCGGAAGGGGTCTTTTTCACGGGCACATTTTAACCAGCCGGGGAGAAAAGCCACAAGCGGTCGCGGAAGGAAAAAAACTTATTTCCCGGTTTTCAACCTTTGGGCCAGGTAATCGGACAAGCCCGCCTCCAGGGTCTTCTTGGCGGTGGTCCCGTAATCGTAATCCAGGCGCCGGATGGCGATTTTCTTGGCGCCGGAATCGTACATCACATAGCAGGTTTTGGGGTTGCCGTCCCGCGGTTGGCCCACGCTTCCCACGTTCACCAAATAGCGGCAATCCTTTTGGAGGGCATATTCCTGTTCCTCCAAAATCCTGACCGTTCCGTCCATCTTCTGCTCGGCGATAAAGGGCTTGTGCACGTGGCCGAAGAAACAAATGAACCCCTGGAAATATCGGAAATTGCGTTCGACGTCTTCCTGGCCCGTGAGATAGTGCCATTCCTCGCTTTGGAAGGGGGAGGAATGCACCAGTTGGATCTCACCGATTTCTTCCCGGAGCCTTAAGCCCTCCAGGAAGGCCCGGTTCTGGGGTTTGAGGTGCGTCTGGGTCCATCGGATGGCTTCAGCGGCGGGCTGGTTGAACTTGGTCAAGGAAGTCCGGCCCAGGAGGGCCGAATCGTGGTTTCCCATAACCGTTTTCCAGCAATCCAGGGAGGCGATCAGCTCGATCACTTCATTGGGGTTGGCGTAGTAACCGACCAGGTCCCCCAGGCAGAGGTATTCCTGCGCCCCCTCGGACTTCATGGCTTGGGCGACCGCCGTCATGGCTTCGATATTGCTGTGGATATCGGAGAAGAGGCCGTATTTCATGGGGGTATTTTACCATGCGGCTGTTAGCTGGGATTTTTTAAAAGGACGGGCGGCTATGGCGCTTGGGGGTGTTACCTTATTTTTTTCTGGAGCAGGTAGCTGAGGATGCGCAGGCGGTTTTCCTGGCTTTCATTGAAGGCCCAAAAGCGCTCCAAAGCCGCAAAACGGTCGGATTTACGGTTGAGGCGGAAAACGGTTTCACCGTCAACCCGCTTCTCCAAAACGGCCAAACCGAGTTTTTCCAGTTTCTGGGCCGGCTTCAGGACATCGTCGGCGCCACGGCCCAAAAGCTGGGCGATCCGGGCGGGCGTTTCCGACTCCGCCATTTTTTTTGAGCAGAAGATCAGCAGATCCCACATCACGAAGGAATCCACAACCTCGTCGATAAAGGCCCGGACGTCGCCGGGAATGTCGATTTCCAATCCATTCTCCAAACCCTGTCCACCAGGGTGACAAAAGCGGTTTAAAATAATCCTGTTTTATAATTGAACGGGGTCTGCCCCGGTAACACTGTGGTTAATTCTGGTTCTTATCCAGCTTGTCCAAAATGCCGTTCACGAACTTGCCCGATTCCTCCGTGCTGTACCTTTTGACGATCTCAATGGCCTCGTTGATGGCCACGGATTTCGGGATTTCCGCATCGTACAGAATCTCATAGGTGGCCAGCCGCAGGATGTTCCTGTCCACGGCGGCCATACGGGCCAGGTCCCAATGTTCGGCTAAATTCCGCAAACGCCGGTCAATATCGGACAACCGGTCCCAGGTATTCCGCACCATTTGCAGGGCCATCACCTTGGCCATATCCGCCGCACTGGCCTGCGGCAGGAAATTCTCCTCCAGGTCCTTAAGTTGCACCGTACCCATATCCATCTGGAAAAGCATTTGGAGGGCCAATTCCCGGCTGCGCCGTTTCAAACCCATTTTGTCCTCAGTTCGCAGTCCGCAGTCCGCAGTCTGCAGTTAGGCGATGGCTGACAACTGCCGACTGTGAACCGTGAGCTGACTTCATTGGATTTGCCCCAAAACCGAGAGCGTCTCCAGGAGGTGCAGCGCCGCCTCCGCCCCTTTGTTGTCGCTCCTCTCGCCCGCCCGTGCCAGGGCCTGGTCCAGGTTCTCGGTGGTCAACACCCCGAAAGAAACGGGCAGCCCGGTTTTTTCCGTCAACCGCCTCAACCCCGCTCCGACTTCGGCGGCGATATGTTCATGGTGGCTGGTCTCGCCCCGGATGATGGCCCCCAGCGTGATCAGGCCTTGGAACCGCCCCGTCTTGGCCAGTTTGGCCGCCGCCACGGGAATTTCCCAGGCGCCGGGCACCCAGGCCACCTCCACGTTTTTTTCCGCCACGCCCCGCGCAGCCAGGGTCTCCAATGCGCCTTTTAGGAGCCGCCGGCCGATCAAATCGTTGAACCGGCTGATGACCACCCCAATCCGGTATTCGGACCCTTCGGGTTTTCCTTCGTAAGTTTTCACCGCCATTTTCATCCTTGCCCAAAAAAGGTCATATTAACCACATGGCGGCCACCCAGAGCCGCCGTATTGTAATGCCTCTTTGTCATTTTTGTTCTTTTTTCTTGCTTAGGAAATGTCCCATTTTCAGCCTTTTGGTATCCAGATACCGGGCATTCATTGGATTGGAATCTATTTCAATCGGCACCCTTTCCACGACGTTCAAGCCGTAGCCTTCCAAACCCACGATTTTTTTGGGATTATTCGTTAAAAGACGGATTTCCTTGATCCCCAAATCCACCAGGATTTGGGCGCCAATGCCATAGTCCCTCAGGTCTGCCGGGAAACCAAGCTTTTCATTGGCCTCGACCGTGTCGAGCCCCGCATCCTGCAATTGATAGGCTTTGAGCTTGTTGAACAACCCGATCCCCCGCCCTTCCTGCCGCATATAAAGAACCACGCCCCGCCCCTCTTTTTCGATCTGGGCCATGGCCGCGTGGAGCTGTTCGCCGCAGTCGCACCTCAAGGACCCG
This sequence comes from Pseudomonadota bacterium, assembly GCA_021324075.1. Taxonomy (GTDB): domain Bacteria; phylum Oederibacteriota; class Muellerivitia; order Muellerivitales; family Muellerivitaceae; genus JAJPJW01. The sequence goes on along the minus strand of JAJPJW010000063.1, from coordinate 18,800 downwards.
AAGACGTCCCCGGTCAGGCATTCGGAATGGACCCGCACCAGGGCCGGCCCGCCTTCGGCCAGCTTGCCCTTGACGAAGGCCAGACTGTCGTCGTCCTCGGTTTCGGTTCGGTAAACCACAACGTTCCATTCCCCCGTTTCGGTCGGCAGGGGCACCTCCAGCACCCGCCGGACCAGCTTCTCCTTGTTCCGGCGGTAGCTGATCAATTCGGCGATGGTGATCATGGTCAGCCCGTGCTTTTGGGAGAAGGTCTTCAAATCCTCCAAACGGGCCATGGTGCCGTCATCCTTCATGATTTCGCAAAGGATGCCGGTGGGCCTCAAGCCCGCCAAAAGGGCCAGGTCGAGGGTGGCTTCGGTATGGCCCGCGCGCCTCAAGACACCGCCCTTGCGGTACTTTAAGGGAAACACGTGGCCGGGCCGCACCAGGTCGGAGGCTTTGGACGCGGGGTTGGCCAGGACCTGCACGGCCTTGGCCCGGTCGTGGGCCGAAATGCCGGTGGTGACGCCTTCCCGGGCGTCCACCGAAACGGCGAAGGCGGTGCGGAAATTATCCTGTTGTTCGGCCACCATCATGGCCAGGTCCAGCCGCTCCAGGTCCTCCCCCATCATGGGTACACAGATCAGGCCCCGGCCTTCCTTGGCCATGAAATTCACGGCCTCGGGCGTCACCTTTTCCGCGGCCATGACCAGGTCGCCTTCGTTTTCGCGGTTCTCATCGTCCACCACGACCACGAACTTGCCTTGGCGGATATCCGCGATCGCTTGTTCGATTCTTTTGAGTTCCATCGGTCGGCCTATCGTCTTAAAGGTAAGTGTCTAAAAGCATCCCGCGGATCTCGTCCAAGGTGGACAATATCCGCATGGAATCCTGCTGGCCCGCCAGGAGCATTTGGGCCAAATTCTCCAGGGCGCCGTCCACCTTTTGCATCAGGAGGTACACCACGAATTTGCCGTCCTTCTTTTGGCCGTGTTTTTCCTCGACCCGGAAGGAGGTATTGACGACCTTGTCCATGAACCTTTTGACCGAGGCCTTGTATTCCTCGAATTCCCGGCGCCCCTTGCTGGCGAAAAGCTTCTTTCCCTTTTCCTCAACCTCAACGATGAGGCCGGCCAGTTCCTCTTTCAAGGAAGGATCGGACAATTTCTGGATGCGTTCGTTCAGGGCCGGCGCGAAAAGGGACGCGATGGGCTGGGGTTTGTCGAAATCGCCGTCGCCGATTTTCTCGATTTTCATAAGGCCTCCCGGGGGGCCATGTAGCCTGCCGCCAATTTCTCGATGTATTTCGCCAGCATGTCCACCTCAACCTGCAGGTAATCCCCCTCCTTTTTGGACCTCAAGCAGGTGTTCTGGAGCGTGTGGGGAATCAAGGCGATCCCCACCTCGTCCCCGTGGAGTTCGGCGACGGTCAGGCTGATCCCGTCCAGGGCGATGCTTCCCTTTTCCACCACGTAGGGCGTCAAGGCCTCGGGAATGCGGACCCGCAGGCGGGCGCCTTCCCCTTCGGACTCCAGGCTTAGGATTTGCGCCACGCCGTCCACGTGGCCCTGGACAAAATGTCCGCCCAAGGGCTCGGCGAGGGTCAGGGGAAGTTCCAAATTGACCGCATCCCCTTTTTGGAGAAGTCCCAGGACGGTCCGTTTAAGGGTTTCGGGCACCGCCTGGAAGGAAACCAGGGGCGGTTGGATCTCGACGGCCGTCAGGCAGCAGCCGTTCACGGCCAGGCTATCCCCGGTCTTGAGCCGGGGGGCCAGCCGGGGGGCTTCAAGCGAAAGCCGCAGGCCGGAACCGTGTTTTTCCGCCTGGGCCACTTTTCCTACTTCCTGTACCAAACCCGTGAACATTTCAGATCTTCCCTGTCAGCATGAAATCGGGGCCGGCTCTTTCCAACCGGACATCCTTTAAATAAGGAGCGAGATTGGGATTTTCAATTCCACCGCCCCCGACCCAGGAAGGCCCCGGCCCCCCCAGGATCTTCGGGGCAAGAAACAAGACAACCCCATCCGCCAGGCCTTCCTTTAGAAAGGAAGCATGAACTTCCCCGCCGCCCTCGACTAAAAGCGAGCGGACTTGAAGCGAATGAAGCGCCCTTAAAACGGCCTTTAACGATAGCATTTTTCCCCGCAAAGGCACCCGAAAAACGGCCGCGCCCCGCCGCAAAAGGGCCTTTTCACGGCTGTAGGAAGCCCGCAAAGAAGTAAAAACCACCGTTTTCGCCTTGCCCTTGAGAAGGCGGGAGTGGGGACTTATGAGGAGTTTCGAATCCAGGACCACCCGGAGGGGCCATCCGTCCTCCCGGCGGTAGCCAGGCAACCGGACGGTTAAGGAAGGATTGTCTTGGAGGGCCGTTCGGCTGCCGACCATGATGGCGTCACAGTTGGCCCGCAGTTCATGGGCCTTCCGGCGGGCCTGGGGGCTTGTGATCCAACGGGACCTACCGGAAGCCGTCGCGATCTTTCCGTCCAAGCTGGCGGCGGCCTTCAGGATGACCCGGGGCCGGAAATAGGTCACGGCAAAAATGAAATTTTCATTCAGCAGGCGGGCTTCCCGTTCCAAAACACCGGTACGGACCGCCACACCCGCCTGCCGGAGCCTTTGGAACCCCTTGCCTTTGACCCGGGGAAAAGGGTCCTGCATGGCGGCCACCACTTTTCCGACGCCCGCCCGGAGGATCGCCTCGGTGCAGGGCGGAGTCTTGCCATAGTGGCTGCAGGGCTCCAGGGTGACGTAAAGGGTCGCGCCCTGGGCCTTCGGGCCCGCCTTGCGAAGGGCGATGACTTCCGCGTGGGGCCCGCCATACCGGGCATGCCCGCCTTCCCCTACGATCCGGCCGGCTTTTACCACCACCGCGCCGACCCGGGGATTGGGGGAGACATTGCGTCCCCGGGACCGGGCCAGGAAAAGCGCGCGGCGCATGAATTTCAAATCGGCATTGGACGGCAAGGTTCCACCCCCGGGAGGAAAAGAACGCTAAGTATGCTATACGATCCCCCGCCAATCAAGGCGGGCGCAACCATTCCCCTTTTCAAACGGGAATCCAGCGGTTAAAATCCCACTTCGTTTTTATCCGCCAAGCAAAGGGGAATTTCATGCCGACTCTCGTTTTGGTACGCCACGGTCAATCCCAATGGAACCTGGAAAACAGGTTTACCGGCTGGGTGGATGTGCCCCTTACCGAACAGGGGGAAAAGGAAGCCCGGCGGGCGGGGGAAAAGCTCAAGGGTTACAAATTCGACGTGGCCTTCACCTCGGACCTCCAGCGGGCCCAACGCACCCTGGCCCTCATCATCCAAGTGGCCGGCTTCAAGGACCTCCCGGTTTACATGGACCAGGCCCTCAACGAACGCCATTACGGCGCCCTGCAGGGCCTGGACAAGGCCGAAACCGCGAAGAAATACGGGGATGAGCAGGTCAAGATCTGGCGCCGCAGCTATGACGTGCCGCCGCCCAAGGACGACACCGGCTTTACCGAATCCCTCAAGGACACGGCCGCCCGCACCATTCCCTACTATGACACCCATATCCTCCCCTACCTCCAGCAGGGCAAGAACGTCATCGTGGCCGCCCATGGCAATTCACTTCGCTCCATCGTCATGCACCTGGAAAACCTGACGAAGGAACAGGTTTTGGAACTGAACCTGGATACGGGCGTGCCCCGTGTTTACGACTTGGACAAAAGCCTGAAGATTCTTTCCTCGAAAGACTTAAAGTAAACCGGCTCCAGCCGGCCGCCGGCTGATCCTGGAAGCCCCAAGGAGATTCCCTGCCGTGGCATCCCGTCTTATTTGGCTGGGCCTTGCGCTTGCCTTTCTTTGGGGATGCGCTCCCCAACGCGAAACCCTCAAGCCCTCTAATCCTCCCCAGCAAAGCCCCGCCACCCTGCTCCCCCCCCCGGACCTGTCCCAGGAGCAGATCCTGGGGCTGCTACGGCCGCCCAACATGGTCGAAGACCCCTCATCGGGCTGCTCCGCCCAGGCGCAGGTCATGCAAAGTTTCTGGAAGCTCCGGGACAGGGCGGCACAGGACGGCTGGCACCTGACCCTCGTTTCCGGTTACCGGTCCTTCAAGCACCAAATGCGGATCTGGAACCATTACGATTCCCTTTACCGGAAGACCGACGGGCTGGACTCCAAAAGGCGCGTGCGCGCGGTCATGAGCCTGGTTTCGGTTCCGGGCCTTTCCCGGCACCATTGGGGCACGGACCTGGACATCTCGGAGGCGGGCCTGCGCGGCCAGTTGGTGAACGTCCATCCCGATACCCCGGCACGGGTCGTCCAGTTCTACAACTGGATGGAGCACAACGCCCCTCAATTCGGTTTTTGCAAGGTTTACCTGGGCAAGCGCGGGGCGGTACGGGACGAACCCTGGCATTGGAGCTACTTCCCCTATTCCAGCGTCTACGAGAAGCAGTTCATGGCCATCCAGGATTTTCACGAGGTGATGAGCGACCAAGTGGGCGACGTCCATTACTTGATGAAAAATTTTCCCGAAGTGGTCAAGGAAGAAACCCGGTCGATCAACACCGAGTGTTCGTTGGAAGTACAAAACTAAAGTAAAGTTTTTTCACCGCCAAGACGCCAAGGCCGCCAAGAACAATCAAACACAGAAAATCTTCAAACATCAAAGGAGCACGCCATTTTTGTTTTGTCTTTCTTGGCGGCCTTGGCGTCTTGGCGGTGAAAATGCTTTTGTCTTGGGTTTTTGTTGCCGGTTCCTAGTTTTTTAACCCGATGACCCTTAAGGGTTGGTTGGACAGGCAGACCTTCAGGCGGTCCCCCAGCCGGAAGGGGATTTCCAGGTTCGCCCCGTCGATGAACACCCGGCCTTCCTTCATGTAGGACACCACCTCCAGCGACCGGCCCCCTCCCAGGACTCCCTTCAACAGGCGGCGGGGACCGAACTTCTTTTGGTAGGCTTCCCGCACGACGAATTGGAACTTCCGGGACCGGGCGGGCAGCGGGCTGCCCCCGGCCGAATAAATGGCGGCGGTGGAGCCTGCCGCGGTGCTGATCCAAATGCCGCTGGACATCTGCTCTTCCATCCGGGATCCCATCTTGAGGACGTAACGGGACGTACCGGCGGGGCTGGAAGTCGAGACCAGGAGGTCGTTCAGGACCAGCCAGCCGCTTTTCTTCCCGTTGAGGAAAAACTCCAGGCGGGGGACCGGAACGGGCTTCAGTTTCCCTTCCAAATAGCCCCGGAGAATCTCCGGGAAGCTTTCCAGGTTGGAACCGCTGAACCGGGCCACGCTTCGCAGGGGATCCGAATTGACCCCCAGGACCGGTGTTTTTTTCAGGTGATGGGAGGACCCCAACAAGGTTCCATCGCCGCCAACCGAAACGACCAAACCGTAGCGGCCGTCCAGTTTTCCCAACGAGTCCACCCGGTTCCTCAGGGCTAAAGTCACATTCAGCCCCTGGCGCCGGAGCGCTTCCCGGACCCCCTCGAGGGTCCTATGGTGCCTTTGGTGGCTTCCCCAAATCACCTTCCAATAGCTTCCCTTTTTAAGGCTTTTAAGGAGTTGTTTCGAGGAAAGGTATTGGCGATAGGCGCTTTCCTTGTAAACCAGCAGGACCTTGGGTTTCAGCATGGAAATCCTTAGGGCAGGAGCTGTTTAAAAGACGCCAAACCGACGCGGATCATCATGACCGCGTAAGCCGCCAGGAGCAGGGCCGCCAGTTTGGAAATCACTTTGGTTCCGGTCAACCCCATCCATTGCATGAGGCTGTCGGACTTGAGGAAAATAATCCAGGCCAAGAAAAGATTCAAGACGAGGCAGGCCCCGATTTCGAGGACGGAAAACCGGTCCCGCAGGAGGATCAGGGTGGCGAAGACCGCCGGCCCCACCAGCAGGGGGATGGCGAAGGGTACGATCCCGGTCGCCTCGGAGGCCTCGCTCATGGCCATCATCTTTTGGTCCCAAACCACGTCCCGGAGGCCCACCACCAGCACCAATAGTCCGCCCGCCACCTGGAAGTCCCCCGTTTTCAATCCCAATGCGCCCAGGACCAGGGGGCCCAGGGGGATGAAAAGAAGGCCGACGATTCCCGCGGTGAGGATGGAAAGGTTCAACATCTTTTGCCGGCGGGCTTTTGAAAGCTCGGAGGTCATTTGAATGAAGGCCGGGAGGACCCCCAGGGGGTCCATGGCGACGAAGAGGGGAAGGAAAAGGCTTAAAAGGTCGGTGAAATTCATGTCGGTCAAACGATAGCGGGCTTTACCACGAAGTGTTGCAGGTATTGGCCGTATCGGGGGCCGTCCGCTCATATCCGAAATAAGGAAGAGTGCTGTTTAGCCGGAAGCGAAATGTGGGGCCAACATACAAAGTCCCGTTTCCAAGATTCGTGACTTGTATCCAGGCGTGTCCACCTCCAACCGTAGCGGGCATCGAGAGAAGTTCCAAACAGAAAATATCATTCACAGCAACAGGCGCACCCTTAGCGAGGCTGGAGTCAGTTTTAAAAGCTGATACAGGGGGGATATAGTCGTAATCCACAAAATCCCCGTTTCCTAAATAAGCAACGCTAGCGTTCGTAACGGGTAAGGCCGCGACGGGTGTAGAGCCAATGATCGTTAGCGGGCTAAAAAAGCCGGCTGAAAAATTCGTCGTAAAATCCCCGTTAGCCCCGGGGCTGTTATTCAAAAGGTTGTCGGTGGAAAAAGTATAAATTTCATTGGTGATATCCCCACCTGACATATTGATTGAATAACAATTACGGGTCACCGAGCCCATTTCCAAAACCACATCGGTCACGGGCGCCGAGACCATGTTGAGCCCGGCGGCGCCGATCGCGAGGGGTTGGTGGCTGGAGGCGTCGTTGAGTTGGACGGAAAGGACCAGGGAATCCAAGGCCGGGACATTGGCCGAAAAATCGATGGACCCGCTGCTGGCGGAGGTGGAAAAGGGGCCGACCGCTCCTTGGGCATAGGCCACATGGCCGGGCCCGTCCACGCGGTAAAGAAGTTCGTTGGAGGCCGCGCCTAAAAGGGACCCCCGCACTTCGTTGGTGGGAGGTATGGAAACGCTCAAGGCCACATTGCTGAAGGGCGTCATCGGCCGGTTGGCGCTCTGGCATCCCCAAATGAACGCCCCGACCGTCCCCAGGAAAACCGCCACGGTCGTAAGGTTCCTGGCTTTCATGCTGAGTCCTTTACAACTTCATTTCGTAGGTCGCGCCAAAAGTCCATAGGTTGAAAATCGCGTTGGCATCCCTTGCACCGCTGCTATTTCCATTGGAGCCAAGGCTCGGGACGTTCAACCACGCGACGTAATCGTAGCCCGCGGAGATTTTCAAATCGGAGGAACTGTCCAACTTCATGAGGTAGGAAGGACCCAAACCGCCCAAAAAGCCGCCGCCGTCATAGGAAGCATTGGATTGGTCGTAATTATTGGGAAGCACGAATTTGAGGGTGCCCCCGATGCTGAGGTCACCGAAGGAATAGGAAGGATTCAGGTAAAGACGCGGCCCATAAAAGGCGTGGGCCTCCGGGCTCCAGTTGCCGTTGGCATCGGCAATCTGGCCCGCCATCCAATACTGGGCGCCCAACTCAAAGGAAAAATCCTTCGGATTGACCCAGCTGTAGGAAGCGTTGAGGTTCGTTCCGAGCTGGTAGACGTTGGTCCCGCTGTTCAGGGTGGGAAGCGAGTAGTAGGCGGACAGGCGGATCACCTCGCTCTGGTTCCCCGAATAAGACTGGACGTGGTTCAAAGCGACGAAAACCGAGTCTCCCAATTTCAGGTTGGAGAGGGGCAGGTTCGCGTAGCTGGGATTAAAGGCGCCCGAATACATATAACCCACACCGGCGCCGAATTCCCCGCCATCACCCGCAGGAAAGGACAGGCCATAAAGGGCGCTGATGCCGAAACCCCGCCCGCGGTACTGGCTGTCCACAAATTCCGTGGGAATGCTCGCCGAAATCTGCTTGGCCTCCCAGGTGGGGTCGCCGGTCGGCAGGTTCAAGCCGACGTTGAGGATGGCGGGAGTCGAAAAACTCTTAAAGTGGAGCTCGCCTCCAATGACCGTGTCGGAAAGATTGGTGAGGTTTTGGTTGCCCAAGATGGTGTCAACATAGTTTCCATTCCCAAACTCCGTTTGCCCGTAAACGCTGAAGTCCCGGTCAATATTGAAGTTTGCGGAAAGAGGGGCCCAAATTTCCGAGCCGCTGATCACATTGGAATTACCGCTCAAATCCACGTAATTGGATGTCCAGGCGCGGTATTCGGCGCCCAAGGTCAGCTGGCCCGCCTGGACAGCCGGGGCGAATCCGGCTCCCAGGAAGAGCGACAACAGCCCGAGGGCTTTGGAACGGATCGTTTTCATGGCACGGTCTCCGGGGGCGAAACATTCACATGCACGTTGATGTGGAGCGAGCCCCCGACGCTGGGATTGGTAAAGTTGTTGTCGCCGTTAATCGCCAAACCTGATCCGAATTGCTGGTTCAGGTCGCCTAAGCTCCCCTTTCCGCCGCCGTTGCCGTTGTCCTGGCTACCATTGCCTTGCTTGCCGCCGTTTGGAGACTGGCCGGGGTTTTTAGGATTTGGCATGCCGTTGGTGAAAATCCCCGTCTGTCCGGCGGTAAAAAGGTAGGTGTGGCCGTTCGAGTTCAGGTAAACCGTGCCGTCGTCCACGTGGACCGTCACGTTGTGGCTCGTGGGGTCGTAGGAATAGCTGTACTGGGTTCCCCGGACGCCGCAGACCACCCCGCCCGCCTCGATTTCAAAGGAGGACTTGGAGGAGGCCAGCTTCTTGACCTTCGCCAGGAGGTTGCCCACGAAAAGCTTGAACTGGAGGACCTTGTCCTGGGACGAGGGCTTTTGCATCTTGGTCAGTGCCAGGTCCGTGCTTGGCTTGATATCGACCTGGGAACCGTCGAAGAGCTGGAGGGTGGCCTGGGAATCCTTGTCGGTGACGATGCGCTCCCCCTCCACCACCGTGGAATCCTTTTGGGCCGTCCGGGTTTTTTTCCCGGAGGCGGAAGTCACCTGGACCTTGCCGTTAACCGAAGTGAACAGGCCTTGCGTGGTCTTGGCGGGCGTGGCCGCCATAGCCGTGCCAAAGCCGGAAACAAGGGCCGAACATAGGACGATGGGAAACAGTCGCTTCATCATGGACACCTTCCGGAAGAAATGAACCATCAGTTAAGTCTGGGGCAGTGAAGGCATTTTATCCCAAAAATTAAAAAGTTGTAAAAAACAAGAGGGCAAAAGGCGGGCCGGGAAAGGCCGGAAACGGCCGACTATTTGGTTTTCATCACGAAAACCCCGTCCCAATTGGGGCCCGGGGGGGCCTGTTTGAGGTGGCCGCAGCGCTTGATGAAAATCTCGGCGGGGCCGTCCTTGGGGTCCAGTTCCAGACAGTTTTTGAAACGCTGGATGGCCTCATCCCATTTTTGCTGGCGGTAGAGGGCCAACCCCTCCTCGAAAGCCTTGGCCTTCATTTCCTTGGCGCCGGCCCCCTTAAGCCGGTGGTCCACCAGTTCGTAAATGCGGATGGGCTCGTTCTTGCCCTTGACCTTGATCAGGTCCAGTTCCCGGCAAAGCATGTCGTTCTTGACGTGCTCATAAGTGCTCTCGGCGATGATGATTTCCACATGGTATTCCTTGGTAGTGCCTTCCAGGCGGCTCCCCAAATTGACCGCATCCCCGATGAGTGTGTAATTCTTGATGGACTCGGAACCCACGAAGCCCACGACCATGGGGCCGGTGTTCAGGCCCACGCCGACCTGGAGCTTCTCCTTGCCCTCGATCTCCCACTTGGGGTGCAGCACGTTGTGCAGCAGGTCCACCATCCCCAGGGCCGTGCTGCAGGCCCGGTAGGCGTGGTCCACTTGGGCCGTGGGAGCACCCCAGAAGGCCATGATGGCGTCGCCGATATACTTGTCCAGGGTCCCTTCGGTCTGGAAGATCAGGTAGGTCATCTGGGTCAGGTATTCGTTGAGGATTTCGACCACTTCGTGGGGCGTGTGCTTCTCCGAGAAGGTGGTGAAGCTGCGCACGTCCGAGAACATGACCGTCAGTTCCTTTTCTTCGCCGCCCAGTTCGATGCCGGCGGGAAGCTTGAGGATTTCCTCCACAACCTTGGGCGCCACCATGCTTTGGAACATTTGTTTCATATAACGGCTGTGCCTTACTTCCGTACGGAACTTATAAGTGGTCAGGAGGAGGAAGGTCAGGATGAGCGCCGAGCAGGGATAAGTCATGTTGATGACATATGTGAGTTTCGCAAACAAGCCGCAGGCCACGATGGAGTAAATGGCGAAGGAAAGAAGGAACCAAATCGTTCCTTGGATGGGGGTCAAGCGCGGGATCAGGTACCACATCAGCATGGCGGCGATAATGATGAGGATGAACTTCAAATAATCGGGTGCCAGCGTGAGGAAACTTCCCGAAATGACGTTCTCGATGATATTGGCGTTGATATCCATTCCTGGGGCGACGTGGGAATAGGGCGTGGGCCGGAGGTCAAAAAGGCCCGCTGCGGTGACGCCGAAAACCACCAAAGAATCCTTCAGCTCGGACGCCGGGACCTTTCCATTTAGGAAATCACAAGCCGAATAGCTCGGGAAGGTCGTTTTGCCCGTATCCAAGTCCACATAGGGGCCGCAAAAGTTAATTTCGGTAAACCCGTTGTCCGTAATGGGTATCTTCCGGCCCGCGACTTCGGCTTGTTCGTTGGCCACGACCTTGACAGGGTTGGGGTCTCCCAGGAAGCAACGGGCCACCTGGAGCGACAAGTGGGGGATAAGCTTCCCCTTGTAGTTAATCACCGTGGGGTAGTAACGGTAAATGCCGTCGGCATAGGGGATGATGCGGGTATGGCCCGAATCCAGGACGCTTTGCTGGATCGAGGGGATGGAAACCAATAGGGATTCGGCGGTCGGAAAGTCGTCGGGAAAACCCTTGAAAAGCACCGCGGGGGTCATGTGGAGGCTGTCGACCTCGGGCGCGCTTCCCTTCGCCTTATCGATGCCCAGGAAGGGCTCGATGAGCGGAAACACGTTGTGGGCGTCCTTCATGGCCTGGGCCAGTTGGGCGTCCCCGTTTTGGGATTCTTGGAATTTCTTGACGTCTTCCCGCACCTTTTCCCGGATGGAATTGGCCGTTTTGGAAGAACCCTTGATGCTGGAACCCAGGACCTCGTCCAATTGGGACAGCATTTTTTCCTGGTTGCGCTCGGGCTCGGAGAAAACAATGTCGTAAAAGACGTCCTTGACGCCGTCCGCCTTGAGTTGGCGGATGATTTGGGCGTGGACCGAACGGGGCCAGGGCCATTGGCCCACTTCTTCCAGGCTCTTGTCATCCACCGCGATTTCCTTGATGGGCGCCTGGGGAATCCGGGTTCCACGGACCCTGAACCGGAAGTCGATGGTCTTGTTTTCGAGGGATTGGAAAAGCTGGACGTTGAGCTGGTCGCAGACGACGAGGAAAAAGGCGATGCCAAAGGCCATCCAAAAAGCGGTTTTCTTGCTGTAGTGGACCTTGACTTCTTTGGCAGGGGTCTCGGGCATGGGCGGTATTCTAAGTTTGACCCAAGAAAGGGTCAAACAGTTTTAAGTTTTGAATTGTTAGTTCTGAGTTAAGGAATGTTTTTCCGCCTTTTGGCGGAAAAACCTCCAAAATTCAACACTCAAAACCCATAACTCAAAACTCGCTTCAGGATGAAGCGGAACGGTAGCGCTGGAGTCCCCTCTGCCAGATCCAGGCCGTCAGGGCCAGGAAAACCACGCCCAGGGTGAACCCGTAGAAAATGAGCCCCGTTTGCAGCTTGTGGATGAGGACCCCCGCCGGGACATTGGAGACGATCAACATGGGGATGAGGGTCTGCAAAAGGCGCCTTAAAAGCCAGGGGTAGATCTCCCCCGGATAACGGGAGAACTGGCCGAACTGCCAATACAGTTCCATCAGGTTGTTGGAACGGCCGATCCAGAAGGTCCAAACGGACAGGATGAACAGGATGGAGTAATAGATCAGGATGCTGTTGGCCACCAAGGCGGCGAAAAGCACCACGCCGCCCAGGGTGATGCCCAGCCCCAATTTGCCCAGGGCGAAGAGGATGATGCCGATCCCGATGCTGCTGTTGACGATGGAGGCGTAGTCCGTATACCGCAGCGAGACCAGGAACTGGGTATTGATGGGCTTGATCAGGTTGAAGTCCAGGTCGCCCTGGCGGATCTGGTCGATCAGGCGCATGCAGTTGTCGTAGAAGAGCGCCTCGAAAAGCTGGGCGATGACGTGGTTGGTCCCCGCCAGGACCACCATTTCCCACATGTTCCAGCCGGCGATCTGCCCGGTCTGCCCGTACATGACGCTGATATAGATGAACTGCATCACCAGCCACATGGTTTCGGTGAAAAGCCGCACCACGAAGTTGGCCTTGAACTGCATCTCGCGCACCAGGCAGTTCTTCATCATCAAGCCGGTCAACTTCAGGTATTTGCTGAATTCCGCCACCTTAGCCCCCCACCGCTGAATAGCGTTTCAATCCCATCCGCCACATCACCCGGACCGCCGCGTAAAAAACGCCGACCCATAGCACACCCCGGCCCAGCACGGGCAAAAGCTGGTCCTGCGGCACCTTGCCCATCAGGATCACGCAGGGCCAGTAGCCCTCATAGCTGAAGGGCGAGAGGAAAAGGAACTGGTGCATCCATTGGGGCAGGATGTTCAAGGGGATCAATTGGCCCGAGAGGAAGAACTCCAGCATCATGACCACGAAGAGGAAGGTGGAAATCTCCAGGAACCAGAAAGCCAGGTTGCCGATCATGAAGCAAAACTGGATGCCGACGCAGAAGGCGATGACCAGCGAAGCCAGGAAGGCCAGCGCCTCCCAAAGGGTGGGCCAATGGGTGAAATAGTGGCCGGAGGCCGACATGAACCAGAAGACGAAGGGAAAGGTCAAAAGGGCGATATACCAGAAAACCAGTTTATGGGCCAGGCGGTACATCACCTGGTACCCGAAATAATCCATGGGCTTGATGAGGTAACGGTTCAAGAGCCCGTCCTTGATGTCCTTGCTGATGTCGTTCATGGTGCCGGGCACGCTGGAAAAACCCCGGGCGATATACATCAGGGCGTTGTAAACGATCATGTCCTTGAACGACATGCCGTTGATGGGGGCCATATTGCGGCCCATATAGACGGCATACCAAAGGAAAATCATGGTCACCAGGGGCAGGAACCGGAAAATGGCCCCGAAAACATAGTTGAAGCGGTAGGTCATGTCCTCCTGGGTCCGGGTGGAAAGGATGACCCAATACTTGTGCAAGGGCGACCGGTTTTGGGCTGTCGGGGCCGCCGTCGTCATGGACGGCCTCCCGCCGCGCCCTCGAACACCTTCTCGATGACTTCCTCGATGGGCACTTCCTCGATATTGATGTCGTCCACGTCGAACCGGTTCAGGATCTCGTTGGAAGCCTTCTTGACCTCTTCCCGGGGCACTTGGAGGACAGCCTTCACCTTGGTGCTTTCCAGCACCTTGCCGAAGGCCGCCAACTGCTCGGGCGAAACTCCCCCATCCTTGAAAGTGATGGTGATGCGCTTGGTCTGGGAAAACCGCTCGACGACCGTTTCCAAAAGGCCGTCGAAGACTTTCTTGCCGTGGTTGATCACCACCACCCGGTCGCAAAGGGCCTGGATGTCGTTCATATAGTGGCTGGTCAGGAGGATGGTGGTCTTGGTGCGGCGGTTGTAGTCCTTGATGAATTCCCGGATGTTCTTTTGGGCCACCACGTCCAGGCCGATGGTGGGTTCGTCCAGGAACAATACCCGGGGCCGGTGCAGCAAGGAGGCGATCAGCTCGATCTTCATGCGTTCGCCCAAGGAAAGCTCCCGGACCATGATGCCCAGCAGGTGTTTCACCTGGAGCAGTTCGGTCATTTCATCCAGGGTTTCTTTATAGTCCGTGTCCGAAACCCCATAGATTTCTTTGTTCAGAAAGAGGGATTCCTGGGCCGGCAAGTCCCACCAAAGCTGGTTTTTTTGGCCCATGACCAGTGCGAATTGGCGCCGGTATTCATTCTTGCGGTCCGAGGGGATAAAACCCATGACCTTGGCCGTGCCGGAGGTGGGATAAAGGATCCCCGAGAGCATTTTGAGGGTCGTGGTCTTCCCAGCCCCGTTGGGTCCCAGGAAGCCGACCAATTCCCCCTCCTCGATGTTAAAAGAGACGCCGTCCACCGCCCTCACCTCGGTATAGTCGCGGCTGAAGAGCCCCTTCACCGCCCCCGCCAGGCCCGGGAGACGCTTTTGGGTGCGGTAGATTTTGGAGAGGTTCTCGACTTCGATAATGGGCATAGGGGTCGGATTTCCTTGCGTGTTGATTCCGCTGAACGGTCCGTTATCATAAGGACCCGCTTATTTTTTTCCAAGCCAAGGAGAAAAAATTTTGGCCTCACCGAACAATATTTTAAATGTTTTATTCTCTTCAACCTTTGAAACAACCACCTCCACTCGGCTCAGTTTCGCCTTTGGGGTCGGTTTCTTTTCCCTTTTTATGTATTCGGGCCTTTCTGGAAGCTGGGATTTAGTCATGAACCACAAGGAATTGGCTTCGCCTGAAAAGGGACTTTTTGTCGCTTATACGACTTCTTTATCCGTTATATTCATTCCGGCTTATTTACTTTCAATATTGGGTTTTTTTAAACCCGCCCCTTTTCAAAAACGATCGATTTTGAGTTGGTACCTTTTTATTTTTATTTGGCAGAGCTTCCCATCGGTCGGGATCATGGTGTTTTTGGCCATGTGCCTTTGGGGAGTTTGATTTTTCCTGCCGCCATTGATTGAACCTCAATAATTCTCAAGAGGAAAAAAATGCCAAACCCCAACTCCTCCAAAATCATCAAGGAACTCCAGCGCCTTTACCCGGACACCCGCTGTTTCCTCCATTACAGGACACCCTTCCAGCTCCTTTGCGCGGTCATCCTTTCGGCCCAATGCACGGACGAGCGGGTGAATATCGTGGCCCCTGAACTCTTCAAGGTCTTCCCTACTCCCGAAAAGCTGGCCGTGGCCAAGATCAAGGACATCGAGAAGATCATCAAATCCACCGGCTTCTACCACAACAAGGCCAAGAACCTGCTGGGCGCCGCCCAAGCCCTGTTGGGTTTATATAAGGGGAAGATGCCCAAGACCATCGAGGAAATGACGGAAATTCCGGGCGTGGGCCGCAAGACCGCCAATGTGGTACTAGGGGAGGTTTACGGCATCTCGGAAGGCATTACGGTGGACACCCACGTCACCCGGCTGTCCAACCGCTTGGGTTGGACCCAGCACCAGGATGCGGTCAAGATCGAGCAGGATTTGATGAAGATTGTCCCAAAGGAAGAGTGGCTGCACTTCTCGCACCGCCTGATCCAACACGGCCGCAAGGTCTGTGATGCCCGCAAACCGCTGTGTCAGGTCTGCACACTGGCCAAGTGGTGTCCCAATGCCAATAAATTCTGATCGTAAAACCCCAATCAGTTCAAAGTTGCTCTTGGTTCTTATTTTCATAAGCGTCATTATTTTATTGCCCATCATTATTCCGGTCGGCTTAATACTTTTTCTAAATCGCAAGCTTAAATTGAACCGAGCTGCAGAAACGACAAAAACCGCTTGGGGGCCCCAAAACAAACATATCCTTCTCGTTTATTCCAATAGTCCCCATTGGAAAGATTACATTGAGAAAAACATCATTCCAAAAATCAAGCCTTACGCGGAAATTCTCAATTTTTCAGAAAAATCAAATTGGCATCTATTAGAAGATCAAACGGGCGTCAGATTGTTTTTAGCTTTTTCTGGCGTTCAAAAAATAAAATCCAAAGGAAAAATCGGATGGTTCGGGAAAGAATATAACCCTGTTGTTATCGTGTTATTGCCTGACGCAAAACCGAAAATCTTTCACTTTTGGAAGGCGTTTAGGGATTACAAACATGGAAAGGACAAAAAACTCCGGATTCTCGAAGACGAACTTTTTAAATGCCTAAAAACAATCGAAGAATCCAAGAACGTTTAAAACAATATTAAATTCAAACAAGTGGCCCCATCCAAGTCCGTCTCTCGGAAGATAAGCTTTAAAACTCCTTCAATCCCCTAAAACACCCCGGGCATCACAGGCGTGGTAATGGCCATCCGGAAGCAAAACCTGGTACTGGGGATGCCGGGGATCCAGGGACGGAGCTTGCCACCACCAATAGCCCTGGTCAAAATCAATCCAACGGTCCGCTACCACATCCCGCCACCAGAAATGCCCGGACCGCCAAAGGACCCAATGGAAGGTTCCGCCCGTGCGCCAGCCGTACCATTGCCGGCCGCCCTGCCGGACATGGCAAAAGAACCAGCCTTTGTAGGGGTGCCAATAATATTTCCCCGGCTTCTTTTCCCTACGATCGATTACCGGTATTTGCCGCAGGGCCGAGGGGGCGGTCAGGTCCGCCAAAGCCGGTCCTTCCGGGAAGGATTGCCAGTCGTTCTGCACGGTGAGGGGCATTCCATCCTCCGATTGGGAAGGAGGGGAAGGCAAGGGGTACTGGGCCGAGTCCCGTATCTTATCCTTGGAAGAAAGGAACAAGGGTTTGGGAACGGTGGAAGTCGGCTCTTGTTCAGGGAGCCCGTCCTGGCCGAAAGCAAGGCCGACCGTTGCCAACCCCGCCAACCAAACCAACCTCCAGCCTCGGCGCACCTCGACCTCCTCATATCCGTTCCCGCTTTTGACGTTTCCCTCCCCTTCCAAAGGTCGCTCCTGACACTGATTTCAACTAAAGAAGTCGGGCCCGGTGGAGTTTGAACATTTACGCGGCCCTTCGCTAAAAGAAATTTAAGCCAACCCTCCTTATTCAAATAAATCCCAGGGATGTTCCTTGTTGGAATCCGGGGAATATATTCGTTTGATCTTGGACCTCCAAGTGATTCGAAAGAGCTTCGGATAGGACTTGGCGGAAATCGGTGGTCACCTGCAAGTCCCGGCCTTCAAAAAGATTCTCTTGTTCCAACCCAGGCCATTTTCCGTAAACCTTGCCGCCCTGGACTCCTCCGCCGAAAAGCATCATCACGCTGGCATGGCCGTGGTCCGTACCGCGGTTGCCGTTTTCTTGCAGGGTGCGGCCAAATTCAGTCATGGAAACCGAGAGCACATCATTGGCCTGGTCCCCCAAATCCTCATAAAAGGCCGCGATGGCCCCGCTCAGGTCCCCCAGGCCTTTCTGGAGCCGGTTTTCTTCCTGGATGTGGTCGTCCCAACCCCCGATATCCACGAAGCCCACCCTTAAGCCGGCCTTGGCCTTGATGATGCGCGCCAATTGGAAGAAGCTCTGGCTTTCCTTGCTCTTGGGATAACCTGCGTCTTCCGCCTTTTGGGGGCCGTCACCGAGGATCTTTTGCAGGGCATCCACCGAATCCCGGGTTTCCTTGCCCGCCCCGGAAAGAAGCTTGTCGATGCTTTCCTCGTACATGGCGTCGAAAGTGGCTTCCTCGCCCATGCCCCCGAAGAACTTGTAGGACTGCATATTGGTGAAAGTGGTCACGGGGAATTCGCCCCGCAAAATGCGGGGCAGGCGCGGGGTCACCGACACCGCCGCCAGGGACGACTTGGGCCTTTTGGGGAAAGAAAGCAGGGACCGGTTGAGCCAGCCGTCGGGCGTGGTTTTGACCCCTGGCGTGCCCGTTTCCATGTTGTCCTGGGCGTCAAAGTGGGAACGGGTGCCTTCGGGGCTGCCCACCGCCTGGACCACCGCGAATTGGCCGGACTTCCACAGGGGCAGGAGGGGCGCCATGGAGGGGTGGAGCCCAAATCGGCCGTCCAGGTCCAAGACACCCTTGTCCCGGCCGGGCAACCCCATGGCGATGGTGGGCCGGCTTTTTTGGTAAATCGGGTCGTTAAAAGGGACGACGATGTTGAGCCCATCGGCCGCGCCGCGCTGGAAGAGGACGATCAAAACCTTGCCGGAAGAAGCCGGAGCGGCAGCTGTGGCGGCGGCCCAAGCCCATTGGGGCAGGGTGTGAAAGGCCAACCCGGCGGCCACGGTACCGCTCACCTTGAGGAAATCCCGGCGGGATAGGCGGATTTGGTTGGGTTGTTCCATGTTATGCCTCCTTCATCATCTCTTCTGAAAATCCGGCGAGCCCAGCACCAGCGCGCCCAGTTTGGCCACTTGGATTTCCTTGTTGCGGTCATCCAAGGCCGCATGGGTGATCTCGGGGTCTTTCAACCTGTTCAACAAAACCTTCTTCGTGGAAATCGACACTTGGTTTTGCAGGAAGGCCTTGAAAAAACCGTTGAGGACCCCCTTCTCGTCGCTGGATTCCACGGCGGGCACCACCGCCGGCAGGTCCACCGAGACCTGGGAGTGGTTGTTGCTCAGGAGCCCCAAACCGTAGTTCATCCGGTCAAGCAGTTCACTCGAGGAAATCCAGCTTTTGGCGTCATCCGGATAACCCGTGGGCGGTTCGCATTGGTAGAGGGGCTCGCCCATATTGGCCAGCACTTGGGAAAGCTTGACCGGGTCATCGAGCTTGGCGTTGGTGACCCGGAGGGCGCTGGCCAGGAACTCCAGGGGTGTCTTCACCTTGGCGCGGTAAACCTTGGGGCTGTAAAACTCGGGGGCGTTGAAAAGCGTCCTCAGCATTTCCTTGATATCCCCGTCGGTCTTCAGGTAGGTGTCAGCGACCTTCTTGACCAGGCCTTCCGGCGGGTTGTCGGAAACGAAACGGCGGCAGAGTTTGAAGGCGATGAAATGGGCCGTGGCAGGCTGGCGGCATAGCAGGCTCAACACGTCTTCCCCCTCGTTTTGCGCGCTCTTGTCCCCCAGTTCGGGGCCGAACTTCT
>JAJPJW010000017.1 GCA_021324075.1 Pseudomonadota bacterium | reverse complement strand
TTTTGATGTTGTTCGACGTTTACCTGATTGTGTATAAAACTAGAATTAGCATTCGGTCTCGGAAACGTTGTTCTGAGCAAAGTAAAGACATAAAATAATTTTATGAAGAAAGAAAATACTGCTGACGTAGTGCATAGAATACCGACGGATTTGCTCAAAGCATTTATTTCAGCACCCGCGGCTAGAGCTGCATGGGAGGATATTACGTCACTTGCACGTAACGAGTGGATTTGTTGGGTTACATCAGCTAAGAAACCAGAGACGCGCAGGTACCGAATCGAAAGGGCATGCAATGACCTTGCAGATGGTAAACGTCGACCATGTTGCTGGCCAGGATGTCCTCACCACAGGCCAAATGCGAAAAAATGGTTTAAATAAAATCGAAACGTGATTCGGGCTGTCCGCGACGGGGAGCCATCGTGGACAAAGTAATAAGTCCGATACGACCATCGAAAGCCTTTTCGGTTGCGCGGGGTTCCCCGTGATTTCGGCATAAATGAAGGAGGTTGGAATGTCTGACTTTTTAAAGTTGAGAAATCGAATTTGTGTTTTGGCAATCTTGGGATTTTGCTTCAGTTCTTCCGCTGGGGCTTTTTGGCTTCTTAATTTTCAAACCGCGCCTACCCTTGAACCGGGGAAGTTGGCTTTTATTGGAGGGACGGGCGGACAATTCACGGTGGTCGGCAATCCTGGCAGGGATAACTTTACCCCATTTCTCGCTCATTTTGGAATCCGTCTGGGACTGATGGATCGTTTGGATGTGGGGTACCGGCTTACCACGGTGGCTTTGCCTTATTCGTCAGTCGGTCCCAGTTTGGGCGGGGAAATTGATTTTAAATATTTCCTTTGCTCGGCAAACGATCCCTGGCAGTTCTCTTTAATTGGGGGCCTAGCCTATGCTTATGTTGATGTATTGAATCAATCCAAAAGTGCTTGGAGTCCGGGAGTCGATATCCTCCTGACCCACCCACTTGGTTCGGCCTTAGACCTAAGCCTGAATGGACGTTATGTTTACACCGGCATCCCGACGGCTTCCGGCGGGGAGGGTTTGAATAACCTTACGGCTTCGGGCGGCAGCGTTGGATTGAATATCAAACTGGGGCCGACATCCGCTATCAAACCTGAAATTGGAATGTTTAATTTTAACGGACTCATCGGCGGCAATATTACGGATGGATTGGGTGCCCAATACGGCGTAGTTTTTTCATCCAAACTTTAATGGCGACAGATTTTATTGAAACTTGCCTGTGCTTTTTTCATAGCCTAGTCCGTGGATCTGTGACAGCCCCATGATATGACACAAGGTTTGTCCACGACGGGGACTCATCGTGGACAAAGCCGGGGCCCGGGGTGAAATCCAGAAAAGGAGAGTTGGAATGACCAACAAGAACGAAACGGCCGCTTACCTTGAGGTGACGCAAGAAGCTGGACGGGCCTTCGTCATGAGGCGGATAAAAGGTGAAGTGGTCATGCTGAACCTGCTCCGATTCCGTGGAACGGCGGACTATTCGGACACGCCCGATCTTGCTCCACCGACGCCCATCAGCGGCGAAGAAGCCTTCCGGCGCTATATTGATCATACCCTCCCACACCTCCGGGAAACGGGGGGCGACATCCTATTCCTGGGGAAGGGTGGCCCGTTTTTGATCGGGCCGGAAAAAGAGCGGTGGGATATGGTGGCGTTGATCCGCCAAAAGGACGTGAATTCGTTTCTTTCCTTCGCCTCCAATAAGGACTATCTGAGAGGTTTGGGGCATCGGTCGGCCGCTTTGGAAGACTCGCGGCTTCTCCCGCTGGAAGAAATGAAAAGATAACGGTTTGCTTGTCCACGACGGGGACCGGTCGTGGACAGATAGGGGCCCCCGGAAAATGAAGCAAACAAAAGGGCAGGCCCCTTTGTTATGTGCAAGCAATGTGGATCATTCAAGCGGATAGAATTCAATCGAGGCTGGAAATGGAATCCCTGCAGAGAAACACGCATCCAAAAGCACTCCTGTTTTCGGTCAGAACGCCCAAGGTGACTGATGCCGAAGCGATGGAATCGTTGACCGAGCTCGAGCGGCTGGTGACGACCCTGGGCTACGAGGTGACCGGCACTATGTCCCAGCGGCAACCCACCACATCGAGGGTCACTGTGGTCGGCGAGGGAAAACTGAAGGAGCTCGCCCAGCTCACCGGCGGAAAGGGCTACCGGGATAGGATCAAGGGGAACTCGGCCGCGCCACAACAACCGTCCGACACAGCTTCGACACCCGAAGGACCCGGGATGGTGGTTTTTGACTGCGATTTGAGCCCGTCCCAGATCCGCAATGTCGAAGAGGCTTTGGGTGTTCCGGTGTTCGACCGGACGGGGGTGATTATCGAAATTTTCAACCGGCACGCGAAGACCCGGGCCGCGCGGCTCCAGGTCGATATCGCGCGCCAAACCTACCAGGCTCCCCGTCTCAGGGATACGGGGGTCGGTAAGGAACGCCAGTCGGGACGAGGATCCGGGGAAACCATCATCGAGACCGAAAAGCGCAAAGTCCGCGACCGCCTGGCTGAGCTGAGGCACGAGTTACAAGCGGTTCAAAGGGAAGAGGAGCAACGCCGGATGAAACGCGCGGAACTGCTCGGCGTCGCGCTTGTGGGCTACACGAATGCCGGAAAATCATCCCTCATGCGGGCGCTGACCGGCAGCGACGTCCTGGTGGAGGACAAGCTCTTCGCGACCCTGGATACGACCATACGCGC